>CABUMF010000012.1 GCA_902492655.1 uncultured Eubacteriales bacterium | reverse complement strand
CTTAATGATAGGAAGATGCGTGCAGAATTTTCCGTCTGTGTGTGAGCAAGCTGCCTTTTCTTCTGCTTCAATATGTTGATGATACCTTTTTCCGTTATCCTCCGGCATAATAAAACTTATACAAAGGACCATGACCAACACCAAGGCTGTAACAGACATTCCTATTATTTTATATTTCAACCCCGGCACCTCCTTTTGCGGTCAGTTAATAGGTTTAATTTGAAACCTCATCATTTTGCATAACGGTATTAACATATTCGATATTACCGATTTTATAAATCTCATCGCAGATACCAATGTTGTTTTTCCTTTCTGCCTGAGAAAGAAGCTTTGCAGTAATTTCGTAAATAAATTCAATAGATTCTGTTGTTGAGTTTTTCACTCTGAGCACCGCTTTTGCACCAAAAAATTTATACATTACAGCCTGAATTTGTGCCTCTTTGGTACGGTTACCCCTGATGATTACAAGCATGCGGTTATTATTCTTGATTGCACCCAATATAAGAAAAAGTATAAATACGAATGCACTTCCGATACCTGCAACGATAAAGTCTCCCACACCGCAGCAGATACCCACAATGATTGTCCAGAATATGTAAACGGTATCTCTTGAATCCTTAATTGCCGTCCTGAAACGAACAATAGAAAGTGCACCGACCATACCAAGGGAAAGTGCTACATTGTTTCCGATAACCGTCATAACCATTGAGGTAAGAACTGTTAAAACAACAAGTGATACATTAAACTTTTTACTGTAAATTGTTCCTCGGTGTGAAATCATATAGGATATAAAAATTAAAAATCCCAAAATTCCCGAAACTAAAATATTTGCTGCAATCTGCTCCCACGAGAGAGTTTGCTGGTCTTTGATAAGATTAAAAATCTGACTTCTCATTTTCAAAAACTCCTTTTATCATATTTCATCATAGCTTTGCTGTCTTGCTAAAGCGTATTTACTTACTGACAGCTCACTTTTGTTGATACTGTTTATAAACTGCCTGATGTAATCGAGCAAAAATCCGTTGAACTTTACCTCGAGCACCACATTAAACTTATCTAAAACAGGATACATCACAAGATTTTCCGAAAATAAATCAAAATTGGTTTCCGTTGCCACAATGTTATTGTCAAAGGTAAGCCTGATTTTATTTTCCTTTGCAATGTACGCTTTACGGTTATATTGAACAATCGTTTTCGGTCGGTAGCACTTATAATGCATAAGTCCGTAACATTCTCTTGCAAAATCCTCTTTGTATTTTAACAAAACTTCATACTTTCCGGCAATTAACGCCTCTGCGTCCGCTTTTGTCATACGAAGTGAGCGTTTCTTCTGATTTGCCCCTTGCTTTTGCTTCATTTCAAGCATTGCAAAATCGTGCTTTGGGTCATAAATTCTAAGTCTTATTTTTCGCCTGGTTTCAACGCCTTCAAGCTTTTCAAAGAAATCGTCATCGTAAATTGTGTCAAAATAGAGTGAACGTATGATGTAGCCGTCTGTCCCGTTATGCTCATCTTGTATCATTAGCATATCGAGATAATGAGATTTAGAACGAAACTCATCAATATTTATTAAAAACTTCTTTTCTTCTCTTGTTACAACATTCATAAAATCCCCTCTTGCAAAAAGAAAAGCTGCAATAACAGAAAGCCTTGAAAGACTCTTATCATTGCAGCTGGACTGGCGTGGCATAAAGCTTTAGCCTCTTTGCTTTGCGTCACCGGCTTTCGCCGATTTTGCTAAATATTAAACTCTGAATATTATACCACAATGATTCACTTTTGTCAACTATCCTCTGGCAAAAACAAAAAGCGTATTTACTGTTTTTTTACAAAACACCTCGCTTTTTAAAAGAAATGTATCAGAAGAAATTCAAAAAATCATATAATAAGGAATATCTTGAGTATGTTTGCGTGGATGAAATAGGGAATTTGTTACTTCCAAACTACTTAACGAGCACATTTCCAAGTTTTTTAAAAAGAAATGGATTTCGGAAAATACGATTCCAAGATACTTTCTGCAAATGCGATGCTTGAAGCTATTAATGTTAATGTATAATATTATAATAAAAGCCGGCTGCAGTAGAACTACAACCGGAATTGGCGGAGAAGGTGGGATTCGAACCCACGTGTCGTTTCCGACAAACGCATTTCGAGTGCGCCCCGTTATGACCACTTCGATACTTCTCCAAAACAAAGTATATTATACCATTAAATCTTCCATAAGTCAAGCGTTTTTTGGTAAAAAAGTTGACAACTCAATATGCCGGGTGATATAATTAGGGCAATAACACTTAAGGAGAGAAAATTATGCAAAGAAAGTTTGATGTTGCGGTAATCGGCGGAGGACCTTCGGGTGTTGCGGCGGCTATATCTGCGGCGAAATCGGGCGCGGATGTTGTTCTTTTTGAAGAGAGCGGATGTGTCGGCGGAATGGGAACATCTGGGCTATTGAGCCTTTGGTGCGGAACGGTTCGAGGCGGGATTTACGAAAAAATCCGTTCACTTGTAACGGAGGTCAGGGGAAGGCGGTCTGTGTACGATCCCGAAAAGCTCAAGACGGTGTATTTACAGCTTTTGGAGGAAGCCGGCGTTACGCTGATGCTTCATAGCGTTTTTGTAAGTGCAAGGACGGAAAACGGCAGTATCAAGGCGATAAATGTGCTTTGCGGAACTGATGTTGAAGAGTTTGAGGCGAGGGTTTATATTGATGCAACGGGTAACGGTGCGGTTGCTAAAAGCAGTGGCGTTGAATACAGAAAAGGTCGCGAGAGTGACGGGCTTATGCAGCCCATGTCCCTTGAGTTTTCGGTTGGGGGAGTGGACGAGAAGCGGGCGGTTTATCCGACGTTCGGAACTAATCCCGAGCTTGAAGATAAGATGGAGCGCTATCTTTCGGAGGGTAAAATCGACCGTCCCTGCGGTCATGTAATATTGATAGAGGGCTTTAATCCGGGAACGGCGTTTGTGAACATGACAAATGTAATTGGGGTAGACGGAACAAAGTCCGAGGATTTGACCAAGGCAGAGCTTTTGACAAGGCGGCAAGTTCCGCAAATCGTGAGATTTCTTCGGGAGTGCGTGCCGGGATACGAAAACTGCTATCTTTTGCAGACGGCAGAAACCATCGGTGTAAGGGAAACGCTTCATTTTGTGGGCGAGTACACCTTTACGGAGCAGGATATTCTGAACCAAGAAATTTTTGACGATTGGATTGTGTCAAACGCCTGCGCTGTATTCGGAAATCACAGCCTGACGGGAAGCGGTTCCGACAAGAATAATCTTAAGTCAAATCACGAGCGGTACACAATTCCTTATCGTTCGATACTGCCAAAGGGGATTGACAATCTTCTGCTTTGCGGCAGGAACATTTCCGCAACCCATATGGCACATTCAAGCTTCAGAGTTATGCCGATTTGCCTTGCGATAGGCGAAGGTGCCGGAGTTGCGGCGGCGCAGGCGTGCACCGAAAAAATACCCCTGAGGTCAGTTGATGCAAAGAGGGTTCAAAGGTCGCTCATTGAAAAGTTCGGGGTACATACGCCCAAAAAGAACGATTAATTACTTCATATTCTTTTGGAAGGTTACATCGCCACTCAGGGTTTTTCGTGTAATTATGCCGTCCTTTATTACAATATAGCCCCTTTCCGAGCCCATTTTCGGAATTGACACGGAGCCGGGGTTTAAGTAATAGATATTTTCATTTTTCTCGAATGCCGGGACGTGCGTGTGACCGCAAAGAAGAATGGTTCCGTCCTTTATGGGCGGAACGGGGAGATGACCGTGTGTTGCGTAAAAATCAATCCCGTCGATGCTCAGAAGGAGGTTCGGTGCGGAAATATCGAAATTAAGCACCATGTTGTCGACCTCGGCGTCACAGTTTCCTCTTACGGCAATAATTTTATCCGAAATTCCGTTCAGCATTTCAATAACGGCTTTCGGGTTATATTTATAAGTCAAATCATTTCTCGGCCCGTGATAGAGAATGTCACCCAGCAGAAGAAGCCTGTCGCAGTTTTCGTTTTTGAAGGCTTCCACAAGCTGACCGCAGTAAAATTCCGAACCGTGAATGTCCGATGCTACACAGATGTTCATTTTTTATTCCTCCGATTAATACAATTTTTGCAGGCTGCGCAGTTGCCGTCGCAGCCTTTTTTTCGTGTCTGAAAGATAACGGCAATAAGTATCCAAAGCACTATCAAGCCAAGTAGGATGTATGAAGCCGTGTTCATAAAATCACCCCTAAAATAAGCTTTACCGCAAATGCCATAATCCATGCGATGACGCACTGTACAACGCAAATCGAAACGGCTGATTTACTGCCAAGCTCGGAACGCACGGCGGCAATAGCCGCAACGCAAGGGGTGTAAAGCAGTGAGAAAACAAGGAAAACAAAAGCGGTCTGAACCGAAAACATAGTGCTTATAAGCTCCGCCGAGCCGCCTAAGAGAACCGTCAGAGTGCTGACAACGCTTTCCTTTGCGGCAAAACCCGTAATGAGTGCCGTGGAAGCTCTCCAATCGCCAAAGCCCAAGGGTTTAAAAATCGGAGCGGCAAAACTTCCGATAAGAGCGAGCAGGCTTTTTGATGAATCGGTCACGACATTGAGCCTTGTGTCGAAGGTCTGCAAAAACCAAATAATGACCGATGCAAGGAAAATTATTGTGAATGCTTTTGTGATAAAATCCTTTGCCTTTTCGCAAATGAGCTTAAAAACATTCTTAAAGCCGGGCAGACGGTAGTTCGGCAGTTCCATAACAAAGGGAACAGGCTCGCCGCGAAATGCAACACCTTTTAAGAGGTATGCAAAAAGAATTGCGGTAGCAATGCCGAAAAAATACAGCCCGATCATTATAAGACCTGCGTATTTTGGGAAGAATACCGTTGTAAAAAGCCCGTAGATAGGCAATTTTGCGGAACAGCTCATAAAGGGCGTGAGCATAATTGTCAGCTTTCTGTCACGGTCGGATGGGATAGTTCTTGTGGACATGATTGCCGGAACCGAACAGCCGAAGCCGATCAGCATAGGCACAAAGCTCCTTCCCGAAAGTCCGATTTTTCTGAGCAGTTTATCCATAACAAAAGCAATTCTTGCCATGTATCCGCTGTCCTCCAAAATTGAGAGGAACAAAAACAGCACCACAATTATCGGCAGGAAGGAAAGCACGCTTCCTACACCTGTGAAAATACCGTCGATTACAAGAGAATGCACCACGGGGTTAATTCCGTACGCCGAAAGGGCATTACTGCAAACGCCTGTAAGCCAAGAAATTCCGGCTTCCATAAGCTCTGTAAGATGCTTCCCGATTACCGAAAAGGTCAGGTAAAAAATCAAAGCCATAATAGCAGCAAATGCAGGGATTGCCGTAAATCTTCCGGTCAAGATTTTGTCAATTTTCCGGCTTCTTATGTGCTCACGGCTTTCCTTTGGCTTTGCGACCGTCATTTTGCAAACGCTTTCAATGAAGGAAAAACGCATATCGGCAAGAGCTGCACAGCGGTCTTTACCGCATTCGTGCTCGGTTTCCACAATGATGTGCTCTAAGGTTTCAAGCTCGTTTTCTGAAAGGTGCAGGGCGGAAATGATGTCATCATCGCCCTCAACCACCTTTGTAGCCGCAAATCTTACGGGGATTTTATAACGCTTTGCGTGGTCCTCGATAAGGTGAATAATTGCGTGAATGCATCTGTGCATTGCACCGCGGTCCTTGCCGTCGGCATTGCAAAAGTCCATTCGTCCGGGGCGTTCTCTGTACATCGCAACGTGCATTGCATGACGGGAAAGCTCCGCAATGCCCTCGTTTTTGGCGGCGGAAATCGGCACAACGGGCACACCGAGGATTTCTTCAAGGCGGTTAATCATGATTGCACCGCCGTTTTCCCGCACCTCATCCATCATATTAAGCGCAACAACCATGGGTATGTCAAGCTCAATAAGCTGCATTGTGAGATACAGGTTTCTTTCTATATTTGTAGCGTCAACTATATTGATTATGCCCTTAGGTCTGTTTTCAAGCAAAAAAGACCGTGTAACGGTTTCGTCACTGCTGTAAGGGGAGAGTGAATAAATGCCGGGAAGGTCGGTTATAAGGGAGTTTGGATAGCCTTTAATCACACCGTCCTTACGGTCGACCGTAACCCCCGGGAAGTTCCCCACATGCTGATTTGCTCCGGTCAAACGGTTAAACAGCGTGGTTTTTCCGCAGTTTTGATTACCTGCAAGGGCGAATGTGATTGTTTCCGACTCCGAAAGCTTATCGCCCCTTTGCTTTACATGGTATTTAACGGTTTCGCCCACCTTCGGATGAGCAATGTCATGAAGGGAGGGTGAAGGCAGATTTTCCTGTTTATCTTCAATCGGTTTAACCGAAATATAGGAACATTCCGACTTAAGAAGCGTAAGCTCGTAGCCTCGGATAAGAATTTCGAGAGGATCGCCCATTGGAGCGGTTTTTACCAATGTAACCTCGGTTCCCGGCGTGAGCCCCATATCGAGCATATGCCTTCTTAAAAGCTTATTTTCGCAATCAACCGATTCTATATAGGCGGATTTGCCGATTTTCAGTTCGTTTAGTTTCATAGAATATTACCCCCTATATTACATTTTACATCAATTAAAGGCATTTGTCAATAAAGGGGAGGACAAAAAAAGAAAGAGCTCCAAAGGAAGCCCTTTCATATTAGCATTATTCTGCGTTCAGCATATGATTTTGCTCTTCGGAAACCGTTTCCAGCTTTGAAATGGAAATCTCGTACGCCGTGCGGTTGACAATTTCGTTTTCGCTCAGATGCTTTTGGTATTCACGGCTTTGAACCCGTCCCCAGATTCTGATGTTGTCCCCGACCTGAAGATTTGAAGCAAACCGTGCATTTCTGCCCCAGGCGATGCAGGGGATGTAATCGGATTTGTTGTATTGACGGTTGACCGCAATTAAAAGATCGGTTATTTCTCTTCCGAAGGGTGTGGTTCTGTAGGAGGGAATTTTGCAAATAAAGCCGTTCAGATAAATGAAGTTAATGTTTTCGGAAGGCTCGCACCTTTCAATATCCTTGACAAAAACCGTAAGCATAAGCTTTCTTTCGCCCTCACCGTAGTTGTTGTACGACCTGAATTGACCTTTTATGTGAAGGTGTGTGCCCTCACAAAAATCAATACCGTTCATTAAGCGTTCGGAAATCGTTACGGAAACCGTGTCATAAATATCGCTCAGCCTTTTGATATTCAATGTAAAACAATAGAATCCTTCACCGTAAATCTCATGGCTGAAAACAGGCTCGCCACTGACCGTACCCAAAACTTCCACTTCGTTGTTTTCAAGATTGATACACATATTAAAACGCCCCTTTGTAAATAATATTCTTATAAATGATATTCACAAAATTACCAAAATATTCCGTAAATTTTTAAAAAAAACACTTGACAAATGAGAAAAATGTGATATAATAATAATGATAATAATTATCATTATCATTTTACGGAGGAGCGCAGATGATTAAATACAGCAGACAGCGTGAAGCTATATTTGAATATTTGAACAGTCATCGTGTTCATCCGAGGGTTGAGAAGATTTTTTCCGATTTGAAGGTTGAGCATCCGTCTCTCAGTATGGCAACGGTGTATCGCAATCTCAAGATGTTTGAGAAGGAGAATAAGGTTGCGGTCATCAATACAAGTGACGGTTCTGCGTTTTACGATGCGGATACAACACTTCACTACCATTTTAAGTGTTCAAAATGCGGAAGGCTCTACGATGTACCTGGATCCTGTCTTGAGGACGGGTTTGAGCAGTCTTTGCAGAGCATCGGAAAGGTCGAAAAGTGCAGCCTGGTTTTTTACGGTGTATGCAATAATTGTATAAAATAATTTTTTTTGGAGGTATTTATTATGGCAAAGTATGTATGTACAGTATGCGGTTACATTCACGAAGGAGATTCGGCACCCGAAAAGTGCCCTCAGTGCGGTGTTCCTGCTGAAAAGTTCAAGAAGATGGACGAAGGCGCAGAGCTCAACTTTGTATGTGAGCATGAAATCGGCGTAGGCGCAAAGGACAAGATTGATCCTGAGGTTTATGAAGGCTTGAAGGCAAACTTTGAAGGCGAATGCACAGAGGTTGGTATGTATATCGCTATGGGCCGTCAGGCAATCAGAGAGGGTTATCCCGAAATCGGCGATTTTTATATCAGAGCAGCTTGGGAAGAGGCTGAGCACGCTGCAAAGTTTGCAGAGCTTCTCGGAGAAGTAGTTTTCCCGGATACAAAGAAGAACCTTACTCTTCGTGCAGAAGCTGAATGCGGTGCAACCGAAGGTAAGCTTAAGCTTGCAAAGAGAGCAAAAGAGCTCAACTATGATGCTATTCACGATACTGTTCATGAAATGGCTAAGGACGAAGCTCGACATGGTAAGGGCTTCGAGGGTATGCTCAAGAGATATTTCGGCTAAGAATAAATAATAACGGAGGAATTATTATGAAAAAGTATGTTTGTCCCTGCGGATATGTTTATGATCCCGAAATCGGCGATCCCGATAACGGTGTTGCTCCCGGCACAGCGTGGGAGGATGTTCCCGAGGATTGGGTTTGCCCCGTATGCGGACTCGGCAAGGATATGTTCGAGGAAGAATAATTTTCCGATAGAACCCGATAGGTTTTAACAATTAAAGGACAAGGCAGTGGCTTTGTCCTTTTTTGTGTTTTTGTATTGACAATGCACATATTTTGTGGTACAATGTATATACTGATAAGGAGGAGGTAATCTTATGGAAACGGTTAATATGAGTATTCGTATGGATAAAGAGCTGAAAAAACAAGCAGATACAATGCTTGCCGATATGGGGCTTAATATGACAACTGCAATGAATATGTTTTTAAGACAGGTTGTGCGTCAAGGAAAAATACCCTTTGAGATTGCCACAGACATTCCCAATTCAGAAACGCTTGCAGCCATGAAAGAAACCGATGATATGATAAGCGGTAAAATTCCGTCAAAAAAATATGCAAGCAGCGAGGAATTGTTTAAGGATTTGGAATCATGAAATATGAAATAGTGATGTCATCTCGATTTAGAAAGGACTATAAGCTTGTCAAAAAAAGAGGTTACGATTTATCGTTACTGAAAAAAAGTAATTGATATTTTGGCAAGCGGAGAAGTTTTGCCGGAACAATACCTTGATCATTCATTGACCGGAGAATATAAGGATTATCGGGAATGTCACATATTACCTGATTGGTTGCTCATATATCGCATTCACGAAAGCACGCTCATTTTAAGCTTAACCAGAACCGGTACACACAGCGACTTGTTTTGAAGTCCTTTTTCTTGTTTTCGCTATCTTTTGCGTAAAACCCGAAAATCTTAACAAAAAGTACTTGACAAAGCAAGGTTGTTGTGTTATAATATGATTTATTGAAGGCAAAGGTGTCTTTGGGATTTGGTCCCATTGACGCCTTTTTTATTTTTATTTGAAAGCTTGGTGTTTTATATGAATGGGAATTTAGCTGAAAAATGTAGGAAAGCCCCGGAGCGGATAAAAAACTGAAGCAAGAAATTACATAAGATATTGGAAAAGAAGGTAAAGAGTTATGTGTTCTATAATGGGATATTTGAGCGAAGATTTTGATTATGAATTGTTTGAAGACGGGTTTGAAAAAACGGTTTCAAGAGGACCTGACGACAGCAGGATAGTGAAGCTTGAAAACGGTGTGATAGGCTTTCACAGGCTTGCAATCATGGGGCTTACACCCGAGGGTATGCAACCCTTTTCGCTGGGTGATGACTATGTGATATGCAACGGTGAAATATACGGGTTTAAAGCACTCAAGGACGATTTGGTTAAAAAGGGCTATAAATTCAAAAGCGACAGCGATTGCGAGATACTTCTGCCGATGTATAGGGAATACGGCGTTAATATGTTCAATATGCTGGACGCTGAGTATGCGTGCATAATATATGATTCAAAATCCAAGGATTTCGTGGCGGCGCGCGACCCGATAGGCATAAGACCGCTCTATTACGGCTATGACAGAAGCGGAAAAATTGTGTTTGCCAGCGAGCCCAAAAACATTGTGGGGATTTCGGATAACATTATGCCTTTCCCTCCGGGTCACTATTATAAGGACGGAAAGTTCATTTCGTACCGTGATATGACGCAGGTTAATGAAGTTGTTCATGACGATATTGAAACGGTTTGCAAAAATATTCACGATAAGCTTGTAGCCGGAATTGAAAAAAGGCTTGTGGCGGACGCAAAGGTTGGCTTTTTGCTTTCGGGCGGGCTTGATTCCTCTTTGGTGTGTGCCATTGCGCAGAAAAAGAGCAAAATGCCGATAAGAACCTTCGCAATAGGCATGGAAAAGGACGCTATTGACTTAAAATACGCAAAGCAGGTTGCCGATTATATCGGGAGTGACCATACGGAAGTGATTATCACAAAGGAAGATGTTTTGTCATCCTTGGACGAGGTCATAAAGATTTTGGGAACATATGACATCACAACAATCAGGGCAAGCATGGGAATGTATCTTCTTTGCAAGTATATTCATGAAAACACCGACATCAGGGTGCTTTTGACGGGGGAAATATCCGATGAGCTGTTCGGATACAAATATACCGATTTTGCGCCCAATGCGGAGGAATTTCAGAAGGAATCGCAAAAAAGGGTTCGGGAGCTTCATATGTACGATGTGTTAAGAGCTGACAGATGTATTTCCGTAAACTCCCTTGAGGCGAGGGTTCCCTTTGGGGATTTGGATTTTGTGGAATATGTAATGAGCATTGATCCGGAAATGAAGCTTAACAAGTATAACAAAGGTAAATATCTGCTTCGTCATGCTTTTGAGGGCGATTATTTGCCTCATGATATTTTGTACCGTGAAAAGGCGGCATTTTCCGATGCGGTGGGACATTCTCTGGTATGGTATTTGCAGGAATACGCAAAGGATTTTTATACCGATAAGGAATACGAGGAAAAGATACAGAAATACGAGCATTCAAGACCGTTTACCAAGGAATCGCTTTTGTATCGTGAAATATTTGAGAAGTATTACGAAGGTCAAAGCGGTATGGTGGTTGATTTTTGGATGCCCAATAAGCAGTGGGACGGATGCAATGTAAACGATCCGTCGGCGAGAGTCCTTTCAAACTATGGCGACAGCGGAAAATAAAAAGAGGAGATGGAAAAATGACAAAGTATGTTTTTGTGACAGGCGGAGTTGTATCGGGACTTGGCAAAGGAATAACCGCGGCGGCACTGGGAAGGCTTTGCAAGGCAAGGGGACTGAAGGTTGCGGCGCAAAAGCTTGACCCGTATATTAATGTCGACCCGGGAACTATGAGTCCGTATCAGCACGGCGAGGTGTATGTTACCGAGGACGGAGCCGAAACGGATCTTGATTTGGGACACTATGAAAGATTTATTGACGAGAACCTGAATAAGTATTCAAATCTTACAACCGGTAAGGTTTACTGGAATGTGCTCGATAAGGAAAGAAGGGGCGAATATCTCGGCTCAACGGTTCAGGTCATTCCTCACATTACGAACGAAATAAAGGAATTTGTGTATAATGTCGGCAAAAAGACGAATGCCGATATAGTAATAACCGAAATCGGCGGAACAATCGGAGATATTGAGTCACAGCCGTTTTTGGAGGCGGCAAGGCAGGTGTCCTTGGAGGTTGGCAGAGAAAACAGCCTGTTTATTCATGTAACCCTTGTTCCGTTTTTACGGGGGAGTGACGAGCATAAGTCAAAGCCTACACAGCATTCGGTTAAGGAGCTTCAGGGTATGGGAATAAACCCTAACATCATTGTGCTTCGCTGCGATGAGCCGCTTGAGGAGTCTATATTCAAGAAAATATCAATGTTTTGTAATGTAAAGCAGGACTGCGTTATTGAAAACATAACCCTTCCGAACCTCTACGAAACACCGTTAATGCTTGAAAAATCGAACTTTTCGGCGGTTGTGCTACGAGAACTGGGGATAGACGCACCGGAGGCTGATTTAACCGATTGGAGAAAGCTTGTTGACAGGATTCATTCAAGGGATAAGATTGTTAAAATCGGCTTGGTAGGGAAGTATGTTGCGCTCCACGATGCATATTTGTCTGTTGCGGAGGCACTTCGCCATGCAGGCTATTGCTTTAATACCGATGTTGAAATCAGCTGGATTGATTCCGAGGAATTGACAGAGGCTACATATAAAGACGCACTTTCCGGACTTGACGGAATAATCGTTCCGGGAGGCTTTGGAAACCGAGGAATTGAAGGCATGATTCTTTCGGCAAAATATGCCCGTGAAAACAATGTTCCGTATTTTGGTATCTGCCTCGGTATGCAGATTGCGGTAATAGAGTATGCAAGGAATGTTCTTGGATATAAGGACGCAAATTCCGGTGAGTTTGACGAAAGCTGTCCCCATAAAATTATTGACTTTATGCCCGGTCAACACAGCGATATTGATAAAGGCGGAACATTAAGGCTGGGTGCGTATCCCTGCGAGATAAAGCCGGGAACAACAATGGAGCGGTGCTATAAAACCAAAAGCATAAGCGAAAGACATAGGCACAGATACGAATTTAACAATGATTACAGAGAGGCTGTGGAGAAAGGCGGTCTTACAATAAGCGGACTGTCTCCCGACGGAGATTTGGTGGAAACCGTTGAAATATCGGATAGGGACTTTTATGTGGGAGTTCAGTATCATCCCGAGTTTAAGTCAAGACCCAATAAGCCGCATCCGCTCTTTGTGGGCTTTATAGAGGCGGCGCTTAAAAAATAAATCCTACCGAAGTTTCGCTTTAATACTTGAAATTTTACCATGACTGTGGTAGAATAGTGCTTGTGATGTAATTCTTTCGGAAGGGAAGATTTTAAAATGAGCATTGAAAAGCCTGTCAAACGAGAGAGAACAGGTGCGGAGTTTCTTATATTTTTGTGTTGGCTCGTATATACGATGTCCTATTTGGGCAAGGTGAATTATTCTGCCAATATCACAAAAATCATAGAATTTTATAATGTAACCAAGGCTGAGGCAGGTATGCCGCCTACATTTTTCTTCTTTGCATACGGAATCGGGCAGGTTATAAACGGCTTTTTATGCAAAAAATACAATATGAAATATGTGATTTTCACAAGCCTGTTTTCCTCGGCGGCAATAAATCTATTTTTGGCGTTAAACACGAATTTTGCCGTAATAAAGTGGCTTTGGATGATAAACGGTTTTGTGCTGTCCATGCTTTGGCCTACGCTTATAAGGCTATTATCTGGAAACCTTCCCAAGAGTGCATTGGCAAAATCCACCGTTGTCATGGGAACAACCGTAGCTTCGGGAACGTTAATTATTTATGCATTGTCTTCGCTGTATGCTCATTTCGATTATTTTCAGCTTGCCTTTTACACTCCTGCCGTAACGGGAATTTCTGTGGGAATTTTCTGGCTGCTTTCATATAAAAAAGCTGTAGTCGGTGCTAAAACCGTTAAGGACGAGGATTTGGAAAATCATGATGAAGGCACGGGTGAAGGTGTAAGCAGGAAGCAGTCGGACAACGAAAAAAGGATATTTGCGGTCACGATAGGAGTGCTTTGCCTTTATGCGGTGGGCATAAATTTTATAAAGGACGGTCTTACAACCTGGGTTCCTTCGATACTTAAGGAGGAGTATGGACTTGCGGATTCTCTATCCATTTTGCTGACGCTTCTTCTTCCTATGGTGGCGATATTCGGAAACATTTTTGCTTTGGCGGTTCGTAAAAAAGTACCCGATTATGTATCCCATTGTGCGTTATTTTTCGCACTGATGTTCGGGTTAATCGGGATGATTGTGGGAAGTATAAAATTTGAGCTTGTGATAGTAATGCTTATAGGCTTGGTAGTTGTGAGCCTGTTTGCATCGAGCCTTAACAGCCTTATTACGAGCATTTTTCCGATATTCATGCGAGAAAAAATCAATTCCGGAATGTTTGCCGGGATTTTGAACGGATTTTGCTATGTGGGAAGCACCTTAAGCGCATACGGTCTTGGGATAATTGCGGATAATTACGGCTGGACAGCGGTATTTTTGAGCCTTATGGCATTTTGTGCGGTAATGTGTGTCGCATGGGCAGTTTTTACGGTGTTCAGGCATATTATAAGTAAATAAATGCAAATATGATAAAGTGCGGCAATAGAACTTTGCCGCACTTATTTATATGTGTCCTATATCTGCTTTTTCTCCGCCGTCCTCTTTAATGAGGGAATCGTCAAAATGAATCATAACATTTTGCCCTTCGAGAAGAGCTTGAAGCTCCTTTATGTTCACATTGCAAATGCTTTCATTGTCCCTAAGCGCAATAAAGCACGCTGCGGCGGATGCCTGGCCGGTTATTATTGCAGGGGGAATAACTCTTAATACATCCCATGCATAACCTGTCCCCGAGGCGCATCTTCCTGCCGCAATTACATTCGGGTAGCCCGATTTTGTAAGGCACCTGAAGGGTATTTCATAGAGATAATCACGCCTGTCAAAATCGCATATTGCACCTACAGAATCGTCAAAATGCCTGTAAACATCGTCCTCGCAGAGCGTGTAATCCCCGTCAATCCTTCTTGTGGTTCTGAGCTGCGGCATTGCAGGGAGAATAGTTATGTCACGCTCCTTCCGATTGTCACCTTTTATGTTTGAAAGCAGCTCAAGCTGATTTTCAACAATATAATCCGTAACATCACGGTTTGAAGTGCCAAGCCAGTATCTGTGGCCATCCGGGTGGAACTTGCCGTAAAGATTGGCTTTTCCTCCCGGGTACATTTTGTATAAATGAGCAACATCGCCTTCGCTTATTGCCTTTTGGCAATTTTCCAGATTTGTGCCGAAAGCGTAATATGTATGATAGTTTTTGCCCTGAACCGTAGGAACGCCTGCAAGGTGGAGAAGGTCGGAATCTCCGCTTGCGTCAATGAACATTTTAGCTTCGTAATACTGAAATCCGCTTTTTCCGTTTGTTATAACACCCTTTATTCTGCCGTTTTCGCAAACAACATCACAAAGTACGGTGTCAAGAAGCAAATCCGCTCCACTTTCCGATAAAAACTCGGTGAGGGCGAGCATATAAATCGGCGCTGAATAACGGCAGGTGTATCTTTGCATTGTTTTTCCTTCTCCCGGCTCACCCGTTTGCCAGTCCGAGGGAACGGTGTCAAAGCTGTATTTTTTTGAAAGCTGAAGCATTTCCTCCGCCATACCCTTAATAATCTGCGTTCCACGACCGTTGCACATGGGAACGAAGAAATTAACAAGCCCTGTTGTTGCAAGTCCTCCGAGATTAACGGATTTTTCAATAAGAAGCGTGTTCAGCCCGAGCCTTGAAGCGTTTACTGCCGCCGCAACGCCCGCAACGCCTCCTCCCACAACTATTAAATCATAATCTCCCGTCTTTGGAATTGACAGCTTTAAATCAATGTTCATAGCCTATTTCTCCCTAATATTTTTCAGAAATCTTTTTGCAATCGGATTTTCGCACCGTAGGTCAACCTGGCATATAACATAGGTTTTTCCCTCGTATTCCTTGTATGCCGCCGCAAGCTCACTGTGCCAGTTTCCGTTTTTGTCCTTGTTTCCCGTTGTAAGAATCGGAGTAAAGCCTTCCGCTTCAAAGGTTGTATCGAGGATAGGGGTAATCATATCCGATTTTTCATCGTACCAAAGCCGAAAATCGTTTTTCTCAAATTCCTTCGTGTATTTGCTGCCCGTATTTCTCGATACGAAGTGAAGGGGGAGCATTCCGCATTTTTTAACCGTAACCGTTTCTCCTGCAACCTCGTGAGTCCCTTCTGTAAGCCTTATAATTTCCACATTTTCGTTTTCGGGAACGGTGCAGTCTTCAAAAACCTCTATTTCCTGCTCGTTCCAGGAAAGAATTTGTCCGTCAGAGTCCTCTAAAATTGCCTTTACGGTAAAACGCTCCCTGTCAGAAACGCTGTTTATTGAAAAATTGATGTCCGCCGCATACGAAACGGCGCAGTTTTCAATAAAACAATCGGTTTCGCTTTTCATAATGGGCTTTCCGTCCTTGTAAACCTCGAAGGTGCATACGCCTCTGCCTGATTTGTTGGTATCGTTGCAGATGTAGCTTTCGATTTTTACTGTTTCGCCCGCAAAGTATGTAAATCTGTCCGTTCTCAGGCTGATATGAATTGGTTCAAGAGCGTTTCTGTACTCAAAATATGCAGGCTTCGGGGTTCTTTCGCAGTCCATTATGGTTTTCATCCAGCCGTCGGGCCATGCGTCTATGAAAAGATGAATGGCGTTTGAAATCATAAGATTGTTCCGCCTCAGGCTTTCTGTCATAAACCCTGTTGCAAAGGCTTGATATTCCTGACTTTCTCTGCACCAATCCTCCATTGTGCTTTGTGTGTCGAAAAAGAAGTAATGGAATGGAGCGGTTTGAGAATTATATATTTTTGAAATATCAAACGGCTCCTTTATCCATTCCTTGGGATAGTATTTTTTCATAACTTCCGCAAAGTCAAGCCCTTCTGTCCCGAACTCTCCGCAGCCGCAGTACCAATCGGGCTTTATCGGCAGCCAATAACCTCGGTTAAGCCTTCCTATGTCAATGCCGTGTCCGTTGTACCAGGTGGGATAACAGTGATTGTCGGGCATCGAGGAGGTCGGCGGATCGTAATCCCCGTCAACATGCTTTATGACACGGTCGGGATTTTGCATATGAACCGCAATATCGCAAGCCTCAAAGAAACTCTCAAGTTCTGGGCGTGTCATATGGCGGTGGGGCTGATTGTTGGCATTGGGGAAGGGCTCGTTTATGTAAGTCACCATGATATTGCATGGGTGCGAGCGCACTATTCTCTCCATTTCCTCCGCCTGCCTTACGCCTTCTGCAAACTTATTCCTTCTCATACATCCGAAAAGAGGAAGGTCGGTTTGCGTCATAAGTCCCAGCATATCGCAGTAGTCGTAAACCTCGCTTTGAACAGGTCTTTGAGTGATTCTGAGATAATTCATATTGCAAAGCTTCGCAAGAAGAATATCATCAATGAGCTGATCAAAATCCCCTCGCATAACATCCTGCTGTTCAAAGCCCATTGTATTCGCACCTCGAAGCCTTATTTTTTCGCCGTTAAGATAAAACATACCCTTCGGTGAGGATGTAGTGTCCTGCAAGAAGCTTCTCATGCCGAAATGCTTTGATTTTGTGTCCTTAACCTCACCGTTTTCCAAAAGCTTAACCTGAAGCTCATAAAGATACGGGGTATCGGGATTCCAAAGCCTCGGATTTTCTATTTCAAAGCTGAATTTATATATGTTCTTGCCGTGCATTGCAGGAACATCGGTGTCCTGACCGACTTTTTCTCCGAGGGAAGCCTCTGTAAGACTATCGCACATTCCTACGGTTCTTTTGGTTGAAGGGATGAACACTCTGTTTTGAAACACAGTTTGCTTAAAATTCCTTCCGTAAAGGGATAGCTCAAAGGAAAGGTTTTTCTTTAGATAGTCGGCGTTTTCAACCTCAATCCAAACCTCTGCGCTCTCATTTTGTGGGCGGACAAAAACATCGGTAATGTTTACACGCTGCCTGATTTCAAGCCTTACATCATCGTAAAGTCCGATTCCGGAGGGGCAGTGATGCCAGCCGCTGTAGGGGTCGTCCCAACCAAGTCCAGTTGCGGCGTAAAGCTTGTCGCCGCCCTGACCGTATTTTTCGTCATTGTAAAGCTCAATTTTCAGGGAGTTTATTCCCGGACGAATGTTCCTCGTGATTTCAAACTCGAAGGGGGAGAAAAAGCCCTCATGTGTTCCCACGCAAACTCCGTTTATGTACACAACCGCATAGTAATCCGCACCGCCTATGCAGATGTATGCGGCATCAGTATCCAAAAGGCTCGGTGAATTAAATTCCGCCTCGTAGGTTTTAAGGGCAAAGCCGGAGGGACCGCCGTAATCGGGTATTTCCGCTTCCTTTCCGTCAATCCTGAATTTTTTAATATCAAAGACCTTTGTAACCGCCTCAAGCCTCGGTGAGTAATCCTTTAAATAGGGCTTGTAACGGGTGCGCATGGCTTCAAGCTCAAAATAAAGCTCCTCTTTGGTATCTATATGCTTTTTTGTTGCTTTTGGGGTGAAATTGCCGGGCTTCGGAACGGAAATTTTCGTTTTGTGTACGGGAGGCTTTGGAGTGTACAAAAGCTCCTGCCTTCCGCCGATTCCGTTTGCGGCAATATCGGCAAAAATATCATTTTTCATGCTTAAAGTTCTCCTTATTTTTATTACGCAATCATTATAGCACACTATTTTTTTCATTGCAATACAAAAATTCAAAATTTGATTGATTTTTAAGGATTTTTGTGTTAAAATTAACTATATGACATTTATAAATTTACGGTGATATTGTATGGATATTTTTGAAAGTATAAAGTCGACAATAGATGCATCTAAAAGCATTGTGCTCATTCCGCATACAAATGCCGACGGCGATGCAACGGGCTCTTGCTTTGCGCTTGCGATGTTTTTGCAAAAGCTCGGAAAGAGCGTGGATGTGGTGTTTGAGGAGTTTCCGAGGCTTTCGAGCGTAGTTTACCACGACTTCATTGTTTATGAAGGCAAAAAAAGAGATTATGACCTTTCTGTTGCGGTGGACTGTGCGGACAAGGGCAGAATGGGCAACAGAGCCGAGCTTTTTTGCGGTAAAACGATTTGTATAGACCACCATAAAACCAACGGCAATATTGCGGATATAAATTATGTTGAGCCACAGTCTTCCTCCACGGGAGAGCTGGTTTTTGAGCTTATTTCCCACATAAGCCCGTCTCTTTTGGATAAGGCTACGGCAGAGCCGATTTATATGGCTATATCTGCCGATACGGGCTGCTTTAAGTATTCAAATGTTTCCGAAAGAACCCACAAAATAGCCGCAAGGCTTTATGAAACGGGAGGGGATTTCTCGGAAATAAACCGCAAGCTTTTCGATACCGTCCCGATAAGGAAGATGAGATTTCAGGCAGACGCTGTAAATGCCATTGAATTTTACTGCGAAAACCGTGTTGCGATGTACTATCTTTCATATGAGGAGTATATGGAAAGGGAGCTTACGCTCGGGGATGTGGAATTTATATCGAGTATGCTCAAAACCGTTGAAGGTGTAAGCGTGGGCGTGTTTATTCATGAGCGTGAGCCGGGTAAATTCAAGGTCAGCCTAAGGTCTGATGAAGCGCTTGATTCCTCCGTTGTTGCGTCCTACTTCGGCGGAGGAGGTCACAGCAGAGCTGCCGGATTTTCTGCGGAGGGCAATGCGCAAGAGCTTACAGAAAGCATCATAGCCTCAATAAAAAACAATTTGGTGATTGATTAATGAACGGTATTCTGGTTATAAATAAGCCTTCGGGGGTTACATCTCATGATGTTGTGGCAAGTGTGAGGCGTATTCTCGGCACAAGGAAGGTGGGGCACGCCGGTACTCTTGACCCCATTGCTACCGGTGTTTTAATAGTGCTTGTTGGCAAGGCGACAAAGCTTTCCGACAGGCTTTTATGTGAAAGAAAGAGGTATATTGCAAAATTCAGGCTGGGCGTTAAAACCGACACCTATGACATTACGGGGACTGTAATCGAGGAAACCGGTCTTTCGGCTTCGAGGGACGAGATTTTGCGGTGTATAGAAAACTTTAAGGGAAAAATAAGTCAGGTTCCGCCGATGTATTCCGCCATAAAAATGAACGGAAAAAAGCTTTACGAGCTTGCAAGAGCCGGTGTGACGGTTGAAAGAAAGCCTCGGGATGTTGAAATATACGATATTTCCCTTGTGGGAGAGGACACCCTTGACATATCCTGCTCCAAAGGAACATATATTCGCTCGCTGATTTATGATATGGGCGAGGCTTTGGGCTGCGGAGCGACCTTGACGGAGCTTTCAAGAATCGAAAGCGGCAATTTCACAAAGAATAGTGCCGTGACATTGGAGGAGCTTTCCGAAAAGGGCTTTGAAGCGTGCGCACTGACGGCAGACGAGGTTATAAAGGCACAGTCCGTTATGGTTTTCGGGGAAGATGAGCGGAAAATAAAAAACGGTAATGTGATTAATTTTGAAGGCGTAAACGGTGAGTGCAAGGTGTTTTCAAGCGTTGGGGAGCTGCTTTGCACAGCTATGGGCGACGGAAGAAAAATAAAGCCCGAAATCATGCTTTATGAGGGTGAATTATGATTATCTACGAAAGCGGACAAAAAATAGAGCAGAGCTCCATTGTAATGCTCGGGATGTTTGACGGACTGCACATAGGTCACAGGCGGCTTATCAAAACAGCAAAAGCCGAAGGGAAAAAACGAGGTCTTAAAACAGTGCTGTTTACCTTTTTGAGCAATCCGAAGCAGGATAAGCCTTGCGTTATAACAAACGAGAAAAAGATAGAGCTTTGCGAGGAGCTTGGCATTGATGCGGTTTATTTTCGGGAGTTTACCGAGGATTTCAGGAAAATGTCACCCGAGGAGTTTGTATGTTATCTTAAGGAAACTCTTAATGCCGAAGCGGTGGTTGCAGGATTTGATTACAGATTCGGTCATAAGCATATGGGCGGAATTGAGGAACTCAAAAAAGGGGATTTTGAGCTTTTTGTTGTGCCGGAGGTTAAAATAGACGGAGAAAAGGTCAGCAGCACCCTTGTTCGCACATATATCGAAAACGGCGAAATCGGAAAGGCAAACCGAATGCTTGGGTACAATTTTTCGGTTGACGGAATTGTTCTTCCCGGAAGAAGCGTCGGTCGAAAACTTGGATTTAAAACCGCAAACATCGAAATTCCCAAAGGGCTTGTAACTCCGAAATACGGTGTTTATGCCACAAAAACGGCGATTGGTGAGAAAAAATTCTGTTCTGTCACAAATGTGGGAGTCAACCCCACCTTCGGGCTTAAGAAGGCAATCGTGGAAACCCACATTCTCGGCTTTGACGAGGATATTTACGATAAGAAAATAAGTGTTGAATTTATTGAATTTTTAAGGGAAGAGAAGAAATTTTCTTCGGAAGGCGAGCTTTCGCGGCAAATTATGCTTGATGTAAGTCGTGCGAGGGAAATTACGGAGGATAAAAATGCTTACTAAGGACAAAAATTTCTATAAATCCTTTGTTGTTCTTACCGTAACGCTCATGCTTGAGCAAGCGGTTGTTTTGAGCGTAAACCTTGCGGACAATATTATGCTTGGGAATTACAGCGAAACGGCGCTTTCGGGGGTTGCGGCGGTAAATCAGATTCAATTCATTTTGCAGCAGCTGATTTTTTCCGTAAGCAACAGCATAATCATTCTCGGAAGTCAGTATTGGGGACAGAAAAATACCGAGCCTATCAAGAAAATCATGTCGGTTGCGCTTATGTGCGCCACATTCATAGCGGTGCTGATGTTTTCCGTGGTTTCCTTATTTCCAAGGGCATCCGTGGGGCTTTTCACGAATGATTCGACAATAATCGACGAGGGCGTAAAATACCTTAATATAATCAGGTTTTCTTACCTGTTTTTTGCGTTTACAAA
Source organism: uncultured Eubacteriales bacterium (assembly GCA_902492655.1). Lineage (GTDB taxonomy): Bacteria > Bacillota > Clostridia > HGM11514 > HGM11514 > CAKSKB01. Next base: position 33,767 of record CABUMF010000012.1, on the reverse strand, counting down.
TGTTCTGCTCGGAGGATTGAGGACGGTGGAGAAGGTCAGCATTGCCCTCTATACCTCTATATTATCCCTTGTTGTAAATTGCGGTATTAACTTTTTGCTTATTAAGGGTAATTTCGGGTTTCCCGAGCTTGGCGCAAGGGGAGCGGCGATAGGTACGCTCACCGCAAGAATACTTGAATTTTTGATTGTTTCCTTTTATATTCTTAAGAAGGACAAGCTTATAAAATGGAGGATTTCGGAGCTTAAGAGCATAAACCGAGAACTGTCGGCAGACTTTATAAGGGTAAGCCTTCCCGTAATCGGTACGGGGCTTATTTGGGGGCTGAATACCGCACTTCAGACGGTTATTTTGGGGCATATGTCGTCAAACGCAATAGCCGCACATTCCATATCCTCAACGGTATTTTTGTTTTTGAAGGTCACCTCCGTTGGTGCGGCGTCTGCGGCGTCAATTATTATCGGCAAGGCAGTGGGCGAGGGGAATATGAAGTCAATAAAGGAGTATGTCAGAACGCTTCAGGTTCTTTTTGTCGCAATAGGCATCTGCTTATGTTCAATTCTTTTCTTTGCCAGAACTCCGTTTTTGAGCCTTTACAATCTTTCGCCGAAAACAGCGGAGCTTGCGGACATCTTTATGATTATCGAGTCAACGGTTCTTTTGTTCATGTCGTATCAGATGTGCATGAATATCGGCATAATAAGAGGCGGCGGAGATACGAAGTATATTCTGATTTTGGACATTGTTGGAATATGGTGCATTACGGTGCCTTTTTCGCTTCTTGCGGCGTTCGTGTTTAAGCTTTCGCCGATCATTGTTGTTATCTTGTTAAACAGCGACCAATACTTGAAATGCATTCCTGCCGCAATTTACGGCAACTCCTACCGTTGGATTAAAAAGCTGACGAGAAATGATGAAAAATAGGGTGGTGTTTTTTTTCGTGAAAAGGTATTTGAAGCCTGTAATACTCATAGCTTTTATTGCAGTAGTTTCCGTAATCGCATTGGGCGGATTTTTGAGTAATTCGGAAAGTGATGAGGAACAAAGCAATTATTGCGTTTTATCGGTTAATTGCTATAACGCCTACGAAAATGCGGCGGAGGGAAAAAAGGATATTATCCCAAAAGACGGTATAATTTACCCTGAGAAAAGGGTGAGTTTCGATGCCGGAGAAAGCGTGTTTGATGTGCTGCTTCGGGAGATGAAAAACAACAAAATTCACATTGATTTTTCAAAAACACCGGGTTTCGATACGGTTTATGTAAAGGGAATAGGGAACCTGTATGACGGTGACTGCGGCGAAATGTCAGGGTGGATGTACAAGGTGAACGGTGAGTTTGCGGATCGAGGCTGTGATAAATATACAGTTTCAAGCGGTGACAAAATAGAATTTATTTATTCCTGCGATTTTACTGCGGAGATGAATTAAAAGAGCTGAAATTTGCTTCAGCTCTTTATTTTATAACAACATTATTAAGAATTTTTATTGAATTGCTTTCAATTTCGGATACAAACGAGCTACCGAACTTTTTGTTTATTTTAATCATTGCCTCATCCATTTTCGGCGATCTTGACTCCATGTTGTGCATATCGGTGCCTATAACATGAATACAATTCCCGTCAATCAGTTTTGACAAAAACCGCCTTGAGCCAAATGACAGAAAACTATCGGCGTTTGCCTGCCCGAGGATTTGCATATTAAAGAGATTATAGTAGGTTTCTATGTTGCGGTTAATATCCGCATATCTTTCAATGTGAGCCATTATAGGCTTAACCTTAAAATTTGCGGCAATGTAATAAATCATTTCGTACATCCACGGCTGCCAGAGCTGGTAGGGCATTTCGAGAAGTAAATAATCAGTACCTTCTATGCACAGCTTGTCAACATCCTCCAGCTCGCCGAGGGAAATACTCAAATGAACTTCGCAACCGAGCTTAATTTCCGGAATATTGTTTTCCTCGCCCTGCTCCGCAATTCTTTTCATGAGGTGATCAAATGACGCTTTTCTTTTGCGAATAAAGCCCTCAACGGTTCTTCCGTTGCAATAAAAATGAGGCGTTGCAACGATTGTTTCAACGCCCTGATTTTTAACTGTTTTGAGCATTTGGATTGCAGTTTTGGTATCTTTTGCACCATCATCCATACCGGGAAGGAAATGAGAGTGAAAATCTATCATAAAAGCATCACCTTAATTTTTCTTGTTGTCAGTTGGCTCAGGTCTTGAACCGTAGCCGTAATAATAGCCGTAGGAATCCTGCTCTTTATAGTATTTGTTTGTGTATTTGTTGCTGTATTTGTAGCTTGCGGATTCCACATCGTTAAGAATAAAGCCGAGAATTTTTGAATCCGCGTATTTAAGTGTCCCGATAGCCCTGTCAACAATATCGTATGTTGTGTAATTCTGACGGACAACCATAACAAGCCCGTCGGCAAAGCTGTTGGACAAAACCGCATCGGTAACAACCGTAACCGGAGGGGTATCGAGGAAAATATAGTCGTAAAAATTAGAAAAATAATCGAACAATTCCTTTGCCTTAGCCGATGCTAAAAGCTCGGAAGGGTTAGGAGGTATCGAGCCTGCCGTAATGCAGTCGAACCCGAACTCCGTCTTTTGAGGCTTGAATGTTTGCATATCGCAAAAGGACGCAAGAAGATTGGAAAGCCCAACATCGTTTTTGATACCGACACTCTGGTTAATTCTCGGCCTTCTGAGGTCGCCGTCAACCAACAAAACTTTCGTGTTCGGTCTTTGAGCGAAGGTTGTGGCAACATTTATGCAGGTTGTTGTCTTGCCTTCACCCGGGGATGCGCTTGTGAAAACTATCTTTTTGCAGTTATCATGATCGCCGAGGGCAAACATAATATTTGTTCTTACCGTTTTATAAGCCTCTCTCACAGCAAAGGAAGTTGAATTGTTAACTATTGGGCGAGCATCGCCGTGGGTAATTTTATCTTCAATTTCTTTCTTTTTCTTTTCAAATTCTTTTTCGTCAGCCTTGCGAAGAAAATCGAACATTTTCAAGTCCTCCTTTCATTGAGCTTATTCCTGCGTGAAGTTAGGTATAACACCGAGTACCGGAATGTTGAATTTTTTAAACAGTTCATCCTCATCCTTGATTGTTGTGTCAAAGAATTCGAGAATAAATATAACAAATATCGACAAAATTATACCTATCAGAACACCTACGAGAGTGTTTATTCTGATATTCGGGGAAGAAGGCTCAACAGGGAGTGTTGCATTGTCAACCACAGCCACCGAGCCTGCCTTAACGACTCTCATAATTTCTTCGGGAGCGTTATTGAGAATTTCCTGAACCACAGCCCTTGCAATCTCGGGGCTTTTCGATTCAGCGCTGATCTGAAGGATTTCGGTTTCGTTAACGCCCTCCATTGTAATCATAGACTGAATGTCAGCTGCGGAAAGACCGTTGTTTAATTTCTGTGAAATGCTTTGGCAAAATGTTTTACTTTTGAGAACCTGGGAGTAGGTGGTTACAAGCTGTTGCGACAGCTGAACATCACCTGTTGTAAGCTGGTTATTGTTATTCTGATTTTTGTTGTTAACATAGAGTGTACCTTTGGAAGTGTAAAGAGGGGAAACAAGAAGCTCCGTATATGCAAAAGCAGCGCAACCCACAATCACACCGCAAAGAAGAATAATCCACCAACGCTTAATGATTATTCCGAGAATATCGTTAAAAGTAAACTTGTTTGTCAAAATTTGTTCACTCCTTTTGTATTTGGGAAAGCCTATGAAAAAACCCATTCACCCACGGTAAACGGGGATTTGTGTAATCATCAAAAAAGCGAAACCGTCTCATAAAAAACGAGACAGTTCCGCAGATTTCAATTGCAGTAACAATTAAGCTGCCTCAGTCCAGAGTTATCTGAACTTTCTTTTACGGGCTGCTTCTGATTTCTTTTTACGCTTAACACTGGGTTTTTCATAGTGTTCTCTTTTGCGTATTTCAGACAGAACGCCTGCTTTTGCACACTGCCTCTTGAAACGCCTGAGTGCGCTATCTAAAGACTCATTGTCCTTTATTCTGATTTCTGACATCCTTATCCCTCCCTCCGCGACCGATGCCCAAAAAGGCATATACTGAATGCGGCTTTTATTAAAAAAGAATAGCAGGGTTTTTACACCATCTATCTAAACCGATTTAACACTATTATAACCCAAACTCGGTTCAATGTCAAGGATATATTTCTAATTTTTCAAAAAAAATTTACAATTTATTGTTTTTTGTCGCTTCTTCCTTTGATTATGGGTGAAACACGCTTATAAATAAGTATGGTTATAGCCGAAACGATAAGCCCCTTTGCAATCGTGAAGGGTATATTGAACACTATAAGGCACTGCGCGAGGGTGTGCACACCGCCGAATATTTTCTGATACAGCTCGATAATCGTGTCAATGGGCATAAATTTGGAGTATATGGGGTAGGTGATAAAATAGTTTATCGGGAAGCTCATAATACCCATTGCCAAAGAGCCCGCAAGGCTACCGATTGCCGCGTGCTTTTTGTCCTTGTGCTTTTTATAAATAACGCCTGCCACGAACACAAATACCGCGCCGATAATGAAATTTGCGATTTCACCCACGCCGCCGGTTGTGGTAGTGGGGAGCTTTATAAGGTTCTTCACAAGGCAAACCGCAACGCCGTACACCGGCCCGAGGGCGAAGGATGTAATGAGTGCCGGAAGCTCTGAAAAATCGAACTTCAGGAAAAAGGGTACGAACGGCAGACCGAATTCCAGCATCATAAGAATCCCTGAAATTGCGGACATCATTGCGCATACTGCTAAGTTTCTTGTTTTGATTTTCATGTTAAAAAAACTCCTTTCGACAAAAAAACACCCGAAACAAATTCGGGTGCATAAATATATTTTTACATACATTTCTTCTTCCATCCGGACTGTAACCGTCGGTACCGGAATTTCACCGGTTCAGCTTACGCTCGCGGACTTTAACCGCCGGTAGGGAATTGCACCCTGCCCCGAAGATGAGATTATTGTATCACAAAAACTGATTTATGTCAAGTTTTGAGGTAAAAAAACTTCAAAATGGCAAAAAATATATTGACAAAAGCATTATATTGTGCTATAATAAGTGCTGTTGTTAATATTTGCGCCGTTAGCTCAGCTGGATAGAGCGTCTGGCTACGGACCAGAAGGTCGCGGATTCGAATTCTGCACGGCGCGCCAATTCACAGTTCGGCATCGGGCTGTGAATTTTTTATGCGAATATCGAAAAGTACAGGATCACAACGATACCGAGAACAATTCTGTACCAGCCGAACGCCTTGAAATCGTGCTTTCTTATGTAACCCATAAGGAACTTTATTGCGGCGAGGGAAACAAGATACGCAACCGCCGTTCCGAAAAGCAGAACCGAAAGATTAGGGAAGGCAAATCCGCTTTTGAGTATGTACTTTAATATTTTAAGACCGCTTGCACCTATCATCACGGGGATAGCAAGGAAGAAGGAAAACTCAGCGGCTATACTTCTTGATGCTCCGAGGAAAACGGCACCGAGAATAGTAGAGCCGGATCTCGATGTGCCGGGAATGAGGGAAAGCATCTGAAAGCAACCAATGAGCAAGGCTGTTTTGTAGCTCATTTCCTCCATTGAGTTGACGGAAGGCTTTTTGTTTCTGTTTTCAAGAATAATGAAAAGGATACCGTAAACAATCAAAGCCCCGGCGATAACATACCATTTGTGAGCCTTGTCGCTGATCCAATCGTCCAGCAAAAGTCCTGCAACGCCCGCAGGTATGGTTGCAACGAGAACCTTAAACCACATTGTCCAGGTCTGCTTCTTTTCCAATGAGCTTTTTTTGGGGGAAAATGGGTTCAGCTTGTGAAAATAAAGGGTAACCACGGCTAAAATGGAACCGAATTGAATTACGACCATAAACATATCCACAAAGCTTTTGCCGCCGCCGAGCTTGCAAAATTCGTCCGCAAGCAAAAGATGTCCCGTACTGCTGACGGGAAGCCACTCGGTTATCCCTTGAATTATGCCTAAAATCAGTGCTTTAATAAATTCCATAAATAAGCTCCTTTTGTCAGTTTATATAATTATACCAAAAAAATTGATTTTTTTCAATACGGTACTTTTATTTTTTTGAAATTTTTGTTATAATTGTTTTGAAGGACGGTTTTGATTATGAATAAAAAGACATTAAGAATACTTGAGTTTGATAAAATACTTGAAAAACTTGCTTCCTTTGCGGTGGGCGAGGAAGCGAAGGAAATGTGCGTAAAGCTGACTCCCATGACGGACGAAGGGCGCATAAAAGCGGAAATCGGCGAAACCACCGACGCGCAAAAGATGATTGACAAATGCTCTTCGCCTTCATTTTCTGCGCTTAAGCCCGTGGGAGGAGCGGTTAAGCGTGCGGAAATAGGCTCGGTTTTAAGCATTCCCGAGCTTTTGCTGTGCGGAAGGGTGATGCAGTCTGCCCGAGTGATTAAGGCTTACGGCTCTTCGGAAAAATTCGAGCAGGAAACTTCGATTACTTCATATTTTAATGCACTTGTTCCCGATAAGCGGTTTGAGGATACGATTTTCGGCAATTTAATAGGAGAAAACGAAATTGCCGACACCGCAAGCCCCGAGCTCAACTCCATAAGAAAGCAGATGAGAAAATCCAACGATAAAATAAGGGATATTCTCAATAATATGATACATTCCTCAAAGTATTCCAAAGCCTTGCAGGATTCAATCGTAACGATGAGAGGTGACCGTTATGTTATCCCTGTAAAGGCGGAGCATAAGGGCGAGATTTCGGGGATAGTGCATGATACCTCGTCGAGCGGCTCCACCGTTTTTATCGAGCCTTCTGCGGTTGTTGAAGAAAACAACAGGCTTCGGGAGCTCGAAGGAGCGGAAAAGGATGAAATTGCGAAAATTCTTGCGGAATACACCTGCATGGTAAACGGAATTTCAGAGATTATTATGCAAAACTACAAGATACTCACAACGCTTGATTTTATATTCGCAAAGGCTAAGCTTTCGGATTACATGAAGGGCTGTCCCGCGGAAACAGGCTACGATAAGTACATTAATCTTAAAAAGGCAAGACATCCCTTGCTTGATCCAAAGAAGGTCGTACCGGTCGATGTAAGGTTGGGTGAGGAGTTTGACTCCCTTATTATCACAGGGCCGAATACGGGCGGTAAAACGGTTGTGCTTAAAACGATAGGTTTGCTGTGCGTTATGGCTCAGTCGGGACTTCATATTCCTGCGTCCTACGGCAGTACCTTAAGGATTTATGAGGATATTTTTGCCGACATCGGCGATGAGCAAAGCATTGAGCAAAGCCTCTCCACCTTTTCGGCGCACATGAAGACTATAGTTTATATAACTAAGCATCTTTCTAACAGGTGTCTTGTTTTGTTCGATGAACTTGGTGCGGGAACGGCCCCCACTGAGGGTGCCGCTCTTGCTATTTCCATTATTGAAAACGCAAGGCGGAGCGGAGCGCATATTGTTGCAACAACTCACTACAGCGAGCTGAAAATGTACGCCCTAACAACCGATTTTGTAACAAATGCCTCCTGCGAATTTGATGTGGAAACCCTCAGACCGACCTATAGGCTGCTTATAGGAATACCGGGGAAAAGCAATGCTTTTGCGATTTCCGAAAAGCTCGGCTTGCCAAAAATAATTGTGGAGGATGCCTCAAAGAGGCTCAGCGATGAAAGCGTTAAATTTGAAGATGTTCTTACAGACCTTGAGCTTAAGCAGAGGCAGATTGATTCGGATGCCGAAGCAATGGCAAGGCTGAAGCGTGAAATTGAAACCATAAAGAAGACGGTTGCTCACGAAAAGGATAAAATTTCGGGAAAATCCGATGAGATTATAGAAAGGGCAAGGGCTGAGGCGAAGAAAATTCTCGTTGCGGCGAAGGAGGAATCTGACAGCATTCTGGACGAGGTTCGCCGTATGAGGAGCAATGCCGCCAAAATTTCGCAAAAGGAAATGGCGGAGGTCAAAACCAAGCTTAATAAAAAGCTTGAGGATGTATCGGGGCTGAAGCCGATTAAAAAGAAAAAGGGCGGAGTAAAGCCGAACGAGCTTAAAATTGGCTCTACCGTTGAGGTTATCGAGCTTAATAAGACAGGTACGGTTCTTACGCTTCCAAAGTCCGGAGACAACAAGGTTACGGTTCAGGTGGGGCTTATGAAAATGCATCTTACATTAAAGGATATTGCACTTTGTGACGATGCAACCGTTTCCGAAAAGCCCACAAATTATGTTCAGGGACGGGAATTTACAATGAGACTGTCCAATGTGTCAACCGAGCTTGATTTGAGGGGAATGACATTGGACGATGCCGAGCTTTTGACGGAAAAGTTTATTGATGATGCGGTAATGGCGTCCCTTCATCAGGTTACAATCATTCACGGAAAGGGCACAGGTGTTCTGAGAGCCGGTATTCAAAAGCTGTTGAAATCGGATAAGCGTGTGAAATCCTTCCGTCTCGGAAATTTCGGTGAGGGGGAATCGGGAGTCACCATTGTTGAACTGTAATTGGTTATAATGCTTAATTATTACTGAAATAGTATCACAATTTTGTTAAATTTTAATATTGATATTTTTGCAAGTTTGTGTTACAATATACTTGTACGATAGTTAAATTTTCTTTTACGGAAATTTAAAATCTCTTCATTGCTTTTGCATTGCCGCTCGGTACGCCACCGGGCGGCAATGCTTTTTTTCGGCAAAATTCTGCCTTTGTTGTTTGTTTTGCACAAAAAACAATTAAAATTTTTGTATATTATTACTTTTGTTAAACAGTTGAAATAAATCTGTGGTTATGGTATAATTAAATAGCTTACATATGCTCTGCTCCGAGGAGCATATGTAAAATACAAAATAAGAAACGAGGTAAAAAAATGAGGAGAGTTTTTGCGTTGATTCTTGCACTTGCAATGGTGTTATCCGTGTTTTCATGTGTAACCGTTGCGGCTGACGACTATGTTGCAATTTCGCTTGAATCAAACAAGGTCGGATATTCCGACGCATCAGAAACACCTACGCTCAAGGCTTACGGCGTTGATGCGGAGGGTAACAAAACCTTGCTTTCGGAGGGTGTTACATGGGAATCCGAGAGCGAAAAGGTTCTGACAATAGGCAAAGAAACTGGTACAATCAATTTCGTTACTTCAGGTAACGGTTTTTCAGTTGTAACGGCAAAGTACGGCTCGCTGACAGCCAAGATTATTGTACATATTCTGCCTAACAAAAAGTTTAATGACGGAGGCTTTGAGGACGGCACCGTTGGAGAAAATAAGACCTTCGGTATTACGCAAGGCCGTACGGAAATTACATCCGAGCTTAAAAGAACCGGCGAATATGCCATTAAAACTTCAAAGGCGAGCGGCTCAAGAGATAATTATTCCATGACCATATCAAATGCCGATTTCGTGTTTGAAGGTTGGTTCTACGATGACGGCACAAAGAACGGCAATTATAAGCCTTCGTTTTATATACAGGATACCTGCAGTAGTTCCAAGTATAAGACGGATTTGGAATCAAACGCTACCTTGGCGGTAGATGCGGGCGCTCTTGACGGCTCCAAGGATGTTTATTACTTCAAAAACGCTATAGGTACCCCCACATCCAGCAGCCGCTATTATGCGGCGATGCTTGCAGGGCTTGTGACCGATGCTGCGGACGCTTATGTTGGAGATTCGTCCCATACGGAGATTACCGCTACCGAGGTTAAAAGAAGCAAGGGCTGGCATCAGTTTACGCTTGTCGGAGAAGCGTACGGAAAATACGCAAGCTGCAAGCTTTCAAACCGCGGAACGGTCAGCCTTTATATCGACGGTGAGCTGATAAACAAAGACCCCTATGTTCCACAGAACTGTCAGCTTATAAGACCTTTCGGAAATGCGTCGTACAACTATTATTACGATGATATTATCTGCTATACTCCCGATACCGATCTCGGCCGTGCGCCGGAGATTATCGGGGCATCAATTTCAAAGGATCTTTCTATCGGCTCGGTAATCACGGCAACCGCAACGGCTGTTGATCCGGACGCAAATGCGGAAGGCGAAGCGGTGGCAACCTATAAGTGGCAGACTTCAACTGACGGCAAGACTTGGACGGATACCGCTGTAACATCTTCTTCGTACACCACAGGAGAATCAGATGCAGGCAAGTATTTAAGGGTGATTATTACTCCCATGTCCACTGTTGAGCCCAAGGAAGGTGAACCGGTAATTCTTACAACGGAAGGGAAGATTATCGACCCTGAGCAGGCAAAGCCGATTGTTAAGAATGTAACCGTTTCCGGCAGTGCTTCTTTCGGAATGATTGTAACCGCAAAGTATGATTTTGAAGGCGGAGAATATACCGACAACAGTGAATTCAGTTGGGAGGTTTCCGATGACGGTTCGGAGTGGACGCAAATCGGAACACAAAAAACCTATACGATAACAATGAATGAAGTCAACAAGAAAATTCGTGTAACGGTTTATCCGAAAAATAACATTAATATTTCGGGCACTCCCGTAACCTCATCTGCGGTAGATGTTGTAAACGGCGAAGTTGCTTATTTCGTTGCACCCGATGCATCGGCAGGCGGGGACGGCTCGATTGAAGCTCCTTTTGCGGATCTTGAAACCGCAAGAAACGCTGCAAGAGAGCTCCGAGAAAAGGGCTACGATGAGCAGATTACAATTTATATGCGCGGTGGCGAGTATTACAGGGAAACAACATTTAATCTCACAAGCGCAGACAAGAATCTTACAATAAAGCCTTATGAGAATGAAAAGGTGAGAATAACCGGCGGAAGACATGTTGAAAATCTTGTTTCAAAGGTTACCGATTCCGATATTCTCGATTGCGTTATAGACGATGTTGCAAGAGATAATCTTTATGTTGCCGACCTTTCGTCCCTGTTCCCGACGGGTATTCCCGCACTTACGGATTATTCTCACTCGGGAAAGGTTGCAGCTGAGGGCAGAAACGATAAATTTACAAACCAGGTAAGGCTTTATGTTAACGGCAAGGCTATGGAGCCTTCTCGCTGGCCGAACCAGGATGTTCAGGAAGGCGAAGGCCCGATTGACAGACCTGTTACCGTTAAGACAGGTGACGGAAAGAAGGGCGGAGAACCTTCAACAATTACATATAACGATGAAACCGACAGAGCAAAGCTTTGGAAGTCCGACCTTAAGGACCTTATGGTAATTGCTCACTTTGGTGTTCATTGGGCATACAGCTCAAACTATGTTTCGGCGTTTAATGCCGATGATAAGGCGCTTACAATCAAATACGGCGTTGGCGATTATGTTGCAAAGACCGGTGACGAGTTCTATTTCTCAAACCTTATTGATGAAATAGATATGCCCGGCGAATGCTATATGGATACGGAAAATGCCAAGATTTATTTCTATCCTTATGATCCCGATAACATTTCAAAGGCTGAAATAATGGTTCCTTTCGCGGATAAGACATTTATTACGGCTTATCTGAGCGAGGGTATAAATATAGAAGGCATTGATTTTGAATATGTAAGAGCATCGGCATTCAATCTTTCGGGAATGAAAAATTCAAAGGTTGATAAGTGTACCTTTGCTCATTTTACCGATTCCAATGTTTTCGACGGTGATGAAAATGTTATGCAGAACTGCTATCTTGTTGACGGTGCTGCAGGCGGTATCAAAATTACGGGCGGAAACACGAAAACCCTTACCGGCGGCGGAAACATTGTAAGAAACAATGTATTCAAAAAGCTTAGCTCACTTAAGCTTTCCTATTCGCCCTCGGTTAATGTTAGTGGCTATAACCATACCGTTGAGAATAACGAAATCAGCTATTCAACCCACCAGATTATGGGATTTAGTGGTATGTGCCATAAGATATTAAGAAACGAAATCCACCACGCTGTTCAGTGGACGGGGGATATGGGTGCGATTTATTGGGGCAGAAATCCGCAGAACTTCGGTCATGAGATAGCATATAACTATTTCCACCATAACGGAGGACTTTATGCGGCAGGTTGGTCGCAGTCGATTTTCTGGGATGACGGAAATACAGGACCGTATCTCCATGATAATGTATTCTATCAGGGTACAATGGTCGAAGAAAACGGCGGCAGATATTTTGCTTCAAAGACCTACGGTGGTCAGTATTCGCGTGTTGAAAACAATATTTTCGTTGATAATCCTTACGCTCAGCAGTTCCAGGGCTACGGAGATTATGACGGTAAAACAGGTCAGTATATTTCGTCGTTCATGTGCTTCTACGGCATAAACTACAGCGGTAATAAGTTTGTGGATTACTGGGACGATAACCTCCTCAACGGCGGATATTATACCGATGTTTACAAGGAACGCTTCAAGGGAACTCAGTGGGAGGCTTGGGTTAATCTTTTGACTCCCGAATTCTTTGAATCTACAATGAAGCCTTATTATGACAAATATCACGATAAGGATCATCCTTCAAAGAATAATCCGGAGGACTATGAAGCACTTAAGAAAATTGCTTACGAAAACGCTCCCAAATTCCAGAACGAATTTAACAATAACCTTGTGGTTAAGGGACTGGGCGCATTATATTCCGGTTCTATTACAACGGAAAAGAACACATATTTTTCAAGGAATGCCGAAAAGAGTTTGTTCGTTGATTACGATAACGAAAACTTCATGCTCACCGAGGAAGGTCTTGCAAAGGTAAGAAAGACAATCCCCGATTTCAGAAATATTGATATGAGCAATATCGGCGCGGATTCAAATGCCTACGGCAGTAAGCCTGAGGTTAAGGGCGCAACTATTGTGGGTAATCCGTCGGTTGGAAATGTAATCGAGGCGGATTATGAATTTATTGATGATGACGGTGACTCGGAATCCCTTTCGGAAACGATTTGGTATATTCAGGTTCCGTCAACCAAGAAGTTTGTAAGAACAGGCTATTACGGCAAAAAGCTCAAGGTTCTTCCCGAATACGAGGGCAGAAAGATTTATTATGAAATCATGCCCGTTGATTATAACGGAGTGTTCGGAAGCGTTGTTAAATCCGCCGAAATCACAATAAATTCTGGTGGCGATGTTGATAAGGACGAGCTTTACGCACGCATAGAGGAAGCGAGAAAGCTTGTAAACAATGCGGTTATCGGCTCTTTGGAAGGTCAGTACACACAGGAGTCGGTTGATGCGCTGAAGGAAGCAATAGCTTCAGCAAATGCGGTAGCGGCAAACAATGATGCGGTTCAGTTTGAGGTCAATGCCGAAGCCGAAGCTCTTAAAAATGCTATCAATATGTTTAAGCTTTCGGTTATCACAAATGTTGAGTATTTGTCGGTTAAACCCGTGATTTCCGATTCCGATGTGGCTCATTGGACGGCTGTTATGGGCACTGTGCCCGAGTTTAATGCCGACGGCTCAATGACGGTTAAGGCAGGCTCCTGCGTAACCTATAACTTCAAAAAATATAAGAATGCCCTGTTTACATTTGATTTGAAGCTCCCGGCTGAGGAGGGCTCCGGCATAAACGGCGGATTCATATTCAGAATTCAGGATCCCACTACAAAGATTTGGAGCAATAATCCAAACTGCGGTTATCTTATGTGGTTCCACCCCGACCATATCGAGGCACAGCTTTGGAATCCTACCCGTCCGGGTATTGATAACTTCGGAACAGGCTTTGAAATCAACAGAAAATACAGCCTGACGGTGGGTGTTTACGATGTTCCCGACGGTGTTAAATACTCTTGCTACATTGACGGAAAGCTTGTTTATGACCGCACATACACCGGCAACAATCTTGCCGATACCGACGGTTATATTCAGTTCTATTCCAGCGCCACCGATTTTGTAATCTATCCTACAGAGGTTGATTTTGAAAGAATAGATAACGCAATTTCCACCGCTGAGGAGCTTATGAAATCCGCAGTTGTGGGAACTGGCTACGGCGAGGGCAAAAAGGAATTTTATGACGCTGTATCGAAGGCTCTTTCCGATGCAAAGGCTGTAAGAAATGATGACTATTCTTCACAGCAGAGCGTTGATAAGGCTGCGCTTATTTTGGAAACAGCGGTTTCGGAATACAATAAGTCCCTCAGCACAAAGGGTACGGTTTCGGGCAATGCTTCTTACGATATTCTTTATACCGCAAGCAAGTCTGAATTTGATGTTGCAAATGGCGCAGTTCTTGAACTTAAGACCGAGAAGGGCAGGGAATTACCTGAAATTACCGTAAATTCAGCTACTCCTATCGGTTCGGTTACGACAACAATTCCCGTTGGAACAAAGCTTTCCTCCAATGATTGGGACGGTGTGTTCACAGCACCTGTTTCCAAGAATGAAGTTAGCGGAACTCTTGTAGGAAACATTTCGAGCGTGCTTTCCTTCGGTACAACTGTTCCGGTTTCCTCCGATAAGCTTATAAGAGTTGAGCTTCCGAATATTTCGGGGCAGAAGCTTGCTATAAAGAGTGTAAACGGAAGATATACCGATATAACCGCAAAATGCAAGGAAGATTCCTATGAATCCGCGGCTTTGGCAATCGGTTCTAAGGAAGCGGTTAAGTACACTTCCAAAGATAAAATTGTTGTTTATATGAAAACACTTTCGGAGCTTGTATTCTATACAAGTGAAACATCCGAAGGCTCCGAGGTTACACCTCCTTCTTTCGGAGGCACGGCAGTAAACGGCGGCGGAACCAAGAATAATGCCTTCTACTCAAGTGATACAACAAATCCGAGCCTTGATGCGGTTGAGGGCTTCTGCTTTGAGGATATGGTTGATCATTGGGCTAAGACCGATGTTATGGCAATGTACAGAGCAGGCGTTGTAACGGGCGTTACGGATAAAACCTTTGAGCCTGACAGGAATATCACAAGAGCAGAGTTTGCCGCACTTATCGCACGCACTCTGAAGCTTGAGGATAAGACGGGCAACTTTAAGGATGTTCCTGCCGATAAGTGGTTCGCTCCTTATGTGGGCGCTTGTGCCGATGCAGGCATTATTTCGGGATTTGACGGCAATTTCAGACCGGAAGATAATATCACCCGTCAGGAAATGGCTGTTATAATCGTGAATGCTTATTCTTATCTTGGCAAGGCAGGAGCAAACGGCGGTATTGAAGCCTTTACCGATAAGAACGATATTGCGGATTGGGCTAAATCATCTGTTGATGTAGCATCATCTGTCGGTCTTATTTCCGGTATGGGCGACGGTAGCTTTGCACCCTTTGCCAATGCAACACGCGCTCAGGCGGCAAGCCTTCTTTCAAGACTTGTAAAATAGTCACACAAAATAATAATACTTCATTAAGCAAGCGGTAATTTTTGCCGCTTGCTTTTTTTAGGAAAAACTGTTGACTTGCCGAAATGAAATGTGGTATTATATTCTTGTATGACATAAGCTTTGGGATTGGTTATAAAATTTGGGGTGAAATGATGCAATTAAATATAAAAAGATTAGGGATAATTGCGGTTTTAATCTGTTTGATATTTTCGGTATCGTCCTGCGGAACGGAAAATATAAGCGAGATTTACAATACGAACAATTACGATGTGCCCGAATTTACGGAAAGCGAAATCACAACCGTTTCTTTTGAAAGCTACAGCGAGCTTGACGATTTGGGAAGGTGCGGAACAGCAACCGCTTGCATAGGTCTTGATTTGATGCCTACGGAGGAAAGGGGCGCAATAGGGCAGGTCAATCCCTCCGGTTGGCAGATTTCAAAGTACGATTTCATAGACGGGAAATATCTTTATAACAGATGTCACCTTATAGGGTATCAGCTCAGCGGCGAAAATGCCAATGAGAGAAATCTTATAACGGGAACAAGGTATATGAATGCAAAGGGTATGCTGCCCCTTGAAAATGAGGTTGCCGATTATGTCAAGGAAACGGGAAATCATGTAATGTATCGGGTTACGCCCGTTTTTGAGGGTGACAATCTTGTAGCAAGCGGTGTTCGTGTGGAAGCATACTCGGTTGAGGATGACGGGAAAGGGGTTTCCTTCAATGTTTTTGTCGCAAATGTTCAGCCCGGAGTTGTTATTGATTATTCCGACGGCTCAAATTGGGAAGAGAATGATGATAAACCCGAATCAAAACAATCTGAAAATAAAAAAGAAACCGGCGAAAATGCAGAGAATTTGATTCTGAATACCAATACGAAAAAGTATCACAGACCCGACTGCGTGTCAGTGAAGGAAATTAAAGAAAGCAATAAAGAAACCTATAACGGCACAAAGCAATGGCTTTCCGATAACGGATATTCCCCCTGCGGAGTGTGTAAGCCTTAAAAAGATTGACATTATAGGTATATTATGGTATTATTATAGGGTAGATAATGCTCGTTATTATATCATACGGGAGAGGAAACTTAATATGGATAATACTAATCAGGAAAATGCCATTGTTGAGCAAGAGGTTGCGAATGAGTGCGAACGTTTGGCAAAAGCATATGCCGAAAAGCTCGGTTATATCGGAAAGGATAATATTGATTTTATTCTTAATATGCCTCATGACATTCGTACGCCAATGAACGCTATCATCGGCTTTACGCAGATGGCGATTAACAATAAGAATGACGGTTATTTGGTAACGGAGTACCTCGAAAAGGTCAAATCAGCAAGTAAATATCTTATGTCGATACTTAACGATGTGCTTGATATTACAAAGATTGAGCAGGGAGAGCTTGTTTTGGATGAAGACGGGGTGGCTCTTTCAGACTTTCTGATTTCCCTTGAGGAAAGTTTAAAAGATATTGCCGAAGAAAAGAAAATTACATTGACTTTTGAATGTGAAAAGCTTTTGCACGATGTTGTATGGACAGACGAGGCTCGGCTTACCAAGGTTTTGAAAAATATGATTTCAAACTCCGTAAGATATACAAAGCCCGGTGGAATTGTAACGGTAAGTCTTAGTGAAAAACCCGGCAAGGACAGCGAAACGGGAAGCTATGCTTTTGTTATCAGGGATAACGGAATAGGTATGAACGAAGGCCATATAAAGCAAATGAGCGATCTTAGTTGCGGCAAGAAAAAAACCGATGTGAGCGATATACAAAGCTCCGGCATCGGTATGGCTATTATCAAGAATTTTATCTCCATGATGAACGGGGAAATAGATATATCGAGTAAGCCTGACGAAGGAACCGTAGCTACTGTCACATTTCCGTTCCGTTACTGCGATAAGGCGTGCACGGTCAAAGATTTTGAGAATAACGATTGACGCCACAGCTTAAGTTTTGGGTTAATCACGATAAAAAAAGGTTGCTTCACTTTTTTGTGAGGCAACCTTATTTTATTTATTCATGCTCGCATTTTCCGTCACAGCTGTTGCAGCAGCCCTCGCAGCCGTTACCGAAATCAACTTCAATGCCCTTTCTTGTGTAATAGTCCTTAAGAGCCGCCTTAACGGCCTCTTCTGCAAGAACCGAGCAGTGAAGCTTAACTGCCGGAAGTCCGTCAAGAGCCTCCACAACGGCAGAGTTTGTGAGCTTTAATGCATCCTCAACGGATTTGCCCTTAATCATTTCGGTTGCCATACTGCTCGTTGCAACAGCGGCACCGCAGCCGAAGGTTTTGAACTTAACATCCTCTATTATTTCATCGTCATTTATTTTGAGATACATTTTCATAATATCCCCGCATTTTGCGTTGCCGACTTCGCCTACACCGTTGGCGTCCTCGATTTCACCGACATTTCTCGGGTTTGAAAAATGATCCATAACTTTTTCACTGTACAGCATATTACTTACCTTCTTTCAAAAATTTTTCGTACAGAGGTGACATATCCCTAAGCCTTGAAACGACTTTTTCGAGAGTGTCAACTATATACATAACATCATCCTTTGTGCAATCGTCTCCGAATGTAACACGGAGGGAGCCGTGTGCGGTTTCGTGGGGAAGTCCTATAGCCAAAAGCACATGAGACGGATCAAGAGAGCCCGATGTGCAGGCTGAACCCGAGGAGGCGGCAATCCCGTTCATGTCAAGCATAAGAAGGAGTGATTCGCCTTCTATAAAGCTGAAGGAAAAGTTTGCATTTGTGCAAAGCCTTTGGGTTCTGTGACCGTTAAGACGGATGTAGGGGATACGCTTTTCAACCTCGGAGATGTACAAATCACGAAGCTCGGTCATTTTCTTAACATGCTCCTCACGAGCATCGGTTGCAAGCCGGAGTGCCTTTGCCAGCCCTACGATATAAGGAGTGTTCTCCGTCCCTGCTCGTTTTCCTCTTTCCTGACCTCCGCCGTGAACAAAGTTATCAATTCTGACACCGCTTCTTATATAAAGAAGACCTATTCCTTTTGGCGCACCGAATTTGTGCCCTGAAATCGAAAGCAAGTCCACAGGGAGCTTTGACAGGTCAATATCCAGCTGACCCACTGCCTGAACCGCATCGGTGTGGAACAGTATTTTGTGTTCTTTGGCGATTTTGCCAATCTCTTCAATCGGCTGAATTGTGCCGATTTCATTGTTTGCCATCATGACGGTGATAAGAACGGTATCCTCACAGATTGCCGCCTTAAGCTCGTCAAGCTTAATAATACCGTTTTCGTCAACACCCACATATGTAACCCTGAAGCCGTTTTTTTCAAGGTACTGACAGGTATGCAAAACGGCGTGATGCTCAATGGCAGATGTGATAATGTGGTTGCCCTTTTTTCTCTGAGCCATTGCCGCACCCTTAATTGCCCAGTTGTCGGACTCGGAGCCGCAGGATGTAAAGTAAATTTCTCTCGGCTTACATTTAAGAGTTTCGGCTATTGACGCTCTCGCTTCCTCGATGGCGGCGCCTGCCCGTCTACCTGCCGTGTAGATTGATGACGGATTGCCGAATTCTTGCTTAAAATACGGCATCATGGCGTCAAGAACCTCAGGCTTAACGGGAGTAGTTGCGCTGTTGTCAACATATATGAATTTCTTTTCCATTGTATCATAACCTTTCGTGTTCCGAAGCTTGGAATAAAATTAGCCTAAAAATTGCTCTATATTATATAATATAACATTTTTTAAAAAAAAACAAGTGATTATTCAAAAAAAATCGGAGAATAAAGTCTGTTTTTTAACATTAAGTCGATTTCGTCCGTAGTTTTTCCGTGTGCATCAATAAGAAATAAACCGTTTTCACGCTTTGTTTGAAAGCTCGTCGGCGTACAGCCGTCATATACTACGGCATCGGCGTAGGCTTCATCCGATAAAATATGACCTTGCTCCAGAATATGCTTTATAATTTCGTCCGAACAGTTTTTAACGCAAACCTGCATAAAACCACCTCGGACTTATTTTTGCCGAAAAATGCCTGAACTATTCCGCAGAAATCGAAAAGCTGTCAGATTTTTTAAGGACAAGCTGTGTTTTGTACCTTTCGTAAAGGGCTTTTGAATTGCATTTTTTATGCCCCGAAATTTTTGAAAACTCGGATTCCGGTGCAAAAACCGTCAATTTATTCGGCTTTAGGGATTGAGCTTTTATGAAATCTTCAAGCACGGAGAGATACTTTCTGCTCTCACACAGCTCCCGAAACGCAGGATGCACAGGCCCTGCAACCAAATCTCCGTTATTTTTCATGTCCTCAATGGATGACAGCCCTACACGAATGACCGCAATTCCGGATTTTTCAAATATATCAAGCATTTTCCCTACGGTGGATATTGCCTCCTCAAGTGTTTGGGGAGAATAAAGCCCCCGTCTGTATAGGTTTTCAAGCGCAGTATTCTTTATTACAAGGGTTGGGTAAATCCTCACCTGAGACGGAGCGAGCTGCGCCGCCCTTTCCGCCGAAATTACGGATTTTTCGGGCGTGTCACCCACAAGCCCTGTCATAAGCTGAATCCCTAAGGAAAAACAGCCGTAGTCTTTAATCAGCTTGCAGGCTTTTTCGGTATCAGAGGCGCTGTGACCTCGTCCGCTCTTTTTAAGCACATCATCACAGAATGACTGCGCACCCAACTCAATGGTTGTAACCCCGAATGCTTTTAAGGTGTCAAGAATACGTTTGCTTATAAAATCCGGTCTTGTGGAGATTCTTATGCCTCGCACCCGACCGGAATCAATATACTGTTTTCCCAAATTGAGATAACCGAGCATTATTTTCTCGGGAATAGCGGTAAAGCTGCCTCCGAAAAAGGCTATTTCAATATCGCCGCCCGCAAGGGTTGAAAGCTGATTTTCGATGATTTCTCGTGCTTCCTTAAGGTCTGTTTCCGAATTTCTGCCGGTGATTGCGTTCTGATTGCAAAACACACAGGAAAAGGGACAGCCGTAATGCGGAACAAAAATCGGGATATTATAATGCTTGCTCATAGCTCACCGATTCTTTCCAAAAGCTTTTTTGCGGCACTCATTTCAGCGATTTTTTTGCTTCTTCCCGATGCGCAGACATTACAACTGCCCACGGTAAGCCTCATTGTAAAGGTTTTCATATGGTCGGGCCCTTCCTCGCCGATAAGCTCATATACCGGTACGCCCATTCCTTTGCTTTGGCTTATTTCCTGAAGCATGGTTTTGTAGTCATGAAAGTTGTCCGAATGGGACGCACTTTCGATTTCCTCTTCAAGCTGGGGAATAATCCATTCCCGTGCTTTTTCAAAACCTCCGTCAAGATAAATTGCGGCAATAACCGACTCAAAGGCATCCGAAAGAATGGAGGGACGGTTTCTTCCACCCGTAGCATCCTCTCCGTGCCCGAGCTTTATATATTTTCCGAAATCCATTTTAACTGCGCATCTTGCAAGGGTTTCCTCACATACAACAGACGCTCTGATTTTTGAAAGCCTTCCTTCGGGAAGGTCGGGAAATTTATCGTATATATATCTACTGACGCACAGACTGAGAACCGAATCTCCCAAAAACTCCATTCTCTCATTGCACTCGCACTTGTGCTCATTTGCATAGGAGCTGTGGGTGAGGGCGGTTTC
This sequence comes from uncultured Eubacteriales bacterium, assembly GCA_902492655.1. Classification (GTDB taxonomy): domain Bacteria; phylum Bacillota; class Clostridia; order HGM11514; family HGM11514; genus CAKSKB01. Next base: position 12,860 of record CABUMF010000012.1, on the reverse strand, counting down.
AATCAGATTGTCGTCTGAAAAATCATAATTAAAAAGCTTCATTTCTACCTCTTAGTTCGTATGACTTTTAACAAAATCAACGATGTCGCCGACGGTTTTGAGATTTTCAACCTCGTCCTCGGTAACCTCAATGTCAAATTCCTCCTCAAGAGCCATCATAAGGTCAACAAGATCAAGAGAATCGGCGCCGAGGTCATCAATGAAAGATGTTGCAAGGTTTATTTCACTCTCATCAACATTCAGCTGTTCTGCGGTAAGTCTTTTAATTGTTTCATATTCCATATGTGTACCTCCTATAAGTTTTATATATATTAATATAGTACATATTTTGGATTTCGTCAATAGAATTTCAAAAAATTTTGAATAAAAATGTTTTACGGTTTCCATACTATGAAACGTAGGAGTGATTGTCATGGAAAAGAAAGATAAGAGTTATCAAAAACTTACAGATAAATATGCGCCGCCATCTCCGAAGCTGAAGAACAGCCTTCTGGCGTTTTTGTACGGCGGAGCGATATGCACCGTGGGGCAGGCGGTAATGGATATAATCGGGCGTTATGCGGACAAGGAAGCTGCCGGAAATTGGACTTCGATTATAATGGTTTTTTTGGGAGCACTTCTTACAGGGCTTGGTTTTTACGAAAAAATAGCGAAGTATGCCGGAGCAGGAACGCTGGTTCCCATAACAGGCTTTGCAAATTCGGTTGTTTCGCCTGCGATTGAGTTCAAAACGGAAGGCATGATAACGGGCGTTGCAACCAAGATGTTTATAATTGCGGGGCCGGTCATAGTGTACGGCGTTGTGACATCGGCACTTTGCGGACTTATAAAATGGATTTTCGGAGTGGTTTGATATGAGAACTGTAAAATTTAAAAATGCACCCTCAATAATAGGAAGCGGAAACATCGTCGGAAGCAAGGAAGGGGAAGGGCCTTTGGGGAAATGCTTTGACAGAGTTGTTTCCGACCCAATGTTCGGCGAGAAAAACTGGGAAGCGGCGGAAAGCAAGTTTCTTCGGGGTGCAGTCCGCCTTGCGCTATCTTCTGCAAAGCTTGAAAGATGCGATGTTATGTTTTCGGGCGACCTTCAAAATCAGTGCACCTCCACATATTTTTCCGCTCGTGAGCTTGATATACCGTTGTTTGGGATTTACGGTGCCTGCTCAACATTTTCCGAAGGTTTAACCTTGGCGGCAATGGCGGTTTCGGGAGGCTTTTTCAAAACTGCCGCCGCTGCGGCTTCAAGTCATTTTTGTTCTGCCGAAAAGCAGTTCAGAACACCCCTTGAATACGGCGGTCAGCGTCCTCCCACAGCTCAGTGGACGGTAACGGGCGCCGCCTCCGTAATACTCGGCATGAGCGATACGCCGCCCTATGTAACCTCGGCAACCGTCGGGAGAATAAGAGACAGGGGAGTAACCGATCCTAACAACATGGGAGCGGCAATGGCACCTGCGTTTGCCGATACGATAATTACACATTTTAAGGAAACAAACACAACCCCTTCCGATTACGATTTGATTTTATCGGGCGACCTCGGACGAGTGGGCGGAGGAATTGCAACAGAGCTGATTGAAAACGCAGGATATGATATATCCGAAAAATACAAAGATTGCGGAAACATGATTTTCGATGAAGGGCAGGATGTTCACGCAGGAGGCAGCGGCTGTGCCTGCAGCGGTGCGGTGGTAACGGGACATATATTAAAGGAAATAAAAAACGGCACGCTCGGAAATGTCCTTTTTGCGGCTACGGGCGCTATGCTTAACCGTTCAAGTACGCTTCGGGGCGAGAGCATCCCGGGAATATCATATGCTGTTACCATAAGCGGACAGAAGTCTTTTGGCTGTAGGCAATGAGTAATTATCCTCGGGAATATAAACTCTTTTGAATCCCATGTGCTTAAGAACGATAAGCTTTTTTGCTACATGGTATGCATCTTCGAGCCAAACGGTGTGTTGGCATACACTGTCAAAATATCTGAAATAGCAACTGCCGGATGCCGCATCTTCATATATGGGAGAATTTGCTTTTTTAAGTGCCTCGGTTTCGGAAAGCCTCGTGCAGGAAAATCCGCCGTCATCGGAAAGGGAAAAATCACAGGAAAAAATTCTGTAAAGGATGTTTTTCTCCCGTGGTATTGAATTAAAAACATTTATAGGAACGGGCGGAAATCCCAGCTTGCTTTCCCGTCCGAGAATATATGAGTTTTCCAAAACTTCATTATCATTTTGAAAGAAAATCAGTTCCAAATTCACCAAATCCTTAAAATTTTTTAGTAAAAACAGGTTTTTTTATTAATATTTATGCTATTTTTAATAGTTTTTTTTAAAAAACTATTGAAATTTTCATTTTTTTGTGTTACAATAACATTACACTATGTTGAAAAGGAGGTCGAAATTATGACTAAGACAGAATTAATCGCTGCAATGGCTGAAAAGACCGGTGCTACAAAGAAGGATTCAGAGGCTGCTCTCGCTGCTGTAATTGAAGTAATCACAGGTGCTTTGAAGGCAGGGGATAAGGTTTCTCTCGTTGGCTTTGGTACATTTGAAGCTAAGAAGCGAGCAGCACGCGTAGGTAAGAATCCTCGTACAGGTGCTGAAATTAAGATTCCTGCTACAGTTGCTCCCGCATTCAAGGCAGGTAAGGCTCTTAAGGAAGCTATCAAATAATTTTTTTCTTACAGATTGCCGCAAGCTTTTGTGCTTGCGGTTTTTTCTATACATAATTATTATATTTTACAGTGTATTGTTGTTCATTATGCAGAAATTTTTAAAAACCCCTTGTATTTATTTCGGATTTGTGGTAAATTAAAAGTAATATAAATTTTTTGGAGGTATAGTTATGCCATTGGTTACATCTACCGAAATGTTTAAGAAGGCTTATGAGGGCGGATACGCAATCGGAGCTTTCAATGTAAACAATATGGAAATAATTCAGGGTATTACCGAAGCTGCAAAGGAGGAGAATGCTCCCGTTATTTTGCAGGTAAGTGCAGGGGCAAGAAAGTATGCAAACCATACCTATCTTGTTAAGCTTGTGGAAGCCGCAATCGAGGAAACGGATCTTCCCATCTGCTTGCACCTTGACCACGGTGATTCCTTTGAGCTTTGTAAATCCTGTATTGACGGAGGATTTACTTCCGTTATGATTGACGGTTCAAAATATCCTTATGAAGAAAATGTTGCTCTTACAAAGAAGGTTGTTGAATACGCTCACGCTCACGGTGTTGTTGTTGAAGGTGAGCTCGGCCGTCTTGCAGGAATCGAGGATGCGGTTAATGTCAGCGCAGAGGACGCTTCTTATACAAGACCTGAAGAGGTTTATGATTTTGCAACACGCACAGGTGTTGACTCTCTTGCAATCGCAATAGGTACAAGCCACGGTGCGTATAAGTTTAAGCCCGGTCAGAAGCCGCAGCTCAGATTTGACATTCTCAAGGAAGTTGAAAAGGCACTTCCCAACTTCCCGATTGTTCTTCACGGTGCATCGTCGGTTATTCCGGAATTTGTTGAAATGATTAACGAAAACGGCGGAAATATGCCCGACGCTATCGGAATCCCCGAGGAAATGCTCAGAGAAGCCGCAAAATCTGCGGTATGCAAGATTAACATTGACTCTGACCTTCGCCTTGCAATGACGGGTTCAATAAGAAAGTATTTCAACGAGCATCCCGATCATTTTGATCCCAGACAGTATCTTTCTCCCGCAAGAGAAGCTATCAAGGAAATGGTTAAGAGAAAGATTGTAAATGTTCTCGGCTGCAACGGTAAGGCATAATCCAAGTAAAAAGTATGGGCGGTGTGTTTGCACCGTCCTTTTTTGTTGACACACGGCGGATTTTGTTGTATAATTACTTTCCGGAGGTGATTTTTTTGGATGCGAGAAAAACATTTTCAAGAATAGGGTTTGCAACACTTGCTTTTCTAATTGCTTCAGATGCCGCTTCGATATGCTTTGCGCTCCTTTTTGAAGCGATTTCACCCGGTGCGCTTGAAAATTCCGATGTTGAGGCTTTGGTGTCTTTTTTGTCTGTTGATTTAATCGGAGTGGGGGCGTTCTGGCTTGTTGTCCGCAAACTGCGCTCATTTAGGCTCAGCCGTGAAAGCATGGATGCGGGCGAGCTGTTTGTGTATTTTATAGTTTGTGTTTTCGTGTCCCTGGTAGGTGCGATTCTGGGTGTCGGCGTTTCCGACTTTTTGTCCGGCGGAGCCGCAACGGACTATGCCGCAGAGCTTTTGGACAACCCCGGTCTTTTCACAATTTTCAGCGTTGCCGCAGTCGGACCTGTCGTTGAAGAAATCGCTTTCAGAAAGCTTATTATTGACAGAACGGTTCAGTTCGGCGAAAAAAACGCAGTTTTGTTTTCTGCTATGATTTTCGGACTTATGCACGGTAATTTTTATCAGGCGTTTTATGCGTTCGGCATAGGTCTTGTTTTCGGCTACATATACACAAGAAGCGGAAAAATACGCTACACGATAATTCTGCACATTATATTCAACTTAATTTGCGGTGTCCTTCCAAGCTATTTCCCCGATGAAATATTTCTTTCCTTCGTTGAGATGGCGTCTGCGCTTTTGGGACTTATATTTATTATAGCTTTCAGAAGGAAAATCCGCTTCAGAAAAACTCTGTTTGAGCTTTCTTCCCGAAAAGCTTTTGGAAAAATGTGTATAAATGTCGGAATGATTCTGTTTTTTGCGGCTGTGGTATTCGAGTTTATTTATTCGCTTATGTAAGCTGAAAAATATCCGATTTCAAATAAAATATCTTATTTTGATATTGTAATTGTGATTTATGTCTGCTACAATGTAGGTATAAAATCACAAAACCGAAAGGAATAAAGGATTATGAAACAGCTTACAGCAGTTTTGATAGGCGCAGGATGCAGAGGTATAACTTATACCAATCTTATGTTTGATATGCCGGAAAAATACAAGCTTACAGCCGTTGCGGAGCCAATAGAGGACAGGAATCGTTATATAAGGGATAAACACCAAATTCCCGATGATTTGTGCTTTGACGATTGGAAGCCTCTTTTGAAAAAGGGCAAGATTGCCGATTTTGCAATTATTTCCACAATGGACAGACAGCATTTCGAGCCTGCTATGGAGGCAATGAAGCTTGGATATGATTTGCTTCTTGAAAAGCCTATTTCTCCTGATCCCGAGGAATGTCGCAAGATTTCACTTGCCGCAAAAAAACACGGGGTGAAGGTTGTGGTTTGCCATGTTTTAAGGTATTCCGACTTGTTCGTAAGGCTGAAGGAAATAATTGATGACGGAGTTATCGGAGATATTGTGTCGATAAATCACGAGGAATGCGTGGGGAATGTGCATCAAAGCCACAGCTTTGTGCGTGGAAATTGGGGAAATTCCGAGAGAAGCTCATTTATGCTTTTGCAGAAATCCTGCCATGATATTGATATGCTTCAGTGGCTGATCGGTAAAAAGTGCAAAAAGGTTCAGTCCTTCGGTTCGCTTTCATACTTTACAGAGAAAAATGCTCCCGAGGGTTCTCCAATTTTTTGTGCGGACGGTTGTCCTGCGGGGGATACCTGTCCTTATAACGCCGTAAAGCTTTATTATGATGATAAAAAGAATAAATGGTTCAGAACTTCGTCAACCCAAATGACAAACCCGTCCGATGAGGATGTTATGAACGCAATCAAGACAACCCAGTACGGAAAATGCGTATTTAAGTGCGATAACGATGTTGTTGATCACCAGACGGTAAATCTTTTGTTTGAAGACGATGTTACGGTTACTTTTACAATGAGTGCATTTACGCTCGGCGGAAGACATATTCATATAATGGGTACAAAGGGAGAAATTCGCGCGGAGATTACCGATGAAAGCCCGATTGATGTTTTCGATTTTAAAACAAGGGAGACAAAAAGGTATTCTCTTGTCGGAGGAAATGATGTTACCGGAGGTCACGGCGGCGGTGATTACGGCTTAATCCATACGCTTTATGATTATCTTACCGATAACTACACGGGAAATGCCATTTCCGGAGCCGAGATTTCCTGCGAAAATCACTTAACCGTATTTGCTGCTGAAAAGTCCCGTCTTTTTGGGGGAATGACGATAGATATGGACGAATATATCAAAAGTCTTGATAAATAAAATTCATTGCCGATTGCAAAGAATGCGGTCGGCAAATTTTTTTGGGAGTAGACAAATCGCATTTTTTGTGTTAAAATATACTTATATAAATTTGATTACAAGGAAGTTTTGATATGATTTGCAGAAAATGTAACAAGGAATTTGACGAGAAAACGGGCGTTTGCCCTCACTGCGGAGAAAGATATGAGGATGACTATTTCAGCAAGATGCTGGAGTATGCAATGAGCGACAATACAAGGAGCGCAGAGGAAATTAATAAGCTCCGTAAGGACATATACAAGAAGAAAATGCACCGCAAGAGAAATATAATAATTGCGACCGTTATTACGGTTTTGGTTTTGTCGGCGGCTGTTTGCGGAGCATATTTCCTCATTTCGAGGAGCAGAACCGGAAACCGTGTTTTCAGAGCAGGCTTTAACGGCAGTGCATTCTCTGTTTATGATGAAAACGGCAACGAGATAAGAACCGTTTCCGGCGGTAAATATACAAAATCGGAGTATTCTCCCGATGGCTCAAAGGCAAGCTCGGTTTCTTACTGCGGATTTGTTTCCTTTGAAAAGTTTGATTATAAGGATGGGCTTTTGAACAGCGAATATGCCTTTGACGGCGTTAAGAACTATACCTACAAAGATTATAATTACGAATTTGACGGGGAAAATCCCGTACGCTCGGTTTACGAAAGCAACGCTCTTAACGGCATGATTGAAAATGAATACGATGATGACGGCAACATAATTTCGGTCAGCAAATACGATTTTGAGAGCGAGGAAAAGCATGAATTTGTCTACGACAGCGTCGGAAGGCTCACCTCGGAGAAAAGCTACGATATAAAAGGTCAGACGGTTTACAATAAGCAGTATTCCTATAAGTCTGACGGAACGGTGTATCTTTCCTCCACAAACGAGGTTTACAAAACAGACGAAAGCGGCAATGCAAAGCTTTATATTCTCACTATGTTCGGTGAGGACGGGAACATAGAATCGGCAACCGTCAACACTCCGGAGGGGCATGAAGTTTCCAAGGTTGAATATAAATTCAACGATAAGGGCGATCCGGTAATGGAAAAAACAACCGAGGGTGTAAGGTGGTTTACCTACGAGTATTATGATAACGGCGTGATGTCACTTAAGGCAGAGGCACCTTCCGAGGATTCAAAGGATTATACAAGATATATAACCTACGATAAACAGGGACGAGAGCTGAAAAATATCACCGCAACAACTCATTATGAGTATATGTACGATGAAAACGGCAATGTTATAAGAAAATCCCTGTACTCTCCCTCCGCAAGCTATTTGGGCAGAACGGATTATTTGTACGAAAACGGAGGTATAAAATCCGAAACCGAGTATGACGCAAATGACGCCGTTGTCGGCGTGACGGAGTATTCATGCGACGAAAATGGCAATCCTGTCACAAAATCGGGCGCGGACGGAACTTATTCCTTCATAAACAGCTATAACGAGCAGGGCGATTTGACAGGAGTAAAAAAATATAAGATGTATTCTCGGGAAAGGTTTGAGTATAACAAGAACGGAAAAGTTACCAAAAAGACGGCTTTTAACGAGAACTCGGCATTTGTGAGCGAGGTGGGGTATAAGTATGCAGGAGACAAGGTTTCCGACGAATATACCTACGATTCCGAAGGAAATACACTTTCCCACATAAAGTACCACTATGACGATGAGGGCAGTCAGACGGGGCTTACCACATATAATTCGGATGGTAAGATAACATGCGAGGCTCAGCTTTCGTATGATGACAGGAAAAAGGAAATAATCCTTGAAAACAAGGACGATAACGGAAATCTTCTTTATTATGTTAAGTATAATTACAGCAATGATAAGCCGTCCTTAAAAATCAGCGGAACTGTTTCGGGATCGGAATATGAAAATGTATACAGCTATAACGATATGGGAGAGCTTTCCGGCGTGACCTACAGCCGAGACGGTAAGCTTGTTTCCGAGGAAAAATATACCTACAACGAAACAGGTAATATAATCGAGGGTATGAGCGAAAGAGGCGATGCGGGAAAATCCGTGTATAAGTATAAATATGACGGGCCTTATCTTGAAAGCTGTGATGTGACATACCCCGACGGGCTTGAAAGCAGTATCACCTACGGAATTGACGAGAGCAAAAAGCCGTATGTTGTGTCGGGTGAAAATAAATGAAGGCTGTAGTTACCGGCGCAAGCTCGGGGATAGGTGCAGAGCTTGCAAGAGGGCTGTCTAATCTTGGGTATTTCGTTGTTCTTGTTGCAAGGAGAAGGCAGCGGCTCGAAAGCCTTCGGGCGGAGCTTAAAGATGCTGAAGTTTACTGCGCCGACCTATCCGATGAGAATGAATGTATTAGACTTTTTGAAAGGCATAAGGATGCAAGCCTCATTGTGAACAACGCAGGAATGGGAGTTTTCGGGGAGTTTTGTGAAACGGAGCTTGAGGCTGAGCTTGATATGCTGAATCTCAACATCCGCTCGGTTCATATTCTCACAAAGCTTTATCTAAAGGAGTTTTTAAGACGGGATGAGGGGATAATTCTCAATGTTGCATCCTCTGCGGCTTTCTTTCCGGGGCCTGTCTTCTCGTCCTACTACGCTTCAAAATCATATGTTTACAGGCTTTCCGAGGGGATTTATGAGGAGCTTAAAAGCCACGGCTCAAATGTAAAAATAAGCGTGCTTTGCCCCGGACCTGTCAAAACAGAGTTCAATAAAGCCATGGGGATAAAGGACGGATTCGGTGCAAAAAGCGCGGAATTTGTTGCCGATGCCGCACTTAAAAACCTCGGAAAAAGGATTATAGTTCCCGGCTTTTTCACAAAATGTACAAGACTTTTTTCAAAGCTGATACCCGACCGCCTTTCAGCAAAAATTAACTGTAAGCTTCAGAAGAATAAAATAATTTAGCAATAAAACCGACTTTTCGTCATTTTGCACAAAATACAAGGTCGGTTTTTGTCTAAATACACGAAAAACAAGTAGTTTACTTGACAAGTTGTTTAAATTTGTGTATAATTAACATCGTATATATATTATTTTAATAAGGAGAGTGCAATACAATGAAAAGGATTTTAGCGATTACTCTTGCGCTTATACTTGCATTAACAACGCTCAGTGCTGTTGCGGTATCTGCGGAGGATTATCCTAAAACAGGAAATGTTGTGGTTTTCAAAGACGATTTTGAAAGCTACAAGGTTGGCTCCCTGCCTTCAACATGGGCAGGCGGCAATAACACAACGGTTAAGTATTCCGTTAAGGCAGGAGAAGACGGTAACAAATATCTTGCAATATCGGACTTTAACGCCGCAGGCTTGGTTCAGTATTACTTCAAGCAGGGTAAGTCGATGTCCAAGTATTATGTAAGATTTATCAGTAATACGGATTTCCCCGTAAATACCGATGTTACCTACACTACGGCGGTTGACTATGTGTATTCCGTCGGCGGTGTTAAGAGCACAACCATGAATGGTAATATGGTTATTTATACCGGTGCAAACAAGCTTTGGTATAATAAAGCCGGAACCGCTACACAGATTACCTCAACAGAGTTTTATGCATATCCTACAGGAGTGCTTCAGGAAAACGGCTGGTTCAATGCAAAGCCTACATTTGAGATAGTTTCGTTTAATTCAAACGGAACCGACAAATCCTCAGGAAAGATCAGATCTGCTTTTCAGATGGGCAGTTTGGGCGGAACGAGTAATGTTGGAAAGATAGTTACGGAGGTTATGAAATTAGAGCCGTATTCCTCTATCGGGGCTTACAGCGCAACCGATGAAACCTGTAAGGCTGCGGTTGCTGAAATTCAGAGCCGGCTTGATGCGGCAAACTATGAAGCATACCTTGACAACTATGTAGTTACCTGCCCTGCAAATATCTATCAGGATACGGTAAGGATTTCCGGCGGTTTGGCTGAGGTTAAGGCAAAGGTTGACGGTACTGATTTTGGCGGTGTTATAAGTAACGGCGATACCCTTGAGGTTAACGATGCCTTCGGAACGATTTATTCCATTAAGCCACAAAACGGGGTAGTAAACAAGGTTAAATATAACGGTTCACCCCTTCCCTTAACGGAGAACGGTGATACGGTTACAGTTTCGGTTCCCGGTTCAATGGTAAAAGGAAACGGTACTCTTGAGATTATCGTTGCAACAGACAGTGAACGCGTAACAAATAAATATTCCGCTACATTTAAGGGCGGTGAAGCCGTAAACGGCGTGGCTAACCCTTATCTGAAATCAACAGACGGCAGAGTTTCACTTACCGGTGTAAATATTAAGACAGGCAATGAAGCCAATGTTGCGGATTCCGAAGCCGGAACATTTGCATATAATTCAAATGCCAAAGATCACAGAATGGGCGTAGTATTTAATTTGGATGCAGAAAATCCGCTTTACTACGGTGCAGGCAGAACATATCACTGGAAGCTTTATTTTACAGGATCATACAGCCCCGGTTATCTGCAGTGGTCAAACCCGTTAACACCGAGTGACTTCAGATCATTTAAAGGCGAAGAAGTTAAAACGAAAAAATATGTTAACGGTGCTCAAAACGGTCCTTCCGGAAACTCGGCAAAGGCAACCAACTATGTTTATAACACAAACTTAAACGGAAATGATCAGATTAGGTTCTTCACAAGTGCAGGCAATCAAACAACGGGTGATGAGTACATTTATGCCGTTCCCGGAAATATTGAGTATCTCCCCGGAACAAGAGGCGTATTTAACGGCTTTGATTACGAAGAAACAGTTATGATGCACAAGATAACATTTGACGGTGAGGGTACTCTTAAGGTTAAGGCAGACAGCCTCAATAAATTCACCGCTAATATGTGCGATGCAACTCTTTCTGACGGCCAGTCGGCAAAGGTTGAGGATCTTATGTCGGTTGATTTCACGGTTACAGCTCCCGAAAATAAGGTTATCGACACGATTAAGTATGTAACATACGATAGTCAAACGGTTGTGGGTGCAGAGCTTGCAGACAAGACAAGCGGTACCTTTACCATAAAGCCAATTGAAGCTTCGGGAACCATTGCGGTTACATATAAGGATAATACTCCGGCTACTCCCGAGGTAAGCTATCAGTCGTACTACACTGAGAAAAACAAGGCATACACAGTTGGCGGCGTAAACAAAGTTTCCCCGTATTCAATCGTTGTTTACGGTACGATGACGGGCGAATTTGATGCCTTCGGTTTTGTTCTTTCTCAGCTCGATTCCAAAGGCGTTAAGGTTGGAGAAGCTACACTCGAAAGCGCAGTTACCGCTTCCGACGGAAGGTTTGCCATAAGAGTTGTGGGTGATGCTATTACGGCAGGAAGCTATACGGCAGCACCGTATTATGTTTCCGGCACAACAAAGAATGTCGGAACAGAATCGGCGATTACCGTAGCAGAGTAAAAATCAAATTCATGGCGGTGCACGCTAAAAGCGTGCGCCGCTTTTTTTGTATCTTACATTTTTTCGTTGCACTCGGGATTATGATATTTTGTAAAAAAATATTAATTTGCCATTGATTTTACGGCAGAATTAGTGTATAATAAAATACGGTTGGGCTTTTACGGTAAAATTGCAAAAGCTTTTTGCCAAAAGCAATGAGGAGAGTATTTATGAAAAACAATAACATTATATACCACAATGTGGATATGATTAAGCCGGAATTTCGTGGAGACAGGCTTTTTCGGTATCCCGAGGATGTGCTTGCAAATTGTAACACACATTGCCGCATCATGTCATACTACGCTTGCAACTGCGAGCTCAGATTTGTTACAAACGCAAATTCTGTCTATGTGACGATAACATCCCTTATAGGCGACGGAAATATTGTTGTTTATTTCGGGGATTACTGTCAGGCGCAGTATAAAATCTTAACAGGTGAAACAAAAACCATTTGCATTAATAAGCCAGTTATGCTTACAGACGGTACTTCTGAGGAGTTCTTTGAAAATTGCATTTACGATCCCAATGTTATTCGTTTGCATCTTCATGCGTTCATGGCGGTTGTAGGAGACATTGAAGCACCCGGCGGCGAAATAAGGCCGCCTGAAAAGTCGGAGCTTCCGCAAAAAACCATGCTTGCATACGGCTCCTCGATTACCCACGGCGCCTGCGCCGCATCCACAAATCTTTGCTTTGCACAGACCGCCGCAAGGCTGCTTAAATCCGATATTATAAATAAGGGCGTAGGCGGTTCCTGCTTTGCCGAAGGAGCGGTTGCCGATTGGTTTTCTATGCGTTCCGATTGGGACTTTGCATATATCGAAATCGGTATAAATATGCTTGACAAATTTGAATGTGACGAATTTGAAAAAAGGTACACATATTTCATTGACAAAATGGCGAAAACCGGTAAGCCGATTTTTGCACCGTCCATATATATGTATTCGGGAACCTTCAAGGATAAAAGCAGAGAAAAATACCGCAGGTTCAACGAGATTATTCGCAATTATCATGAAAATTGCGAGCTTGAAAATGTGCATTTTATTGACGGGGATTATATCCTGCCCGAAAGTCGCTGGCTTTCGGCAGACGGTTTGCATCCTTCGACCGAAGGTCATGCGCTTATGGGCATGAATATTGCAAAATTTATTGAAAAGTATATTTAAAAAAGTTTAATATATCACACAAAGTGTCGGTTATGTGCGATTTTCGGCATAATCGGTGAAAAGGGAATGGGGTGCGAATCCCCTGCGATAACTGTCGGTGTATGTACCGAAGTTTTTG
>CABUMF010000011.1 GCA_902492655.1 uncultured Eubacteriales bacterium | reverse complement strand
ATCGTGGGAGCTACATCAAATACAACGGGCTCATCGTTAACGATAACCTTGATTTTTTCTTCTACGGGAGCGGGAGCGGGAACTTCAGTTCCGTTATCAACCCACTTGTTAACGATTTCGTAATCATATCTTCCGATTTCGTTAAACGCAATGTTCTTGAAATCGGGAAGCTTTGTGAACACTTCGCTGTCATCCTTAAGAGTAAAGTCTTTGCCGTATTCAACAAAATCGGCGGGCTTAACTTCAACAGCATCCTCAACAGTACCGTTTTCCTTAACGAGAGGATTGATGTCCATGGAAGGTGTGTTGTAAATGATGTTGTCCTTAATGATGTTTCCTACAGGTTCCTTCGGCTTGTTTTCGAGAACCGTTGCAAGAGTCGGGAATTCCTTCTGCCAGAGCTCTGTCTTCCAAGGAGAATCCATAAGGAATCCGTAAATCTGGCTACCGGAACCCGTATCCATCCAGGTTGTTCCTCTTGCGTCCATAACAAAAGGCTTTTTGCTGTCGAGCATCATGTTGTTTATAAATGTGTTGTCGCGTCCGCCGCCGTAAAGAGCGATGGAATCAACCTTGTAGAATACATTTCCGTAAACGAATGTGCAAGAATGCATATCGTCAAGATATACTGCCTGCATCTCGTAGGATGTTGTAGCGTTGATCATTTCAAGGTCATGGAAATAGTTGTATCTGATTTCGTTGTTTCTGTCTTCCCAGTGTCTACCGGTGTAGATAGCACCGCAGTCGGAAGTATCCGTGCAAACCCTGTAAACATTGTTGTATTCAAAAATGTTGTAAACACCGCTGTAGGTAACGCCTTCATGAGGACCGTCGTTGATTTCGCAGTGTCTTATTGTGTTGCCTACGCCGCTCATAGTTACAGCCGGAGCATAAGTTTTCTTATACTGCATGAATCTTTCAACATGGCAGTTTTCGATAACATTTTCAGACTTTGTAAGAGTTTCTTCGTCACCGCCGTTAACGGTAAAGCCTGCAGAACCGATGTCATGTGCATAGGAATTTACGATCGAGCACTTCATTGATTTTTCAAATTTGGCAGCGTCCTTGCCGATTGCCGTAAATTCGCAAGCATCAACCGTGATTGAATTACATTCATTTCCGTAAATACCGCGTTCGGTAGTTCCTTCTATTCTGAGTCCCTGGAAGGTAATGTTTTCGCAGCCTTCCAAAGTAAAGAGATCCTTGTCATGAGCGCTGAATACCAAAGATTCGCCTGCTTTGAAGCCTTCGGGGAGAATCATGTAAAGAACGCCTGCTTCTCTGTCGATGTAGTATTCGCCGGGCTGGTCAATTTCTTCAAGAAGATTGAAAAACTTAACGCGTCTGTCGGTAACGATAGGCGTATAGCAAGAACCTGAAGTAATTACACCGTCTTCTGCAATGGTTACAGGTGTAATGGATTCTGCCCAGTCATGAACATAAAAACCGAGAGCCCAGATGTCTTTTGCATTCGCCCACTTTTTCCATCTTGCGGTATCCTTAACCTTAAACTGAATTTCCTTTGAGCCGTCTTCCTTTTTTTCGGAATTGGCACCGTTTACGACGATTTCGCCTGTGTAAAGGTAATCCTTACCGTTAGGATACTGAGCGATTGTAAGATAACGATCGTTGTATGTAAGTGTGGGAGCGTAGTTCGATGTAAGACCGAATCCGCATGTCTGAATCTGACCTAACTCTGTAATTCCGAGTGCTTTAAGGTCAGCGGATACAAGCTTGCTCTTTGCCGAGTTTTCGGAAAGCTTGTCCAAAACAGCACTATCGCTTACCTTTTTGAAATCTGAATAAGCAATATCGTGACCTCCGCCCAAAACAACCTTTTCGCCGTCTTTTGCACGGATTACAAGATTGTTGTCTTGGGAAGTGAGAGCTATTGTTTCGGGGATGTCATAATGACCGCCTGCAAGCTCAATTACAACAGTACCTTCGATAGCTCTTGCAGCCTCAACTGCGGAAGCAACCGTTTTATACTGTTCGTTTTCGCCTACTTTAATAATAGTAGCCTGGATTTTTGCATCTTCCGCAAATGATGTAACGGTCATAAAAGAACAAAACATCGTAAGCGCAAGAAGCATTGCGAGAATTTTCTTCATTTCGAAGCCTCCTAAAAAATAATTTTACAAAAGATATTCTATCACATAAAAACAATTAAGTCAATAGATAAATTTGACTTTAAATGCAATAATGCTTAATTTGTCCGTAATTGCGTCATTTGATACTTGATTGAATTATTAAAGTAACCACGCACTGCAAAACATTGCGGAATATGATATTTATTTTGCTTTGTACTTGTGATATAATAAGTTCCATAAAAATACAAGAAGGAGCGAAATCCATGAAAGCTACGAAGAAAATTTTAGCAATTATGTTGGTGCTTGCGATTGCCGTATCGGTTTTTGCAAGCTTCGGTGCAGTGTCCGCGTCGGGAGGAGAGATTTATGTTTCCACGACCGGTTCGGATTCAGCAGACGGTACGCGAGAAAATCCGGTGGCAACGCTGAAAAAAGCTTGTGAACTTGCCGGTGAAGGCGCTACCATAATCATTTCGGACGGTACATATACTGTCTCGGATAGCGCTGAAATAACCAAGAATAACATTACGGTTAAGGCGCAACCCGGTGCAAATGTTGTACTTACCGGTGCAACGCAGCTTGATGCAACAAAGTTCAAGAAGGTTACAGATACCGAAATCCTCGACAGAATAATTGATAAAACTGCCAAGGAAAAGGTTGTTGCTGTAAATCTTAATGATTTGGGCGTTACCGAATTTGGTACAATTAATATGTCAGGGTTCGCTTACGGTGATACTCCCATGAATCCTCAGCTTATAGTGAACGGAAAACGTCAGGTGCTTGCTCGTTATCCCGATAAGGACTATCTTTATATCTCAAAGGTAATCGAATCGGGACCAAATCTCCGTGAAAAGCCTGCAGGTGCCACGATAGCTGATTACAAAGGTCAGGGCATGAAGTTCCAAGTATCCGACAGCCGCCTTTCCAAATGGACCAAGGCAGAAGATTTGTGGGTTTTCGGATATTTTATGTACGATTGGGCAGAAGCAAATCTTTCCGCAAAGATTGATTTTGAAAATTCCAATACTGTTTCAACGGAGTATCCGAGCTATTTCTGCGTTACCGAAGACAGAAGATTGTATTTTTATAATCTTCTTGAAGAGTTGAGCGTTCCCGGAGAATGGTATATCGACAGAAATTCCGGTATCCTCTACATTTACCCCGAACAAACAATGAAGGCTTCGGATGTTGTTGAATTTATTACATACGCTAAGCCGTTTATCTGTGTAAATGGTGCCGAAAATGTTAAAATTCAAGGCATAAAATTTGAAAAATCACTTGATATGGGAGTAAAAATTAACGACAGTAAAAATGTCACCGTTTCAGAGTGCACATTTAATGAAATAAGCTACACTGCAGTTAATTCCCTTACAAGCTATGAAACAAAGGTTGACCGTTGTGCATTTACAGAGGTTGGCTACAGAGCTGTGTACATTGAATCGGGAGATGTAGCAAAGCTTATTCCCGGTGGAAGTGAAATAACCAACTGCACAGTTAAGGGATTTGCGAGAATTAAACCTACAAGCGCTCCCGCATTTTGGATCAGAGGTGTGGGCAACAAGGTTGCGCATAACGAAATTAACGATGGCCCCTATATTGCAATTTGGTTCGGCGGAAACGATAACATTATAGAATACAATGAAATTTCCGAGGTGTGCAAGGATACAGCCGATGTCGGTGCAATATATGCAGGACGCGAGTGGTCTTCCAGAGGAAATGAAGTTCGTTACAACTATATTCATGACATTAAAATCATCAATACAACAACCGGAATGAAGGTTCAGGCAATTTATCTTGATGACCAGTTCTCGTCAGCAAATGTTCACGGAAATATAATCAAGAATGTACCTTCGGTTGCACTTTACGGTGGCGGAAGATACAATACCTTCGTAAACAATATCGTACTTGAAGCACAAGAACCCTTTGTATTTGACGAAAGAGGAATCAAAGAGGGCCAATGCGGAGAGGGAAGTGAAATAAGAACCAAACTTAAGGCACTTCCTTACGATACAGGTATATGGAAGGAAAAATATCCTGAGCTTGCAAACATCTTAAACGATGAGCCCGAGCTTCCCAAGTATAATGTTATTAAAGGAAATTTGTCATACAATATTCCCAACTACGACATTGTAAATGATGTTAAATTATACGGTGAGTTCCAGGAAGATGTTGCGGTTAAGCCTTCGGATTTTGTTGACTACAAGGGCGGAGATCTCACACTTAAGGATGATAGTGAAGTATTCACAAAGCTTCCCGATTTTGAAAAGATTGATTTCAAGGCAATAGGCGTTGAAGAAAAGGCTCCTGAAAAGACCGCTGACAGCGTTTTGGAAAATTCAGTAGCTCTTATGATAAACAAACTCGAAACATATGTTTTCGGAAGCAAATCACCGATTGATGTTCCGCCTATGATAGTAAATGACAGAACAGTGGTTCCCGTAAGATTTATTGCCGAATCCTTCGGTGCTGATGTTTCCTGGGATGACGCTACCAAAAAGGTTACCGTTAAAAAGGACGACAGTACAATTGAGCTTTATATAGATAAGGCAGAAATTTCTGTGGATGGAGAAACATCTACACTTGACACCGCCGCACAAATTATTGACGGAAGAACAATGCTTCCTTTGCGTGCAGTTGTTGAAGCTCTCGGAAAAGAGGTATTCTGGGATGCAAGAGGTCTTATAGTTATTAGTGACAGTGAAATCGTAACGGATGAGGATGCCCAAGCGGTTTCAGATATAGTATCTAAATTTTAATATCCAAATTTTAAGGAGGTAACAATATGAAAAAAAGGTTAATTTCATTAATCCTATGTATTGCGGTTGCTGCTTCGCTTTGTGCTTGTGGCGGTAATGCTGAAAAAAAGACAGATGGTCTTGTAAAAGACGATGAAACAGAGCATGTTAATCTTGTATGGTTTATTCGTTACTCAGAGCCTGCCGGCTTTAAAGAAGTAATGGAAAAGGCAAATGAATACCTTGCAGAAAAACTTAATGTTACGCTTGATCTTCAATGCATAGAACCCGGTGACTACGAATCAAAGGTTCAGCTTGCTGCCGCTTCCGGTGAGGATTGCGATATTATTTGGACATCACAGTGGGCAAATAACTTTGAAGCTAATGTTTCAAAGAATGCTTTTTTGCCAATTGAGGATTACCTTGATCTTCCTGAACTTTCTGATCTGAAGTCTCATTACAAGGATGAGTTATGGGATGCTTGTAAGGTTAACGGACATATTTACGGCGTTCCGATTGAACAGGTAATGCACGTGCAAAAGGGAATGTGGTTCAAAAAGGATATTTGCGAAAAATACGGAATAGATCCGTATACACAGGTTAAATCAACCGATGACCTGACTGATGTTTATCAGATAGTTCGTGACGGAGAGCCTGATTCGCTTCTTATTGCAACCGAAGGAAACAGAATCGGCGAAACCATCAAGCAGGAAATCGTTGCCGGTTTATATATGAATGATGACGGTACTATTACCGACAGATCCGATGAAAAGGATTTTGGTCTTGATTTTTACAAGAGAATGAGAGAATGGTATGAAAAGGGATTCTTCCCTGCAGATATCGGAACCTTCGCCGGCGAAACTGAATACAGAAATGCAGGAAGACTTTTCAGCCGATATGACAGATATATGGCAGGCAGTGAAGAAAAGGCAAATATGTCCTACGGCTATGAGGTTTGCCAGATTCCGATAAGTGACAGAGTTATTTCAAGAACTTCGGTTCAATCAACACTTTCTGCAATCAGCTATAACTGCAAAAATCCTTTAAGAGCATTAAAGCTCGTTCAGCTTGTTCATGAAGACGAATATTTGCTTAATCTCTTATGCTACGGTATTGAAGGAAGAGACTTCACAAAAGATCCTGATAATCCTAAGAGAATGAACAGAAATGCTGACAACTATTATGTTTCCGAATACCTTATCGGAAGCCAGTTCCTTGCTTACCTTGCACCTCAATACAGCGATGATGTATGGGAAAAGACAAAGGAAGAAAACGATACCTCAAAAATTGATCCTAATATCGGATTCTCGTTTGACAGAAAACCTGTTGAAACAGAAATTTCCAACTGTGTAGCTGTTAATGAAGAATACAAGGGACTTTCAAAAGGCCTCTACAGCGACTATGAAGCTGTATATGAAGAAAGCCAGGAAAAGCTTAAAAAAGCAGGTATTGATATAATTAAAGATGAAATCGATGCGCAGTATGCCGCATGGAAGGAAGCTCAATAAGATAATCAAAAAACAAAATGCACGGTGCGAAGGCACCGTGCATTAGTTTTTGCATAAGAATTTTTGCATAAGAAAGCGAAGCTTTATAAAGCCTAAAAAAATATACGTATGAAAGCAAAAAACATAGAATTATATAGTGCGAAAATTCGTTATACGGCTGTTTTCATAAAATTAAATACTTTTATGCTATTAAGCAAACTTTCTCTTTTGTAGCGCATATAACGAGCGGAAAAGCTAACCGGTCTGCACTGTTTTCTTCGCATTAAAGAACAAACCCACCGTTTTCGGGTGGGTTTGTCAGTATTATCTCCCCACTTTATGGGGATATTATTCTAATTAAATTATTTAGTCATGCTTGCAACTTCTGCAGCAAAGTCATCAACTTTCTTTTCAAGACCTTCGCCCTTTTCAAAACGAACGAAATCAACAAGCTTAATTCCGTTTGCAGCGAGGTGCTTTTCAACGGTTATGCTGTCATCCTTAACGAATGCCTGCTGGAGAAGACAATTCTGTTCGTAGAACTTATTAATCTTACCGCCAACCATTTTTTCGATGATCTGGTCGGGCTTGGAAGCGTTCTTGGGATCTTCTTTAATCTGAGCAATGATGATTGATTTTTCCTTTTCAACATCTTCTGCAGGAACTGTGTCCTTGCTGAGATAAAGAGGATTGAGTGCTGCAATCTGCATTGCGGCATCCTTAGCAGCTTCCTTGGCAGCATCTGTCATTTCGCCGTCAAATTTAACCATAACGCCGATTCTTCCTGCCATGTGAACATATCCAACAACATTACCTTCAAATCTTGCAAAACGACGAACGTTCATGTTTTCACCGATTTTTGCAATCTTTTCTGTAAGCATATCCTTGATTGTTACAGATTCATCATCAATAAACTTTGAAGCAAGAAGCGCCTCTGTATCAGCAGGGTTTATTGCGATAACCTGACGGGCAACATTCTTAACGAATGTCTGAAATTCAGCATTCTTTGCAACGAAGTCGGTTTCGGAGTTAACTTCAACCATTGCGCCTATATTGCCGTCAACCAAAATGTCAACAAGACCTTCGGAAGCAATTCTTCCTGCCTTTTTCTGAGCTGTTGCAAGTCCCTTTTCACGGAGAAAATCAACAGCCTTATCAAAATCACCGTCTGTTTCGGTAAGAGCCTTTTTGCAGTCCATCATACCGCAGCCGGTTGTTTCTCTTAAATCTTTAACCATCTGAGCTGTAATAGCAGCCATAATCAATATACCTCCCGTAATAATTTATTATTCAGCATCTTCAGCAGCAGCTTCTTCTGCAGCTTCTTCAAACTGTTCGCCCTGTCTGCCTTCGATAATAGCGTTTGCCATTGTTGATGCAATAAGCTTAACCGCACGGATAGCATCATCGTTACCGGGGATTACATAGTCAACCTCATCAGGATCGCAGTTTGTATCAACGATAGCAACGATCGGTATAGAAAGCTTTCTTGCTTCCTGAATAGCTATTCTTTCCTTTTTGGGGTCAACAACAAAGAGAGCGCCGGGGAGCTTCTTCATTTCTTTGATACCGCCGAGGAACTTTTCGAGCTTTTCAAGCTCGCCCTTAAGCTTAATAACTTCTTTCTTGGGGAGAAGGTCGAATGTACCGTCTTCTTCCATTTTCTTAATCTGATTGAGTCTGTCGATTCTCTTTCTGATTGTCTTGAAGTTTGTGAGCATTCCGCCGAGCCATCTTGCGTTTACATAGTACATACCAACGCGTTCAGCCTCTTCCTTGATGGAATCCTGAGCCTGCTTCTTTGTTCCTACAAAGAGAACCTCTTCTCCGTTTGCTGCAATTTCTCTTACGAAATTGTAAGCTTCTTCAACCTTCTTAACTGTTTTCTGAAGGTCGATAATGTAGATACCGTTTCTTTCGGTGAAGATGTATTCAGCCATTTTAGGGTTCCATCTTCTTGTCTGATGTCCGAAATGAACACCTGCCTCCAAAAGTTGTTTCATTGCAATAACTGACATATTAATATCCTCCTATTTTTTATACCTCCGCACCTCTCACCCCGCAGCCAAACATATTAGATATGCAATCTGACGGCGGTCAAAGTGCGTGTGTATTAATTTATTGCCGTAATATTATATCATAAATTCATGTGTTTTGCAAGCTTTTTGATAAAAAAACAGCTGACAATTTGCACAAAATATCATTCGCAAAGAGGTAACTTTTTTATCTTTTCCAGCAAATCGCAGGCATCCCTATAACCGTCATTATAAAGAGCGGTAAGCTTTTTCATGTCGGTATCGGCACGCTTAACCGTAACCTTGTGTTTTGGGCGGATTACTATGGTTTTTCCTGCGGCTTCCTCCGATGCTATAAGCTCAAGCTCGCTGTTATACATTTTATGGCGGTTTTTAATGGCATCATAGAGCTTAGGATACTGCCTGTATTTGAGCTTAACAAGCATTGCTGATTTTTCGGGTGGTTTACGGTAGCTTTCATCTCGTGTAAGAACCACCACATTATATTCGTTGCCGTCCGTAATGGATTTTTGAAGCGGAATGGAATCGACTATTCCGCCGTCAAAATATGTTTTATCGCCGATTTTGACGGGCGGTGATATGAACGGCAGGGAGCCTGAAGCCCTGGATATATCCATTTGCTTTTCCGAGTCCTTAATTTCGAGATACTCGGGCTTTCCGGTTTCGCAATTAGTAACAACCGCATATAAGGACATCGGAGAGCTTTTGAACGCTTTATGGTCGAAATACAAAAGTTTTTTCGGAATGGTATCGTAAATCAAATCCATATTGAAAAGGCTTCCTGTTTTTAAAAGACTGCCTAGCCCGAGATAGTTGTATCCTTTCAAATAGTCGGTGTTTGCATGGAATGCTCTTCCTTTTTGCCCCGAAAGGTAACTGAAGGCGTGACCTGCACCTGCAGAAACACCGTAAACACTTTTGAACATGATGTTGTTTTCTATAAAGCAGTCAATAACGCCGCATGTGTACACACCTCGCATTGCACCGCCTTCCAAAATTAATCCTGCATTATATAGCATTTTGTCACTGTCCTTCCGAGAAAATTAACCAAACATAGGCGGCAAGCCGTTTTGCGACTTGCTTTACACCGTTTCAATGTGTATATTATAACATATTTTGAAAAGATTTGCAAGAGTAAAAAATACTGTACCGGAATTCCGGCACAGTATTTTGGGTTATTATTTGAAAGATTCTATTTCGTAAATCGTAACATCCGCCTCGCCGCTTTCAACTCCTGCCAGAATTGCAGGCTTGATAACTATGGATTGTTCTTCTCCCAAAATATTTCTTCCGTCTTTTGTGTTAAGGTACGGCTGAACCGTATAGGTATCGGCAACCAATCCGGCTCCCACAACTCTTACGGCAAACGCATCACCCGTAGGGACTGTGTGAATGGGACAGTTGATTGAAATGCCCTTGCTGTTTGTGATGTTAAATCCGGTTTCCGCAATATTATTACTGTCGCAGGAGAACTTAGCGTAAGCATAGAGAGCATGCTTTGAAACAATATTTTCCTCGCCCTTTGTATAGCTGAAATATGCACTCTGCTGAGCTCCGGTTGACATAAACGATGCCTCGTCGCTTACATAGTTGCTTTCGTAAATATAAGCCGTCTGACCGATGCTCTTAAAGTCGATCGCTTCAAAATCCGGAGCTGAATTTCTGATTTTTTTCAATCCTGCGTCTGTTAACGTGTAGTCCTTGCCGGAATAATCTGCAAAATAAGAAGAAGAATAGATTCTTACATCGCTTTGGATGTCACTGTAGGTTGAAACTTTAACCTTTTCATCTATAGTGCTTTTGCCGTTTGCGAGAGTTTTGTTGTAAAATACATTGTTCTTAACCGTTGCATACTTTGGAATTTCGGGGTCATCT
This sequence comes from uncultured Eubacteriales bacterium, assembly GCA_902492655.1. Lineage (GTDB taxonomy): Bacteria > Bacillota > Clostridia > HGM11514 > HGM11514 > CAKSKB01. The sequence continues at coordinate 51,313 of CABUMF010000011.1, read as the reverse complement.
TCAAGCATATACTGCTGCGCTGAATTTGGCCACTGAGAATATCCTGTGTACTTTGATGTCCAAGCATCTGTTTTGTAGAGGAGCTCGCCATTGGAATTCTTTGCATTCAACAAGCTTTCAAAGCATGTTGTAACGCCCCAGCTGTAGCCCTTTGTTACGCCGTTGTATGTATATTCCTCATGGTGTGTTGCGTTGGGATTATATTCATTTGCGGCACGCTGGTCATATCTTAAACCTGTATCGCAATCAATCATTAAATTGTTTACAAAACGGTTGTTTCTGCCGCCGCCTATAAGACCTGCAGAGGGGATATTTGCAAATACATTTCCGTAAACATCCGTCTGGGAGCTCATATCGTCAAGATAAATACCGTGAACGCCGAATGAAGTCGTTGATGTGGAGTCGATATTCATATCGTGAACATAGTTATAACGGAAAATATTACCCCATGTTGACCAGTTTCTTCCTGTGTAAACCGCACCGCAGTCACGGGTTTCCTTACAAACATCGTAAATATCGTTATATTCGATAATGTTATCGTTTCCTAAATATGATATTGCATAATGTGGGGCATTATGAATCTTGTTGTGTGCTATGTGGGATCCTACGGTGTAATTGATAATGCTGATCGCAGGGCCGTAGGTTCGTTTGTAGTTCTGGAATCTTTCAATTTCAGTATTTGTTACATAACAGTTGGACGCTGTAAGAGTTTCTCTGTCACCGCAAGCGTCAATAGTAATACCTATCGAACCAATATCGTGGAAGTGCGAACAATCAACGCCCGAATTTGTTGACTTATATATGTATACCGCAGTATTACCTATTGAGGAAAACTCACAGCAGTAAATTTTCACATTGTCACAATTTGCAATATATAAACCTTTGTCGCAGGTTCCTTCAAACTTGATATTTTCTATTGAAAAGTTTGAAGTGTTCAATAAATTTAATATAGTGTTTGTTGATGACGAGAAAAGAAGACTATCCGTGTTTTTCATTTCTTCTGTGGGATAGAGGTAGAGAATGCCGGTTTCGCGATCAAGATACCATTCACCGGGCACATCAATTTCTTCCGGAACATTGAAGAAATAGAATCTTCTGTTCTCTGTCAAGCCGTATGCCTTAGTTACATATGTGTAAATTGTGTCATCCGCTGTGTTAAAGTCACAGGGTGCGGTTGAATCTGCCCAATCGTGGCGGAAATAACCGGCAGCCCAAACATCCTTTTTTGCCCAAGAATTATATCTTTTATCTGTTGTTGTAAATTCCGCTCTTCCGAGATTACCGTAATAACCGTCGCCGGTCATACCGTCAAAAACGGCAGTTTCGGTTAACAGATAACCACTGTTAGGATATCTTGCCATCTGGAGCGAGGTATCGTTGTAGGAAAGTGTGGGAGCATAGCCTAAGACGCTTGCATCTGCATTTCCCATACCCATACCTTGGATTTTAATTTCGCCGTAATCAGTTATCCCGACAGAAGGAAGACTTACGGAATAAATGCTGTCACGCTTTGTCTGATCAGACAATTTATCCAAAAAGTTGGTATCGGTTACTTTTGAAAACGAAGAAAACGGAATTGTTTTACCGGCCGTGATTGTAACACTTTCGCCGGGAGTTCCTCTCAACACAATATTGTCGTAGCACTTACCGTAAGTTAATGAATTAAGGTGTATTGTGTTTGAAACGCTGTAAGTACCCCCTCTGAGGTTGATAACAACCTTAGAGTCGATGGTATTTGCAACTTCCAATGCCTTTTCGATAGTTTGGAAAGGTGCTTTCAAAGTACCGTCGGCATCATCCGAGCCGGTGGGTGATACAAACAAAAATTTTGCCAAAACAATATCGTTTTCGGCGGCAAGTACCGTTGAAAACGAAGTTAAGAGCAAACATGCGATGATAATTGCTGATAACAGTCTTTTCATATTTTTCTCCATAATAATATAATATTTGGCTAAAAAACCATACTTATATTATATAGAAAATAACCGCTTTTGTCAAGTGTTATTTACAAAAACTTGTAAAAAATTAACAAATTGACGGACGCCGTACGAAAAAATTGATTTTTTTTGAAAAGGGGTATTGACAAAGCCGTTATTTTGTGATAATATACTTAGGTAATCAAAATCAGTTTTCCATAGACAGCAGGTGCGAAAGCGTAAATCCTGCCGAGGAGAATGTTATTAAACTTAATATGTTTAATTACAGTTCTTTGTCTGTGGCAGAGGACTGTTTTTAATTATACACGGTCGGAGGGTACTTGCCATGCCGCCGAATCGTGTGGGGTTAACACCTCAAAATCATTCTGATTACTTAAGGCTTGCCACCTTTTGTAATCCGCATTTTTCACTATCGTCATTTTGGAGGTGAACTTTTAATGCCAAGCGAAAAAGTTCTTCAACAAAAGAAAGACATGGTAGAACAGCTTACGGAAAAGTTCCAGAAAGCTGTCTCCGGAGTTTTTGTAAGCTACGCAGGACTTACTGTTGAACAGGACACTAAGCTGCGTAACGAACTCAGAGAAGCAGGCGTTGAATATAAGGTTGTTAAAAACACTCTTATAAGATTCGCTGCAAACAACCTGGGAATGCAGGAACTCGATCCGTCTCTTAACGGTCCTACATCAGTAGCTCTCAGCTATGATGACGTAGTTGCTCCTGCCAGAGTTCTTAACAAATATGTTAAGGAACATGAGGACTTCAACTTTAAGGCCGGATTTGTTGAAGGTAAAATCATGAGTCTTGATGAAATCAAGGCTATGGCAGATCTTCCTTCCAAGGAAGTACTGCTTACCCAGACTGTTGTTGGCTTGAATGCTCCTATCCAGAAATTTGCTATGGCTATCAAAGCTATTGCTGAAAAGAAGGAACAGGAAGAAACAGCCTAACGGCAATTTGGGAAATTTATTAATGGAGGTACAACGATATGAGCGAAAAGATTACAGCTATTATCGAAGAAGTTAAGGCTTTAACTGTCTTGGAACTCAGCGAGCTTGTTAAGGCTCTTGAAGAAGAATTCGGTGTTTCCGCTTCTGCTGCTGTTGTTGCTGCTGCTCCCGGAGCTGCTGCTGCACCCGCTGCTGAAGAAAAGACTGAATTTGATGTAGTTTTAGCTGCTGCAGGAGACAAAAAGCTCAATGTTATTAAGGTTGTTAGAGAAATCACAGGTCTTGGTCTCAAAGAAGCTAAGGACGCTGTTGACAACGCTCCCACAACTCTTAAGGAAGCGGCTTCAAAAGAAGATGCTGAAGCTATCAAGGCTAAACTTGAAGAAGCAGGCGCATCTGTTGAACTCAAATAGTTCTCTTTTCAAGATCTTGAAAAAGGACGTGTGCAAAGCACGTCTTTTTCTTTTTTAAAAATTTTTGCTATAAAATATGTCAAGGAGGCGGCATGTATGCCGCCTCCTTGACTATACAAAATAAGGAGAGAGAAATGCGCTTATTTATCAAGCAATCTCTTAACGATGCTTGTAGCCTGAGCGCGTGTTGCATTTGCGCTTGGTGCAAATGTACCGTCGCCCATACCGGAGATCAAGCCTACAGACGATGCTGTATCAACAGCAGCCTTTGCCCAATCTGCGATTTCGGCTTTATCGGTGAATTTATCAATTCCTCCGTTTGCGCCCTGCTTTTCAAGATAGGAGTATGCGTTTACGATTATTACTGCCATTTCCTGTCTTGTGATGTTATCGTTCGGTCTGAAGAATCCTTCATAACCGGAGATAATTCCTGCATCGGAGCAAGCTCCAACATAAGGTGCAAACCATTCGTCCGAAACATCCTTGTAATCTGCCGCCTTATCCGAAAGCTTAAGTGCTCTTGCAATTATTGCCGCAAATTCAGCTCTTGTAATGTTGCGGTCAGGTTCAAAGAGAGTGTCCGTTACACCGGATACGATTCCTGCCTTGTTCATTGCCATTACATCGGCCATTGCCCAATGGTTAATCATATCCGTAAACTGAATGGTTGCGTTCGGTGAGGTTGTATCTCCCGAATAGAATGCGTTATTACCTTTGCTTCCGCCTATGGTATTGATTACGGTATCTCCGGTCGGTCCTCCGGGTTGTTCTGTTTCACCGGATTCTTCGGTGCCTATTGTTTCAAAGGCGATGATTTCGGTAAGAAGCTTGGTGTGGATAACCGCATCGTTTCCGTCAGCCTCTCTGTACATAGGTACTGCGCCTGCTTTATCGCTTATTGTCTTGTATTTGCCGGTTTCTGCAAGGTATGCAAGCTTTGTATCCTTCATGCCTTTGATAACTATTGTAATCCACTCATCGCTCTCAATCGGGGTTGCACTGCCCATTGCATATACTTTTTGAACTGTTACACTACCGGGCTTTGCAGAAGGCTCAGCTACGATTGTGGGTAATCTGAATGTGCCGTCCCAATCGCTTCCGTTAAGCTTTGTGCCGTTGGGAATGTTCATGCTTACGCCGTTCGAGGTGCTCTCGATTTCGGGAAGCTCTACATTCTTAGCTCCGCTTACGGTAGCGTTTGTACCTTCCGTAACATTAAATACGGATTTATCGGTATCTGTGTTAATCGTAACATTTCCGTCACCGGTGAAGTTTTTCTTGGTTACGGCTGTCTTCTTGAACGCTTCAAGTGCATCGCCAAGAGCGTATGTTGCACGGTTAACGCTGTCTGATGTTGCGGCTTCATCTGCAAAAACAGAGTTAGCCTGGTCATAAGCTGCGTTGAGTTTTGCTACATCAGCTGCACTGTACTGGTTGTAATCCGTACCTGTTTCAGCGTTGTCCAAGGCTTCTTTTGCCGATGCAAGGACTGCCTCAAGCTCGGACTTATCAACCTTTGCTCCGCTGATTGTAACTTCGGTACCTCCGGGGGCAATTGCTCCGAAGTAACCTTCCTTAGATACAAGTACATCACTTGATACTGTTGTGTCGAATATCGTTTCGCCGTCAACAATCACATAAATTCTTACAGCCGAGGAAGATACATCGTACATACCTGCTGTTATGTCATATGTTCTGTCATTTTCAAAAGAAATATCTTTGTTTGTGATAAATCTGCCTGTTTCCTCGGTACAAGCGGTTATTCCGTCTCTTATCTGAAGCTCTGCGCCGTTGGCTGAGAGAACGAGAAGAACACCTGTTGTTGCCCAAGGATACTGAGATACTTCCTGCTGAGCGAAATAGAATCCTGCCCAAGCATCACCCTGAACCTTCTGCTTATAACGGAACGAAAGCTCAGTATTTGTGAACTTGTTGTTGAGAGTAGCCCACTGATAACCGTCGTAAATCTTTATTGCTGTTTCGCTTAGCTCATAATTATTGTTGAAGAATGTCCAGTTTTCGGCATCCTTAATAAACGGAGCAATGTTTATCTTTGAAACATTTTCTGCGATATTCTGGCTGTTCTTGAATCTCTTGAAAGCTTTATCGAGATTTGCCTTTTCGGTATCAACCGCATACTGAGTTGCGCTTGCGTTTCCGAGAACTTCCTCTGCGGAAGAAACGGCAGCTCTGATAAGCTCGGCTTCGGATTCCGGATATTGTCCGGGCTCAGAACCTGTTTCGGCAGCGTCGACAAATGCTTTAACGGTCTGTATAAGCTCATAAAGCTCATCTTTATCCGCACTTCCCGAAAGCTCAACATAGATCGGTTCGGACCAAACTGCCTCGCCGACTGTACCGTCTTCATTTACGGGAGTAACCTTGCACTTAATCCACTTGCCTTCACATTCGGGAGAAATCTTATAGCTGTTAAGACCGCTGTTATCCGAAAGCTTTTTGTAGTTAAGATAGAAGCTTTCGTTTTCATCCTCCAAGAGGTAGAAGTTAGCATAGGATGTTCCGTTATTTGCGCCGTCAGCACTTGAATAAGAGTAATTTGCGCTTATTGTCTTTCCGACCTTTGCAAGACCTTCTATCTTTACATCGGATGCAACGGGCTTTGCGCCGCCGGGAATAAGAGTATTTCCGTCATATTCAAATGTTTTAATGCCTATCTTTGACTGATCAATGTTTTCAAAGCCTTCAACCTTTGCAAGAGTTTCGGCATTTAAGCTGTAGTTTCCGCCGTCATAATCTGCGAACAGAGCTTTGTTGCCCGAGTTATTTTTCCTTCTGATAACAAGGTTTGTCGTGAAGCCTTCAATATCAGGCTCGTCAGAACCGGGCTTACCGTTGTTGTAAACATAATATGTATCATTAAACTGTGCCCAACCACTTACGGTGTGAGGCGTGTTGTCAATGAAAACAAGAATGTTTTTTGAAATGGTATTCGGAACATAGTAGCCATTTCCGTCCTTAAACGCTTTAACCCAAGGCCACTTTGTCTGATAATTTACATTATCCCAGCACATAGGAAGCGTAGGAGGTGCTTCTGAACCGAATGAAGCATCATAGAGTCTTTCTATTCTGTCCACAAAGTCATCAACTTTATAAACATAGAACAGTGCCGGTACATCAATTACCAGGTTGTTTGAAATAACATTGTCATGTCCCCAGTTAATCTTGAAAGCTTCTGTGTTCAATCCGCTGCTTCCGGGACCTACGATATTATTTGTAATTGTCATTGACGATGTAGCATCATCTCCGAATACTGCAGAAGCGGAGAAGCCGTATGCGTCAAGGTTATTTGAAATATTGTAGAAATGATTGTATCTTACTGTTGTTCCGAGAGATCTGAAATCACGGCCGCCGTAGATTACAGCATAGTCAACAGCGTTTGTACAACATTCATGGAACGTGTTGTACTCTATTACGGAGTTAACCGAGGTTTCCACGTCGCCTGCTGCGGAAAAACCGATTGCCGCAAGAGGAATGTTGTAGAACTCATTGCTTTCAACATGGGGTTCAACACCTCTGATGACAACGGCAGGAATGTGGAATTCCTTGTACTTAAGTGCATCGTGAATCAGATTGTTTTTAATGATGTTGCCCGAAGGCGTCATTGTTTCAATATCTCCGCCGTTTATTGCTATTGCGGTGAGAGCTGTATGATAAATATTGCTGTTTTCGAGTGTAAAGTTAGTTGATTTTTCGGCATTTACGGCTGTGTTACCGAAGTTGTTAATTACGCAGTTGTTGATTGTAACATTATCTGTTCCGTAAAGCTTAACACCCGAGCGGTTTGAAGATGTTATTCTTATTCCTTCGATGTTGAAATTCTTCGTTCCGTTGAGCGAAATAAGGTCATACGATGCGGTCGAGATGTAGAGCTTTGATTCTTCCGTTGTAGATTCAAACGGATAGATATAAAGCAAATCGCTTGACTTATCGTAGTACCATTCGCCCGGCTGATCCAGTGCTTCAAACGAGTTGAATACATGAATCGGCTTTTTCTGACCGCTTGTAATTCCGTAGTATGTTGCGGTTGTTCCGTTTACGGTTTTAGCTTCAGGATTGAGCGTTGCCTTGAAATAGTTTGCAGCCCAGCCCCAAGCAATATATCCGTGGTAGATAAAATCTTCTGTTCTGTAAGACATATTGAACAGCTTTTCTTCGTTCGGGAGGCTGATAACGGGATTTGTGTTATTGCCGCCCTTAGGATCAACCGGCTGACCGATGAGCCAATCTTCGTTGCTGTCCGAGTTGGGATAGCGCGAGAGGTTCATAGCCTGATTGTCAATCATCATAAGGGGTGCGCCGAGTGCAAATGTTGAATCTGTAATTGTGATGTCAATGGGATCAAGACCAATGTCTGATGCCTTTGCAACAAGCACGTTATTCTTTGCATCATCGGAAAGGTAATCCTTCATGTCGCCCGAAATGGGAGCGAATTTTGAAATATCATAGGACTTGCTTGCTGTTAATACAACTTCTTCACCGTTATAAGCTTTATATGTAACCGGTGCTGAAGGCGATGCGCCGCTGTCTTTTGCGCCAAAGCTGAGGGTGCTTGCAAGAGTATATTCGCCGCCGCGGATATAAACCGTAATGGGAATATCTCTCTTTTTGAAGTTAGCAATATAATCCTTTGCTCTTTCAAATGTTTTGAAGGGCTTATCTATGCTTCCTGTGTTGCTGTCATTACCATCGTTTGAAATATAAAGCTCAAGCTTTGTCATGTCGGGATCAATGCCGCCTACTTCAAACATCTGTCCCTTTGTTTCGCCTGTGGAAGATACAGCAACTATGTAATAGTTACCTCTTTGTGCGTTGCTTGAAACGGCGATGGTTGCTTCTCCTTCGTTAGCGGTAGGTGTAACCGTGATACCGGAATCGCTGAGTATTTCAGTTCTGTCATCGTTTGTTACATACCATTTAAAGGTGTTGGAAACGCCGTTCTTTGTTCCTGCCTGGTTAACTATTTTTGCGTTAACCGTTATGCTGTTTCCGGGTTCAACCGATGTTTCTTCGAGTGTGACATCGAATTTTGCGGGCTGAACCTTAGCTGCATAAAGGCATGAAATGTTCATATCGCAGAGCTTTGAGTTCTGAGCATAACCGAAATGGAGGGTATAATCATCAGTAGTTGTAAAATCTGCGGGAACCGTGATAATTCCGACGAATTTTGTCCATTCGTTTGTTACTTCCATACCGGCTGTACCGTATTCTTCGGTAAATGCAGTTTTTGAAACGCTGTTCAGATTGCTGAGAACAATATTAAAGTTTGTTTTTGCGCCTGCATCCCTTGTTCTTGCATAAGCGCTTACAAGAAGCTTATCTCCGGGCTTAAGGCTTGACTTGTCAAACCATGCACGAGGAACTACTGCGTTTGCTTCGGAAGTGCCAAGGGATGTTCCGTAAACAGCCACGCTTGCGTCCGTTGTATCTGAAGTTGCGGAAGCGTGCTTTGCAAGATACATAGAGTTGCCTGTTGTACCGTCATAAAGTGTTGTGCCGTAGTCTGCGCCGTCCGAATCAACAAATGCAGAGTTTCTGCCGTTGATGTCGTTGCTGTTTCTGAGCATATAGGCGGTATCTTCGCCCGCCTTTGTCATGATAAGGCTGTCGGAGCCTTTCTGAGTTGAGGTCTGCATTACTATTGTGCTGGAAAAGTCCTTTGTGAGGTCAACCGCACCGTTTTTAACCTCGATAGGCTGGCCGGAAATGAGCTTTTTATCAGCCGTTGCAACAGCCACGAGATTGTAACTGCCTTCATTTGCAGACTCTGAAACAGTAACTGTACCGTCATCGGAAACTGTTATTCCGGAATCTTTTATAACGGTAGTTCTGTCACTGTTTGTTACATACCATTTTGCTTCCTGAGAAATGCCTTCTTTAGTTCCTACCTGATTGAATATTTCGACATTTGCTTTGAAGGTTTCGCCCGGCTGAACAGAAGCCTTTGTGAGCTCGGTCTTAATATCAACGGGTGCCACCTTTGCCGCATAAAGACAGGAAACATTCATGCTTTCCATCTTTGTGTTCTGCGCAAAACCGAAGTGAAGGGTATAAGCGTCATCTGTTGTAAAATCATCGGGAACCGTGATTGTGCCCACGAATTTTTTCCATTCGCCTGTTACTTCCATACCGGCTGTACCGTATTCTTTCGTAAAGCCTGTTGTAGATACGGAGTTCCATTTGCTGAGAACCAAATTGAATTTCGTTGTTTTGTCTGTTTCGGAAGTCTTTGCATAAGCACTTACAACGAGCTTATCTCCGGGCTTAAGACCGGACTTGTCAAACCAAGCACGAGGTACTGCTCCGCTTGCTTCAGAAGTGCCCAAGGATGTTCCGTAAACAGCCACGCTTGCGTCCGTTGTATCGGAAGCTGCAGAAGCGTGCTTTGCAATCTTCGTTGAGTTACCTGTTGAACCGTCAAACAATGTAATACCGTAGTCTGCACCGTCGGTATCAACGAATGCAGAGTTTCTGCCCGAAAAATCGTTGGAATTTCTGAGCATATAGGCAGCTGTCTCGCCCGCCTTTGTTCTGATAAGAGAATCCGGAGCCTGAGCCTTGGAGTCGGACTCTGTAAAGGTTTTTACAAAATCCTGTGTAAGGTCAAGTTCTCCTTCTCCGATTGAAAATTCCGCTCCGGAAACCATTTCGCTGTTTGCTGTGGAAACAGCAACGGCGAAGTATGTACCTTCTGCATTGTCGGAAACGGTAATTACACCGGTGTCGGAGATTGAAACCGCATCAGTTATAACGGTATCTCTTGCTTCGTTGGTGATGTACCAAGTTACATCCTGAGAAACACCGTCAGTGTTACCGAGTTGGTTGAGAATTTCAGCTTTTGCATTTATGGTTTCGCCGGGTTTTGCGGTGGTTGAGCTGAGGGTTGTCTTAATATCAACCGGTGCTGCCTTTGCCGCATAAAGACAGGAAACATTCATGCTTTCCATCTTTGTGTTCTGAGCATAACCGAAATGGAGGGTGTAATTATCGGTAGTTGTAAAATCATCGGGAACTGTGATTGTTCCTTCAAATTTTGTCCAATCGGATGTTACTTCCATGCCGGCAGTTCCGTATTCTTTTGTGAAAGCGGTTTTTGAAACACTGTTCAAATTGCTGAGAACAATATTAAATTTAGTTGTTGCGTCCGCATTTTTACTTCTTGCATAAGCGCTTACAACGAGCGTATCTCCGGGCTTAAGGCTTGACTTGTCAAACCAAGCACGAGGAACTACTCCGCTTGCTTCGGAAGTGCCCAGGGATGTTCCGTAAACAGCCACGCTTGCATCCGTTGTATCGGAAGATGCGGAAGAATGCTTTGCAATATACATGGAGTTACCTGTTGATCCGTCAAACAGTGTTGTGCCGTAGTCTGCACCGTCGGTATCAACAAAAGCAGAGTTTCTGCCCGAAAAATCGTTGGAATTTCTGAGCATATAGGCGGTATCCTCGCCCGCCTTTGTTCTGATAAGAGAATCCGGAGCTTGAGTCTTGGTGCCGGACTCTGTAAATGTTTTTACATAATCCTTTGAAAGGTCGGGTTCAGCAGCCGAAACCGCAGTAACGGATACCAATGATGTCACAATCATCGTAAGAACCAAGAACAGCGGGATTATGCGTTTAAAGCCTTTTTTCATTACTGAATCACTCCTTGTTTAGTATTTGGTATTATTAATGAAGCATTTCTAATTTACAAAGCAGCCCCCTTTCAATAATAGCAATGCTTCAAAGATCTATTTGATAAGCCCGATTGATTTAAGCGGTGGGATTTCAATAATTCCGCTTACGGGCGAATCTGCAATTTCATCTGATGTGAAGCTGTATTTATATTCTTCGCACAGCTCGACTTTTTGCGTTTGAGTTGTGTGATTTACCAGAATAACCGCTTTTTCGTTTTCGTAGCTCCATGCGGAAGCGAAAACTGCCGGATATGTAATGGTTTTGTCATCCTTGCCCGAAAGAGAAACGGAGCCTGAAACCTTGACATCGACTTTTTCCATTCTTCCGTAGAGAAGGAATTTTTTAGCAAGACCTCTGCGCATGGAAGACAGCTCTTTGATAAATGCTTTTGTTTCCTTTTGGCAAGGACCGGGGACAAGCCATGAAGCACCCCAGTTATAGTGAATTTCTCCTCCGGATTTAAGAACAACCGTAAGCATATCGCCTGCCGCAAAGGAATATGCAAGCCTGAGATTGAGCGATTTATGGTTGAGCTTTCCGGGGAAGATGCTGTCGAAAATGCACTGATTTCCCATAAAATTCATGCTGTATTCATGGAATACATATTGGAAAGCAGGTACGCAATTGCCTTGCAAAAGACCGGTAAACGGTGCAAGGGACATTGGCCACTCGAACCTCAAATCATTCGTGCGAAGCTCGCCTATAAAGCAATCGGAGGGAGAGCTTTCCGCACCCAGAAGGCAGGACGCGCCTCTGTCATTCATTCTTTCAACTATATTTTTAAGAATATCCTTCATTTCGTCGTTTGACCATTTACCGTGAACGGGCACATGACCGTGATTTTTGCTGTAGCAATGATCCGGCGCACCGCCGCAGTTCTGATCAAAATATTGAAGGTAATCTATATTGCACTCTGCAATTTTATCTGTTTGTTCGTATGTTATTCTTTTGGTTTCGTCGCAGGAAGGACACATATGATAACCCGACCTGACGGAGCGAACGCATTTTTCGGGATCAAGCTCCCCATTTTCGTCCCGACAAAGAATATCGTCAATATTATTTTCAAGACGGTACTTTGTCATATCATATTCGGGGCAGAACACGCTCTTGTCCGTCCAGTTTATGCCGCTTGCATAAAGCCCCACATAATCCCCGTCCTTATGCATTGCCTCCACAAAATCGGAAAGAGGCTTTTCTCCGCCGTAGGGCGGCCAGATGAACGGAGGGCACCAAGGTGCCGAGCCCTCCCAGTTGATTAAAAGTGCCATAACGGGGGAGTCAACATCCGATTTCAAATCGTCAATATACTTTTTACCGTTTATATAAGGGAAGTACTCGTTAGGCCCGAAATAATCAACACCCACGATACTTCTTACGGGGTATATGACAAAAAGAGGCGACTCGTCACACCATTTCGGAAGACTTGCATCGTCCTTTAGCTTTTTCGGAAGAGAAAAATCGGAATCGTCTGTGAAATTCCTGTAAAGCTCGCAGGCATCACGCCAATCGCCGCTGAATTCCTTAATTACCGAATAATCCTTGTTTTCGTATGTTTCGTTGGGAGAAACAGCAATAAAGCTGCTTATTATAAGGTCAATCTCGCCGTTTGCCGACTTGCAGTCAATCTCCTTTGGGGTGCAGTTTGCATCCTCGCAGGCGTAATACATACCTACTTGGCTGTCATAGTATCCCATAAACTGCATATTGATAAGCCCCGGGTAAAGCTTTTTGTCCGTACCGGCGGCTTCTGAAAGCTTTTCGCAAACGAAGCCTTCGCAGTAGGGCAGAAACAGCTTTGAATCTCCGCCGTTTCCCTTCAAATCGTCAATAATACTCAAATTCGGATAGCGAAGCTTTTCTATGTAATAATCGGTTTTGTTGTTGATTGATATTCCGAAATTAATTTCTTTGTCGCCCGATACAATTTCGGTTTCTACCGAAAGACCGTCATAGCAAAACGAAAGCTTTTCCGAACCGTTTACGGATTTATGCTCTATGCTGTCGCAGTCGGATGATTTTATAAATTTCCTCTCTCCGTCCTTCAAAAGCACGATAGAAAATAAATCCTTCGGTGATTTAAGTAATTCTTTATTTGATATTTTCAGGCTTTCGATTAAGCCTTTATCGCTATTCAGTGTTATTTTCATCTGCGTCATCCTTATATACTTATTAGGTATATTATACAATAAAACCGCAAAAAAATAAATATCAAATCACAACCATTTTTTTTGGCTTAATTACAGTGTTTAAAATTCAAAGTATCAAATCACAACATGAATGGGCAAAAAAGCACTCCGCCGATTTGACGGAGTGCTTTATAATAAATGCTTTATTCTACCGTAACGGTCTTTTCCGTACCGTAAACTACAGAATCATCAGAAAGCTTGAGATAAGGCTTAACTGTATATGTTCCTGTTTCCAAAGCTGCACCTACGGCTCTGATACCGTACTTTCCGTTTTCGGGAACAGCGTATGCAGGAAGATCAATGGAGTCACCGTCTTTGTTTGTAAGAACGCATCCGCATTCGGAAATCGTATATCCGTAGCCGACTTCAATAGATGAATAGAATGTTATTGCATTTGAAACCGGTGCTTCGGGAACGATGTCAGAATAATCGTAATTTTTAACAGCTATTGCTTCGCCTGCCAAAACGGAGGGTTTAACAATTGCCTTTTCGGCAAATACAACCGTGAGATCCTTTACGGAGTCAACAATGAGTGAAATAGCGAAGCCGTCTTTGTTAGAAACGGGGATTGAAGAGCTGCCGTATGTAATCGACACTATCTCATAACCTTCATCGGGCTCAAATGCAAATGATTTTGTTCCGGCTTCAACGGTGTTTGTACCGGAAACAAATGTATAAACAGTTTCGTCCGCTTTTCCGTAATAAACAGCACCGTTTCCGCTCTTTGTGAAGTTAATTGTGTATTCTGTAGGTTCGGCAACGGTAAGGGGCTTACCCATTAATTGGGAATCAGCATTTTTTGCAACAATGTAATATGTGCCTACAGCTGTTGTGTCAGCAACGGAAATACTTGCCGTTCCGTTTTCGCCGGGTGTAACGGTTATACCGGAATCCTTGAGAATTTCAGTTCTTTCGCTGTTTGTTACATACCATGTAAGGTTGTTGTCAACACCGCTCTTTGTTTCTGCCTGGTTAAGAACTGCCGCAACCGCTGTTGTTGAACCGCCCGGTACAACGCTGTTGTTTGCAAGATCGAGCGTCATTACAGCCGGCTTAACCTTTGCCGCATAAAGACATGAAATGTTCATATCGCAGAGCTTTGAGTTCTGAGCATAACCGAAATGGAGGGTATAATCATCAGTAGTTGTAAAATCTGCGGGAACCGTGATAATTCCGACGAATTTTGTCCATTCGTTTGTTACTTCCATACCGGCTGTACCGTATTCTTCGGTAAATGCAGTTTTTGAAACGCTGTTCAGATTGCTGAGAACAATATTAAAGTTTGTTTTTGCGCCTGCATCCCTTGTTCTTGCATAAGCGCTTACAAGAAGCTTATCTCCGGGCTTAAGGCTTGACTTGTCAAACCATGCACGAGGAACTACTGCGTTTGCTTCGGAAGTACCAAGGGACGTTCCGTGAACAGCCGCGCTTGCGTCCGTTGTATCGGAAGCTGCGGAAGCGTGCTTTGCAAGATACATAGAGTTACCTGTAGAACCGTCATAAAGTGTTGTGCCGTAGTCAGCACCGTCTGAAGTAACAAATGCAGAGTTTCTGCCGTTGATGTCGTTGCTGTTTCTGAGCATATATGCGGTATCTTCGCCCGCCTTTGTCATAATAAGGCTGTCGGAGCCTTTCTGAGTTGAGGTCTGCAGAGTAATCTCGCTGTTGAAATCTGTTGAAACATCAATCGCGTTCTGTTTAACCTCAAAGGCTTTGCCGGAAACCATAGCTTCGTTTGCGTTTGAAACGGCTACAGCATAATATGTTCCTTTGGCTGCGGAGTTGCTTACCGTGATTTCTCCGCTTCCGTTGATTGTGATGCTTCCGTCGGTAATAACTGCTGTTCTGTCTTCATTTGTTATGTACCAGGTTACATCCTGTGCAATACCGTCCGTGGTATTTACCTGATTGAGAATTTCTGCTCTTGCGGTAAAGTTTTCACCGGGGTTTACAACAGCCTTGCTGAGAGTGGTTTTAATATCAACGGGAGCTGCCTTTGCCGCATAAAGACAAGAAACATTTATGGTTTCCATCTTAGTATTCTGCGCAAAACCAAAGTGAAGGGTATAAGCATCGGTTGTTGTAAAATCATCGGGAACTGTGATTGTTCCTTTAAATTTTGTCCAAGCGGATGTTACTTCCATACCGCCTGTACCGTATTCTTTCGTAAAGCCTGTTGTAGATGGGGAGTTCCATTTGCTGAGAACCAAATTGAAATTTGTTGTTTTGCCTGCTTCGATGGTTCTTGCATAAGCGCTTACGATGAGCGTGTCACCTGCCGCAAGACCGGACTTGTCAAACCATGCACGAGGAACTACTGCGCTTGCTTCAGAAATATCCAAGGACGATCCGTGAACAGCTGCGCTTGTATCCGTTGTATCGGAAGCTGCGGAAGCATGCTTTGCAACCCTCATTGAGTTGCCTGTTGAACCGTCAAACAACGTTGTGTTGTAGTCTGCACCGTCCGTATCAACAAATGCAGAGTCTCTGCCGTTTATGTCGTTGGAATTTCTGAGCATATAGGCAGTATCTTCACCCGCCTTTGTTCTGATAAGAGAATCGCTCGCCTGAGTGGTGGAAGTTGATTCTGTATAAGTTTTTACAAAATCGGTCGAAAGATCCGCCGTAGCAGAAACAACGGTTACCAAAGCCATTGAGCTTACGATAACGGTCAATGCCACGAGCAATGAAATGATTCGCTTCGTTGAAATAGTTTTCATTAACTGTTTCACTCCTTATTATATTTATTTACAATTATTATATCTCAAAATCACTTGGAAAACAATATCAAATCACAACCATTTTTTTTGGCATAATTTCGTATTTTTGGTTTCCAAAGTATCAAATTACAACATTCTTGTTGCAGGTAATTAAATAATTGAGCGGAAAATTTTTGCGCAAACACAAACTGACAGTATATTTTTAAGATTTTTGTTGCATTTTCCAAAAACAGTGGTATAATATATATCAGATAAAATACGGAAGGAACAAACAAATGGTTATAGATTTTCACACACATTGTTTCCCCGAAAAGATCGCTCAAAGAGCAATAGAAAAGCTAAGCTATGCCTGCGGCGGAATGATTCCGCAAACGGACGGTACGGTTTTGGGCCTGAAGACTTTGATGAAAAGCTCGGGCGTGGATAAGTCTTGCGTTATGAATATTGCGACAAATCCTCACCAGATGAAGGCGGTTAACGATTTTGCAATAAGCATAAACGGCGGCATGATTGTGTCCTTCGGGTCGGTGCATCCGGCTGCTCCCGATGTGCTTTGCGAGCTTGAAAGAATTAAGGATGCAGGACTTAAGGGTGTTAAATTTCATCCCGATTATCAAGGCTTTTTTGCGGATGACGAAAAAATGAAGCCCATATACAAAAAGGCGGAATCGTTGGGGCTTATTATGCTTTTTCACGCAGGGCTGGACTACGGCTTTGAAGCACCGTATCACGGTATGCCCGATAATATTCTCGGGGTTTTGAGATGTGTTGATTCTCCGGTTGTTGCGGCACATTGGGGAGGCTTGAATTTGGGGCAGGAGGTTATAGATAAGCTTTGCGGCTTGCCGGTATATTTTGATACCTCGTTCGGCTACGGCGGATTGCCGAAAGCCGCTTTGCTTAAGATTGTCGAAAAGCACGGAACGGATAAGCTTCTTTTCGGCTCGGATTGCCCCTGGCACGATCCCGCTTGGGAAATGCGTAATCTCGACACCCTCGGGCTTTCGGATGACGAGAAAAACAGTATTTTACACAAAAATGCCGAAAAACTGCTCGGTTTTTGAAATGATCCGCTTATGAATTGACATAAGACATAAAACGGCGCATATCTATAGGAAGAAACACAGTGAATTTTCGGCTCGGGCAAGCCACGGCGGCAAATTGTATTCAATAAACTCTTGACTAAACTGTAACATTTCTGTTATAATAGGAATGGGAAAGGTGTGCTTTCCTGTCAACAACCTTGAATGGAGGTATGATTATGAGCATGATAAAAGAGAATGCTTTGGGTAAAATTGAAATTACCGATAATGTGATCGGCAATATTGCAGGTTATGCCGCAACTCGTTGCTACGGTGTTGTGGGCATGATTTTTAAGAATAAAACCGACGGTATTATGGGACTTCTGAAAAGGGAATCGCTTTCAAAGGGCGTAAAGGTTATTCAGAAGGATGACGGATTTGAGCTTGAGCTTCACATTATGGTTGAAAACGGAATCAACATCGCCGCAATAGGCGACAACATTATTTCAACCGTTACTTATACCGTTGAGGAACAAACGGGTATTAAAATCAACAATGTTTCAATTTTTGTTGACGCTGTAAGAGCGGATTAATCGGAGGTAAAGATGGTTACTGTTAACGGAGAACTGTTTGCCTTGATGATTGTTTCCGCTGCGAATAATCTTGAAAATTGCAAACAGGCTGTAAATGATATGAATGTGTTCCCCGTACCGGACGGAGATACGGGTACAAATATGGCTAAAACAATAATGGCTTCCTCGTCAGAAATTAACAAAATGCGCGGAATGGGAGCCGGTGCTTTGGCTAAGGCTGCGGCTTCTTCCGCACTTCGTGGCGCAAGGGGAAACTCGGGTGTTATTCTTTCTCAGCTTTTGAGAGGGCTTTCAAAAGGTGTCGGCGAGGCGGACGAGCTTACGATAAACGATCTGGCTAACGGCATTTGTGAAGCTTCAAAGGTCGCTTACCGTGCGGTTATGAAGCCTACGGAGGGCACTATCCTGACTGTTGCAAGGTTTGCGGCGGATGCCGCCGACAAGAACCGTGATATGGAGGATTTGGGCGAGTTTTTGCAGGCGGTTGCGCTTTCTGCAAGATATGCTCTTAAAAAAACCCCCGAAATGCTTCCTGTTCTTAAAACCGCAGGCGTTGTGGATTCCGGCGGTATGGGACTTGTCAAGCTTATGGAGGGTGCACTTTTTGCGGTTTTGAACGGTTGTGCGGTTGAGCTTTCGGAGCAGAAGCCTGTCGAGAACACAGAAAGCAACATAAAGCTCGATTCTTCGGAGCTTCATAATGACAGCCCGTTCAATTACTGTACGGAATTTATTATTCTGAAGGACAATCCCGAGAAGGACGGAAAGTCAATCGAGCCAAAGCTCAAAAAGCTCGGTGACTGCGTTTTGGTCATAGATGACGACGGATTTACAAAGGTTCACATTCATACCGACTGCCCCGGAACCGTTTTGCAGATTGCCCTTGGCATAGGTATGCTTACGGATATTAAAATTGATAACCTGCGAGAACAGGAAAAGGAAAGAATCGGCATATCCGATAACAAAAAAGCCGAAAATGCCAAAAAGTTCGGGTTTGTCGGCGTTTGTGCGGGGGGCGGTCTTGAAGCCATTCTCAAGGATATAGGAATTGATGAGGTTATCGAGGGCGGACAGACGATGAACCCTTGTGCGGACGATATACTAAACGCCGCAGACAAGATAAATGCGGAAACGGTTTTTGTGTTCCCCAACAACAAGAACATTATTCTTGCAGCCCGTCAGGCTGCCGAGATCGAAACCGAAAAGAAGCTCGTTGTTATTCCCACAAAGAATGTTCCCCAGTGCATCACCGCAATGCTTGCGTTTTCCGAGGATTCCGACGATAACGAACAGCAGATGTCCGATGCGGCAGGGCTTGTTAAGAGTGCCTCGGTTACTTACGCCGTGCGAGATACGGAGGTTGGCGGCATAGAGGTTAAATCGGGCGATATTATCGGCGTTGCGGATGACGGAATTTGCTGCAGTGAGCAAACCACTCGTGAGGCAGTGCTTAAATCACTTGAACATATTGTTGATTTGGAGGAGCACGCGGTTATCAGCGTTTATTACGGCGAGGATGTCGGCAAGGAGGAGGCGGAAGCGCTTTCTGCCGAGATTGAAACAAAATACGATGAGTTCGATGTCGTTTGCAGATGCGGCGGACAGCCCGTTTATTACTATATTTTATCGGCGGAATAATTATGAATTTGTTTTCGGATATTCGTTTTATTAAAGGCGTCGGCGAAGAACGCGCTAAGCTGTTTCACACCCTTGGGGTTGATACGGTTTATGATATGCTGTACTTTTTTCCGAAAAGCTACGAGGATAGGACAAAGTGCGTGAAAATTGCCGATGTAAATGACGGCGAATCCGTATGTATAAGAGCTTTTGCGGATTGTACTCCGAGGGAGTACAAAATCCGCAAGGGCTTTTTTCTGTACAAATTTTTCGTGTCGGACGAAACGGGGAGAATGGAAATAACTCTGTTCAATCAAAAGTTTGCGGCACAAAGAATACGGGAAAACACCGAATATATTTTCTACGGAAAAACCGAAAGAGGACGCTACGGCCTTACTATGGCATCTCCCGAATTTGAGGAAGTGGATAAAAGCGGAATTTTAACATCCGCGATTGTGCCTAAATACAGTCTTACCGCAAATCTCACAAGAAAGATTTGCCTTAAAATTATAAGAAATTGCCTGGAAGAGGTGGACAACATCCCCGATATACTGCCCCAGACTTTGAGGGAAAAATTCAGGCTTTGCGAGATTAACTATGCGCTTCGTCAGATACATTTTCCCGATAATGAGGGCACGCTTCAAATCGCACGCAGAAGGCTTGTGTTTGAAGAGCTTTTTGTGATGTCCCTTGCGCTTTCCTGCCTTAAGCAGAAACGGGAGAGGTACACAGGCTGTTCATTTTCCTTTACCGACACCTCCGAATTTGTTGAAAATCTGCCGTTTTCTCTTACGGGCGCACAAAAAAGAGTGCTGGGAGAAATTGCGGATGACCTTAAGAAAACAAGGGTTATGAATAGGCTTGTTCAGGGAGATGTGGGCTCCGGCAAAACCGTTGTTGCCGCCGCGGCTTGCTTTATGGCGAAAAAAAGCGGCTTTCAGACGGCTCTCATGGCACCGACGGAAATACTCGCCCGTCAGCATTTTGAATCCTTTTCCGCATTTCTGCCGGAATTCAGCGTGCTTTTGCTTGTGGGTAAAATGACAAAAAAACAAAAATCTCAGGCAATCGAAAAAATCAAAAGCGGTGAGGCTGATGTTATTATCGGCACTCATGCTCTTATTGAGGATGATGTTGAATATAAAAATCTGGGGCTTGTCATAACAGACGAACAGCACCGTTTCGGTGTTCGCCAAAGAGCGGCACTTTCCGAAAAAGGGGACAGCCCTCATATGCTTATAATGACGGCAACTCCCATTCCGAGAACTCTTGCGCTTACGCTTTACGGAGATTTGGATGTTTCCGTTATTGACGAGCTGCCTCCCGGAAGACAGGAAATCAAAACCTATGCGATGCCGGAAAATATGCGTGACAGAGTTTACGGTTTCCTTAAAAAACAGATTGATGAGGGCGGTCAGGGATATATTATTTGTCCGCTTATCGACCCTTCGGATAAAATCGAGGCTGCCGCCGCCGTTGAGTTTATGGAGCGTGTTGCAGAAAATGAGCTTAAGGGGTACCCGATCGGGCTTCTGCACGGAAAAACCAAGGATAAGGATGCCGTCATGAACGATTTTGCCGAAGGCAGACTTAAGGTTTTGATAAGCACAACCGTTGTTGAGGTTGGAGTTAACGTGCCCAATGCAACCGTTATGATTATCGAAAATGCCGAACGATTCGGTCTTTCACAGCTTCATCAGCTCAGAGGCAGAGTAGGCAGAGGATCGAGGCAATCGTATTGCATAATGTTTTCGCACGGCAAAAGCGAAATTACTGCCGAAAGAATGAAAATAATGTGCCAAACCAATGACGGATTTAAGATTTCCGCAAAGGATATGGAGCTTCGCGGGCCCGGTGAGTTTTTCGGAACAAAACAGCACGGCTTGCCCGAGCTTAAAATCGCAAATCTTTTTACGGATATGAAGGTTCTTTCCGCCGCACAGTCTTCTGCCGCAACGGTTTTGAAGGATGATCCGACGCTTTCGAGAGAAGAAAACAAATACCTTAAAGAGCATATCGCAAGATTTTTGAAAAAAACTTATAACTAATTTCATAAAAATACTTGCATATTTATCAGAAAAATGTTAGAATTACCTTAACAATATATTACAAAGGAGATGAGAAATATGCAGATGACTTTCAGATGGTACGGAGAAGACGATCCCGTAACATTGGAAAAAATCAAACAAATTCCGGGCGTTACCGGTATTGTTTCTGCAATTTATGATATTCCGGTAGGTGAAGCATGGCCCTATGAGAGAATAATGAAGCTTAAGGAAACCGTTGAAAATGCAGGACTCCAGCTTTCGGTTATTGAAAGCGTGCCTGTTCATGAGGATATTAAGACCGGTGACGGTGATCGTGACAGGTACATAGAAAACTACTGCACAACCTTAAGAAACCTTGCAAAGGCAGGTATCGACTGCGTTTGTTATAACTTTATGCCGGTTTTTGACTGGACTCGTTCGGATCTCAATTTTGAGCTTCCCGACGGTTCTCATGCGCTTATATATAACGAAGAAACCGTGCATGACATGAACCCGCTTACGGGAGATCTTGCGCTTCCGGGTTGGGATGCAAGCTACACCAAGGACGGCATGAAGGCACTTCTTAACAAGTACGCAAACATAAGCGAAGATCAGCTTTGGGACAATCTTAAGTATTTCCTTGACAGGGTAATCAAGGTTGCCGAAGAGGTTAAGGTTAAGATGGCTATTCATCCCGATGATCCGCCATGGGGCATTTTCGGTCTGCCGAGAATTATCACAAACAAAAAGAACATTGAGAAATTCCTGAAGCTTTATGACAGTAAGTATAACGGACTGACTCTTTGCAGCGGTTCTTTGGGCGTATCACCCGACAACGATATTATTGATATGATTAATACATACTGCGACAGAATTCATTTCGCACATATCAGAAATATCAAAATTACCGGAGATAAATGCTTTGAAGAAGCCGCTCACAGAACCGAAAGCGGTTCTTTGGATATTTACGGTATCGTTAAGGCATATCACGATAACGGCTTTGACGGATATATTCGTCCTGACCACGGAAGAATGATTTGGGGCGAAACCGGAAGACCGGGCTACGGACTTTATGATCGTGCTTTGGGTGCTGTTTATATTAACGGACTTTGGGAAGCTATTGATAAGGATTCCAAAAAATAAAGATTTTCAGTGGCGGTGATTGTGTAATGAAAAAGCATATACTGCCTGCTATTTTGCTTTTGATTGCGCTTGTTCTTTGTTTTTCGGGTTGCAAAAGCAAGGCAGAGGATTATTATTCCGAAGGAATTACGGCGCTTAGCGACGGGGATTTGGAAACTGCCGAGAGAAAGCTCAGAAAGGCTTTGGACAACGGCTATGACAAGACCGAAGCGGAAGAAATCCTTGAAATAATAAAATATTTCGGCGATGCTAAGCGGCTTATAAATAATCGGGAGTTTGAGGAAGCCTCCGAGGCATTTGATAAAATACCCGATTCGTATGAAAATTACGGCATAGCCGATAAAATCGAGGAACTGGAAGACATCCTTTCAAAGGCGGAAGAATCAAAAGATGCTTTTGACAGCATAAAAGAATACTACGAAAACGGCAAGTATGAATCTGCGATGAGCCTTACCGATCATGTGAACGAGGAATATCTTTCGTCCTCCGATGCAAGCGAACTCAGGAAGATTGTTACAAAGATTGAGTCGCAGGAGCTCAGTGATAACAGGGAAAGAGCGACAAGTGAGAACAATTCGCAGAATTCAGAAAGAGTGCAGGAAGTTACGGAAACCGAAGCCGAAGAAGAAAGTGAAAGCGAGCCTACTTCAGATTCATCCGTAAAATACAGGGTGAGAAAGTCTTCGGATGATGCCGAGTCGCAAATCGGCGCCTTTTCCGAGCTTGAAAACGCAAAGAAGCTTGCTGATGCAAACAGCGGTTATGCCGTTTATGATATGAACGGAACAGCTGTTTACCGGCCGTAAAAAATTAAACAAGTAAGAGGGTGCAGCAAATTGATTTTTTGAAATCGTTTTGCTGCACCCTTTTTGAGGGGCTGGAGAAAAATAGTGCAGAATGGACAAACTGAGGCAAAATAAGGTGAATACCTTGTTTTGCGCACCCGAAGGTGTATGTGTTATACATCGAGAGGCGAAGTTTGTTCATAGCATAAAGTATTTAATTTTAATAAACTCGTTTTATGATGAATTTCCATACTGACTAATCTATTATTTTTTGCTTTTATCTTAGTCATATTTTCAGGATTTTTATACTTTATGCGATCTGTGCATTTTGCTACAGCCCGTTATTTTTTGACTAAATGTCGTACACGCCCAGTATTATTATTCCGATAACCGTAACTACTATTGCGGCGTAATGCTTAACGGAAAGCTTTTCTTTAAGAAAAATTCTGCTCCAGACAACAGAGGCAACACAGTATGCCGAAATAACCGGCGCCGCCAAAATAGCCTTGCTTGAAAGTGCGAAAATGTATGCGAACTGTCCCGCTGTTTCGCAAACCGCACCGATGAGCTTCGGAGCCTCTCTTTTCGGAAGGAGACTGTCTTTTTTAATTATTACCACATATATGAATGCAACAATTCCCATCATAAGGAATGTAAGCTCATAAGCCACATTTGCAGAATTTTCATCGAGAGTTTCGAGAATTATGCTGTCTGCGAAGGTTCCGGCAGCGTCCAGAATACAGTACAGAACAGGAAGAATAATTGCGATAAGGCTTTTTGAGTATTTTATGTTGCAGGATTCTTGCCTGAGCTTTCTCTTCTCATCATCTTCGGTATATTCGGTTATCCCGAGGAACAAAACCCCAAAGCAAACAATAATTACGCCGATTGTCGGGCCGAGGGTCAATTTTTGCCCCAATATCAAAAAGCAAAGTATTGCGGTGATTGCGCCCGATGAATTGCAAATAGGCGACGATACCGAAAGCTCAATATATCTGAGGCCCACATATCCGAAAATCATTGATACTATGTAGAGAACGGACGCCGGAAGGTATTTAATGATTATGGAAAGATTTATTTCCACACCGCCTATAAAGATCTCGTACATTGCATGAAGCCCCATTACAAGACCTACCGCCATGACCATTTTCCAATGACTGTATTTATCATCGGGTTTTGAGCCGATTTTGCTGAACAAATCGGAACCGCTCCAACAAAGCAGAGCAATAATTGAATAAATAAACCACATGTTTTATTCCCCTTTCTTCTGTTTTCTTGTGTAAGTAAACATGCATTTAATATTGTATCATAATTTAACAAAAATTTCAATAAAAAAGTTTAAAATGCTTGAATTAATGAATATCGTGTGCTATAATAGGGTTAAATATTATGTGTTGGAGGAACTGTATGGTGCTCGATAAGATAATTGAGGAGAGAAAAATTCCCGAGGTCTGGGACGGAAAAGAATCTTGGGATAAAAGAAGAGAAGAAATAAAAGAGCTTCTTATGCGTGAGGAATACGGAATTGTGCCGCCGGACCCTACGGATTTGACATTTGAAGTGTTGGATGAGCATCCGAACAAAATAAATACCTTCTGCGCAGGGCGTGCTTCAATAAGGAAAATGCTTTGCAAGGGAAAGGTTTACGGAAGGGAATTTTCGTTCCCGTTTTTCTGCGTTTTGCCGATAGGAAAAACGAATGTTCCGTTTTTTATCCACATTAATTTCAGGGACGATAATCCCGACAGATACCAGCCGACAGAAGAAATAACAGATAACGGCTTTGCGGTTTTAACCGTATGCTACAGCGATGTTACGAGCGATGACGGAGATTTTACAAACGGTCTTGCGGGCGTGCTGTTTGACGGGAAGGAAAGAAAGCCTGATGATCCGGGTAAAATAATGATGTGGGCATGGGCGGCATCGAGGGTAATGGATTACGCAATGAGCCTTGATTGTCTTGATAAAACCCGGGGTGCTGTTGTGGGCCATTCAAGGCTCGGCAAAACCGCACTTGTTGCCGGAATGATTGACCAAAGGTATTACGCCGCAATTTCCAATGATTCGGGCTGCTCCGGTGCGGCGATTACAAGAGATAAAACAGGCGAAACAGTAGAGCGTATTTGCCGTGTTTTCCCTTACTGGTTCTGCGAAAACTATTATAAATATGCAAATCGTGAGCATGATATGCCCTTTGACCAGCATTTCCTTGTTGCGGCGAGTGCACCGAGAAAGGTATATGTGGCATCGGCTTTTGAGGATAAATGGGCAGATCCGGATTCTGAATATCTTTCCTGTGTTCTTGCAGGCAGGGTATATGAAAAGCTCGGGCTTGCAGGCTTTGTAGCCGATGATGCGTTGCCGCTTCCGACAAAGTCTTATCATGAGGGAAATGTGGGCTATCACATTCGTGAGGGAGAGCATTATTTGTCCCGTGAGGACTGGAACAATTATTTTAAGTTTATGAATAAGCGGTAAGAATTTTCTTATTTCCGTTATGAGCTTATGACGGATGAATTCATTATTAATTGCAGGTAAAAGAGTATGTCCGGATTATATATTCATATTCCGTTTTGTGTCAGAAAGTGTTTCTATTGCGATTTTTATTCCGTCGAAAAAGGCGATCGCTATTTTGACAGCTATGTAGATGCGCTTGTTCGTGACATAAATTCTTCAAATTTGAATAATATAAAAAGCGTATTTTTGGGCGGCGGTACTCCTACCGCCCTTTCGATTTATTGCCTCGAACGCTTGCTCGGAGCGATTGCAAAAAAAGCTTCACCGATTGAATTTACGATTGAGGCAAATCCCGGTACGGTTGACGAGGAAAAGCTTAGGCTGTTTAAGGACATGGGCGTCACAAGGCTGAGCATAGGGCTTCAGGCGTGGCAGGACAGGCTTCTTAAAATCATAGGCAGAATTCATACCCAACGAGATTTTGCGGAAACGGTTTCGCTTGCACAAAAAATAGGGTTTGATATAAATGCGGATGTTATGTTCAATCTTCCTTCTCAAACCGCAGAGGATTGGAAGGAAACCCTTTCAAGGGTTTGCGAATTGGGGATTTCTCATGTTTCGTGCTATTCTCTTACTGTTGAAAAAAACACTCCTTTCGGAGAGAAACTGCCGTTTCCCTTGCCGGGCGAGGAGACTGAAAGAGAAATGTATAAGATCGCAAACGATTTTCTTTCGTCAAACGGAATAAAAAGATATGAAATATCGAATTTTGCAAAATGCGGGAAGGAATGTATCCACAATCTTTGCTATTGGAAGATGGAGGACTACGCCGCATTCGGTGCCTCAGCCCACGGCTTTGAAAACGGTAAAAGATACTTCTACAGCGACAGTATAGAGGATTATATAAACGGCAAAAAACCTGAAATTGAGGAAGTTTTGTCGGAAAAGGATTTTATGAGCGAATACTGTATGCTTTCTCTTAGGCTTTCCGAGGGGATAGCGAGGAATGAATTTTACGATAAATTCGGTGTATCGGTGGATTCTGTTTTTGAAAAGGAAATTGCCGAGAATATAAGGCTCGGTCTTTTGGAGGATACAAAGGTCGCAGTAAGGCTAACCGATCGCGGCTTTGATTTTGCAAATTATGTAATGAAGGATTTTATTTAGTATTTTACTTTGCGGGTACTCATATAATCTACGGGGTGATTATATGAGTGAAAACCGCTTTATATATCGTTTGCTTTCTGCGGCGATTATTGTGCTTATATGCTCTGCGTTTAAGTATTCTGGCATTTTTGCATCGCAAACGAATGAGCTTGGAAGGCTTCTTTCCTATAATACCGATATAGGATTTATCAAGGATAAAATCAGCGGAAAAACCTTTTCCCGTCCGGCAAGCGGCATTGTGACAAACGGTTTTTCGGAGGAGCACAGCGGAATTGATATAGCTTCTGAAAAAGAGGATGAACCGATTTTGGCGGCAAAGGGCGGTACCGTGATTTTTTCGGGTGCCGCGGAAGGCTACGGGAACTGTATAAAAATCGAGCACGCAGACGGGTTTGTTACGCTTTACGGGCATATGTCTGAGCTTTGCGTTTCCGAGGGAGACAAAGTCAAAAAGAATCAAAAAATCGGGATTATGGGAAATAGCGGCGATTCAAGCGGACAGCATCTTCATTACGAGGTAATAAAAAACAATTCCTATGTCGACCCGAAGGGCGTAACAAAAGGATTATGAAAAAACCGTTTTTTAGCGTTCATCCCACATTTTTATTGCTTATTCTGATAGGCTATTTCACAAAAACACTTTTTTCCATGCTGCTTGTATATTTAAGCCTTGTAATCCATGAGCTTGGGCATATAACGGTCGCATACGGCTTCGGCGCAAGGGTGTCATACATAAAAATTATGCCGTTTGGTATTGCAATGCATCTTTCGGGTGAGAATAAGCTTGACGCAAAAAAGAAGTTGATTATTTCATTTGCCGGCCCGCTTTTCAGTATAGTAACGGGTGTTTTGTTCGGAAAAAGCTTTTTGGGTGCGGCAAACTTGGCGCTCGGTATTTTTAATCTTTTGCCGATTTTAACCCTTGACGGCGGAAGAATGTTTTACATATTAATAAGCTCCGGGCTTGGAAGCATAAGAGGGTACAACATAACAAAAACCGTTTCAAAAATTCTTGCGGTGCTGATGCTGCTGCTCGGTGCCGTGGTGCTTTATTTAACAAGGCTCAATATATCCTGCGTTCTTGTTTCGGTATTCCTTTTATACCGCTTGGCGACAGATTGCGGCTACAGCCATATTTCGGCGGTGTGCAGTGTGCTTGATTATAAGGATAAAAAGACGGATTTCGGCATTTATAAAACAAAAACAATTTCTGTTTCAAAGTACACTCCGCTCAGGAGAATACTTAAGTTTATCCCCGAAAACGGGATATGCGTTATACATATACTTGACGATAATCAGCATCTGATTACTTCAATTTCCGAAAAGGATGCTGTTGATATGATGATAAAATACGGTGCGGAAGTAAGCTATTCCGACATAAAATAACGGGAGAAAAGTATGAATCTTGATAAATTATTGAAAAAAACTCAAAAGCCGTCACGATACACCGGCGGAGAATGGGGCAGCGTAAAAAAAGACCCGAGCAAGGTTTCGGTGCGTTTTGCGTTTTGTTTTCCCGATACCTACGAGGTGGGAATGAGCCATCTGGGAATGAGAATTTTGTATCATCTTTACAATTCGAGAGATGATGTTTATTGCGAGCGTGTTTTTGCTCCTCTGGAGGATTTTGAACAGCTTTTGAGGGAAAACGATATGCCTCTTTTTTCCCTTGAAACAAAAACACCTCTTTGCGATTTTGATATGATCGGCTTTACGCTTCAGTACGAGCTTTGCTATACCAACATATTGAATATGCTTGAAATGGGGCATGTTGCGGTTAAAAGCCGTGACAGAAAAGACGGCGACCCCCTTGTTTGCGCAGGAGGGCCGTGCGCCTATAATGCCGAGCCCATTGCGGATTTTATAGATTTTTTCATAATGGGCGAGGGGGAAGAGGTCAATCTTGAAATCATTGATTGCTTTGAGGCAAACCGCAATAAGCCGAGAGAAGAAATATTGTTTGAGCTTTCCAAAATCGAAGGAGTTTATGTGCCTTCCCTATACGATGTAAGCTATAACGATGACAAAACGGTGAGGGCGGTTGAGCCTAATAGAGAGGGAGTTCCGAAGACCGTAAAAAAACGGATAATCAAGGATCTGGATAAGGCTTTTTATCCCGATAATCTTGTAGTTCCGTTTACAGATATTGTTCATGACAGAATTATGCTTGAGGTTTTCAGGGGCTGTCCGAGAGGCTGTAGATTTTGCCAGGCAGGGATGATTTACAGGCCGGTTCGTGAAAAATCTCCGGAAAGGCTTTATGAGTGCGCAAAGTGCCTTATGGATAATACCGGGTACGAGGAGTTGTCCCTCACATCACTCTCTACGGGCGATTATTCCCATTTTCTTGACCTTACCGATACCCTTCTTAAAGCAGCGGAAGAAAATAAAACAAATATTGCACTGCCGTCACTTAGGCTGGATTCCTTTAATCTTGACCTTATAAACCGTGTTCAGAAGCAGAGAAAATCGAGCTTTACTTTTGCTCCCGAGGCAGGAACGCAGAGAATGCGTGACATAATAAACAAGAATATCACTGAGGAGGATCTTCTTTCCTCCGTCCGCCTTGCGTTCAATAACGGTTGGAGCAGTCTTAAGCTTTATTTTATGATAGGGCTTCCGCTTGAAACCGATGACGATGTTGCCGGGATAGGAAGGCTTTCCCATAAGGTTCTGGACGAATATTTTGCTATAGAAAAGGACAAGCGTCCCAAAAACGGACATATAACCTTAAGTACCGCATCCTTTGTGCCAAAGCCCTTTACGCCGTTCCAGTGGTACCCTCAGGATACACAGGAGGAGCTTTCGAGAAAACAGCAAATAGTTAAGGGCAACATTCACGCAAAACAGATTAAGTATAATTATCATGATTCAAAAACAAGCCGTCTTGAGGGCGTATTTGCAAGAGGTGACAGAAGGCTTTGCGATGTCATTTACACAGCGTGGAGAATGGGCTGTAAAATGGACGGGTGGAGCGAGTTCTTTAAGTATGATACATGGCTTGAAGCATTCAAAAAGTGCGGTGTGGATCCTGATTTTTACTGTGCAAGAAAAAGAGAATTTGACGAGGTTTTGCCGTGGGATCACATTGATGTCGGGGTTACAAAGGAGTTTTTGATAAGAGAGGCAAAGCGTGCCGAGGAGGGCAAAACCACAAAGAATTGCATGATTTCATGCAATAAGTGCGGTGCGGAGCGCTTTGAATGCGGAATCTGTCAAAAGGAGAAAAACATATGCCGATAACTATGAGGTTTAAATATAAAAAGACGGACGAGCTTAAATACATAGCTCATCTTGATACGCTTAGGGTTTTCACAAGGGCAATAAGGCGGGCAAAGCTTCCTGTTTCGTATTCTAAGGGGTTTAATCCTCACCCTCTTATTTCGTTTTTGATGCCGCTTTCTCTCGGATTTACAAGTAATTGCGAGTATGTTGACATAGGCTTTGAGAGTATTCCGGATGGTATATTAAAAATCCTTGATGCGGCGCTGCCCGACGGGTTTATTGTTACGGATTGCTACGAACCTCAGGACGGACCTGTGGATATTACCGCCTGTGTTTACAGAGTGTCATTTGAAACGGAAATTGACAAGGGTGCGGCAGAGAAATTTTTCGGTGCGGATGAGCTTGTGGTAGATAAAAAAAGCAAACGGGGAGTAAAGCAGGTTGATATTATGCCGATGATTTTGGGGCATACTGTTTACGAAAAGGAAATTTCCTTGACTCTCTCGGCGGGGACCGTTGCAAACCTAAATCCCGAGCTTGTGCTGAAAAATATGCCCATTGATGAGGATAATACATACACCGTATGCCGTGAAAAGATTTTCTGCGGCGAAAGAGAGTTCAGATAAGGAGGAATTTACACATGAACGGAGCAATAAAATATCCCGTATCGGAGGGGGTTAATCTTTATTATATCCCTGCAAAGAGGTTTAAAACAGTTGACATAGATGTGATGTTTTTCAGCCCGTTAAGCGAGAAAAATGCGTCTATGACTGCACTTATTACGCCTGTTCTCAAGAGCGGGTGCGAAAATTATGAGGATGCGGCAAAGCTGAATACAAGGCTTGAGGAGCTTTACGGAGCATCTCTTTCCGCCTGTGCCGCAAAGATGTGCGAAGCGACTGTAGCAAGGTTTTCAATGCAGTATGTAAATGAAAAATATTTGGAGGAAAAGGGTGTCGATGAAGCGGCGCTTTCGCTTCTTTGCGATGTCATATTTAAGCCGGTTACGGAAAACGGTGCTTTCAAAAAAGAATATTTTGAGCTTGAAAGAAAGAATCTTATCGAGTCCATTGAATCCGTAATTAATGACAAAAGAACCTATGCCGCATGGCGCTGTAAGGAAGAAATGTGCAAAAATGAGCCATACGGAGTGTTTTCCCAGGGGAAAATCAGCGTGATTAAGGAAATCACTCCCGAAGCCGCTTTTGATTACTATAAAAACGAAATGCTTTGCGGAAAATGCGATATTTATGTTTGCGGCGATGTGGATATAGACAAAACATTCGGAATAATAAAGAGCCGATTTGTCGGAAAGCATTGTGCCGACTATCCTAAAACCACGGTTATCACCGATTGCAAAGAGCCCAAGCGCATAACCGAAAAAATGGATGTTGAGCAGGGAAAGCTTTCTCTCGGTTTCCGTTGCGGCGAAATTTCCTGCCAAAAGGATTATTTTGCGCTTTATATGTTTGATAAAATTTTCGGCGGTACGCCCGTATCAAAGCTTTTCAACAATGTCCGGGAAAAGCTGAGTCTTGCTTATTATGTTTCATCTCAAACGGACAAGCTAAAGGGCATAATGACGATAAATTCGGGAATAGAAATACCCACATTCCAGGCTGCGTATGACGAAATTTTCGTTCAGCTCGAGGCAATGAAAAAAGGTGATTTTACCGAAGATGAACAGGCGGCGGCTCAGGCGGCGTCGGTTAATGAAATAGAGAATATTAAAGACTCACCTTCTGCTATTATAAGATACTATGCATCCCAGATTTTCTCGGGAATGAATCTTGACCCCGAGGAATACCTTGAGGGCATAAAAGCCGCCGGTCGTGAGCAGATAATTGATGCGGCAAACAAAATCAAGCTTGATACGGTGTACTTTTTGAGAAATGAGGAGGCGGAATAATGGAGAGAATTTACAGTCCGGAGCTTAATGAAACAATATATTACGAAAAGCACAAAAGCGGTCTTGACATTTATGCCCTTCCTAAGGAAGGCTACCGCCAAAGCTATGCGGTTTTTGCAACAAAATACGGCTCGACCGATGTAAAATTCCGGGATTATGTTACGGGAGAAATCGTGGAGATTCCGGACGGTGTTGCACATTTTCTGGAGCATAAAATGTTTGAACAGCCCGGCGGAGGAAATGCGTTTGACGAGTTTTCGCTTACGGGTGCATCGGCAAATGCCTTTACTTCGTTTACGACAACAGCGTATCTTTTTTCCTGCACCACCGATTTTTATAAGAACCTTGAAACCCTTATAGGCTTTGTTCAGGCTCCGTATTTTACGGACGAGAACATCGAAAAGGAACAGGGTATAATCGGTCAGGAAATCAGGATGTATCAGGACAATCCTTCATGGAGAGCCTATTTCAACACTATAGAGGCGATGTATCAGAAAAATCCCGTTCGCATTGATATTGCCGGTTCTATAGAGAGCATAGGTACTATAACGAAGGACCTTTTGTATAAATGCTACCGTAATTTTTATCATCCCTCAAATATGGTGCTTGTTTGTGTGGGGGATGTTGATTTCAGCGAGGTTTTCAATACCGCCGATAAGGCAATAAACCCCGAATTTAAGGCACTTCCCGAAATTGAAAGATTTACCGAGGTTGAACCGGAAGCGGTTTTTAAGAAGACTGCGGTTCAGAATTTGTCTGTTGCTATGCCGATGTTCTATCTCGGGTTTAAAGAAAACGGTGCGAAAAAAGAGGATTTGCTTAAAAACGAAATAATGAACGAGATACTTTGCGAGTGCATTTTCGGTGCAAGCTCAAAGTTTTACAGAAGGCTTTATGAAAGCGGTCTTATAAGCGGAAATCTTTCTTTTGAAACCACAAACGAGCTTAATTACTCTCATATTTTGGTGGGCGGCGAATCCAAAAGTCCGGAAAAAGCGGCG
Organism: uncultured Eubacteriales bacterium; assembly: GCA_902492655.1. Lineage (GTDB taxonomy): Bacteria > Bacillota > Clostridia > HGM11514 > HGM11514 > CAKSKB01. The sequence continues at coordinate 18,469 of CABUMF010000011.1, read as the reverse complement.
GAGGAAATTCGGGCAGAGCTTAAGAGAGTTATTTCCGAAGGCGTTGAACGCGACCGCTTTGAAAGAATAAAAAAGGTGTTCTACGGAGATTTCGTGAGAATGTTCAACAGCACAGAAGGCATAGCCCAAAGTATTATGGAATATGCATTTAAAGGATTTGGGCTGTTTGATTACATTAAAGCCTATAACGAAGTAACCTACGAAAATGCCATGGAAAGAATCAAAAAGATTTTCTGCGAGGAGCTTTCGGTTCTTTCTGTAATAAGGAGTGAAGATTGATGCTGATTAACAAAATTTCATTTCCCGGGCTTAATCTGGAATTTGATATTGACCCCGTCGCATTTAAAATTTTCGGCGGAAAGGAAGTATATTGGTACGGTATAATAATTGTTACGGGGCTTATTATAGCCGTTTTGCTGGCACTGCTTAACGGCAAGAAGGTCGGTATTTCGGCAGATAACATCAGCGATTATATGCTGATTACCGTTCCCCTTGCAATTATCGGCGCAAGGCTTTATTACTGCGTGTTTTCATGGGACAGCTATAAGGACAACCCCTTCGACATAATAAAAATATGGAACGGCGGTCTTGCGATATACGGCGCAATAATAGTTTCCGTTATAACCATGTGTCTTTTTTGCAAGAAAAACAATATAAAAACCTATGATTTTCTCGATGTCGGCGCTGTCAGCCTGATTTTGGGGCAGGCAATAGGAAGATGGGGAAATTTCATGAACGCAGAAGCTCACGGCGGAGAAACCGACAACTTTTTGCGCATGGGGATTACGGAATACGGTAAGTACATGGAGGTTCATCCGACTTTTTTGTACGAATCGCTTTGGAATATAGTCGGGTTTGTTATATTGCTCGTTATTTTCAGAAAATACAGAAAATTCAGCGGAGAGGTTTTCTGGGGATATGTGCTTTGGTACGGAATTGGAAGATTCTTTATCGAAGGCTTGAGAACGGACAGCCTTATGTTAGGTCCGGTTCGCATATCTCAAATTGTTTCGGCAGTAATGGTTTTTGCGGCTGTTTTCGCGATTGTCAAATTGGTAAGGGCTCAAAAAAATCAGGGGTGAAGCCATGGATAAGCGTGCTTTGAAGGAAACATATACTGTTCATAAGGATGGGGAACTTCAGATGAACATATATCCCCAAGGGTATAAGAATGTCCTTTATCACTGGCATGACGAATTTGAGTTTATTTATGTTAATCGGGGAATATGCAAATGTATAATAAGCGGTCAGCAGCTTGATGTCACGGAAGGACAGGCGGCATTGGTGCAAAGCGGAGAGCTTCACACATTGAGTGTTGACCCGAAGGTTACCGATGCGATTGCAATAGTACTTCATCCAAGCATTATTGCCGGAAATGATTCGAGAAAGTATTTTTCGAGCAGTATCAAATTTAAAAGGCTTTATACCGGCTCTACCGCCGCCGAAAGAAGAATAATAGATGATTTGGCGGATATTAATAAATGCTTTAATGAAAAGCAGTTTGGCTACGAGCTCAGAATCAAAGCCCTGACGGCAGACATTTTCAGCCTGATTTTTGAGAACAATATGTATTCGATAAACGAAAAAACGGAAAGCGATACACTTTTTAATTTTGAAAGAATTATCGAATTTGTTCACGAAAACTATGCTTTTGGAATTTCCCTTGACAGCCTTGCAAAGTATTCCGGATATAGCAAAACATATGTTATCAGTCTTTTTAAAAAGCACACCGGAATGACGCCTGTTGAGTACATAAACCGTTTCAGAATTCATAAGGCGCAGGAAATGCTTGAGCATACCGAAAAGAATATACTCAATGTTGCGTTGGACTGCGGCTTTGAAAATATCGGCTATTTCATCAGAGTATTCAAACGATTTATGGGTTCCACCCCGTATAAATACAAAAAGAGAGCAGGAGCATAATCAATCATGCTCCTGTTTAATTTTGTGCAATTTTTTGCTAATAATGTGTTAGAAATTTAAGATTTTATGTTTTATAATATAATTAAAAAGATATATTTTGGAGGCAGGAAAATGAATGAGCTTTTTAATATCGGGAAAATTGAATACGAGGGTGCAAATTCAAAAAATCCTTTTGCATTCAAGCATTATGACAGGAATGAAATAATTGACGGGAAAACAATGGCGGAGCATTTGCGCTTTTCTATGGCTTATTGGCATACGCTTTGCGCTGACGGCACGGATATGTTCGGTGTCGGAACTATGGATAAGAGTTTTGGCGAAACCGAGCCTATGGAAATCTATAAGAAGAGGGCTTACGCAGCATTTGAAATTATGAACAAGCTCGGGATAGATTACTTTTGTTTCCATGATCGTGATATTGCGCCCGAAGGCGAAAGCCTTGCGGAATTTCAGAAAAATCTTGATACGATAGTTCCTATTATAAAAGAGCTGATGAAAAAATATAATATCAAGCTTCTTTGGGGTACCGCAAATTGCTTCAGCAATCCCCGTTATATGCACGGCGCGGCGACAAGCCCTTATGCCGATGCTTTTGCCTGTGCGGCGGCGCAGATAAAGAAGGCTATTGATATTACCATAGAACTCGGCGGAGAAGGCTATGTTTTCTGGGGAGGAAGGGAAGGATACGAAACTCTTCTTAACACCGACATGAAAATAGAAAAGGACAACTATGCCCGTCTTTTGAGAATGGCTGTAGAATATGCACGCAAAAAAGGGTTTAAGGGTAGTTTTTATATAGAACCCAAGCCCAAGGAGCCCACGAAGCATCAATATGACTTTGATGCCGAAACTGTTCTCGGATTTTTGCGTAGTTACGGTCTTGAAAAGGATTTCAAGCTGAATATTGAAGCAAATCATGCAACATTGGCAGGACATACCTTTGAGCATGAGCTTTGCGTTTGCAGAATTAACAACGCTCTCGGCTCAATAGACGCCAACCGGGGAGATGAGCATCTGGGCTGGGATACGGATCAATTCCCGACGAATGTTTATGATACGACCTTGGCGATGTATCAGGTGATAAAGGCAGGCGGCTTTACAACCGGCGGATTGAATTTTGACGCCAAGTCACGCCGTGGCTCGAATACATTGGAGGATATTTTCCTTTCGCATATTGCCGGTATGGATGCTTTTGCATTAGGGCTCAAAAATGCATATAAGCTGATTTCCGACGGTAGAATTGATGAATTTGTTGAAAACAGGTATTCATCCTACAAAAGCGGTATAGGCAAGAAAATTATCGAAAACAAAACCGATTTTGAAGAGCTTTCCGATTATGCGCTTTCTCTTAAGGGAGATGTCAAGCCTGAAAGCGGCAGACAAGAAATGCTCGAAAGCATAGTAAATGATGTGATTTTCGGATAAAATAACCTTCTGCGCTTGATTTGTGCAGGGCAAGGAAAGGAGATATAACGCGAAAGTACCTTTCGCGTTATGCCTCCGGCGGAATTAATTGCCCGTGCGAAATTTTCCTCGGCAAGCCTTCGGAAACGCACATGGGCGTAATAATCTCTTATCATTCCTTGCCCTGCTGATAAGAGAAATATAATTATTATTTTTGCCGTGCAGGGCAAGGAAAGGAGATTATTATGACTTTTAAAGAGAGAGCGAAAGAGCTTGTTTCAAAAATGACTCTTGCGGAGAAAATTGCACAGCTTCAATATAATGCTCCTGCAATAGAGCGCCTCGGTGTTCCGGCGTATAATTGGTGGAACGAGTGCCTTCACGGCGTTGCAAGAAGCGGTGCGGCAACGGTTTTTCCACAGGCAATCGCTATGGCGGCAAGCTTTGATACGGAGCTTATGTATGAGGTCGCAACGGCAATTTCGGACGAGGCGAGGGCAAAATACAACGAATACAAAAAGTTTGGATATACAGATATTTATCAAGGGCTTACCTATTGGTCGCCTAACATTAATATTTTTAGAGATCCGAGATGGGGCAGAGGTCATGAAACTTACGGAGAGGACCCGTATTTAACCGGAGAAATGGGCGTTGCGTTCATAAAGGGGCTTCAGGGAGAAGGCAAATACCGAAAGCTCGATGCAACAATCAAGCATTTTGCCGTTCACAGCGGCCCCGAAAAGCTGAGACATTCCTTCAACGCCGTAATAGATGACGAAACATTGTATGATACATACTTGAGAGCTTTTAGATATTGTATAGAAAATGCCAATCCGTCTGCCGTTATGGGTGCGTATAACAGGGTAAACGGCGAGGCTTGCTGTGCGAGCAAGCGGCTTTTGGGAGAAATTCTTTTTAAGGAATTCGGCTTTGACGGATATGTTGTCTCGGATTGCAGTGCAATTTGCGATATACACAAAAATCATCACATCACAAATAACGAGGCTGAAAGTGCGGCTCTTGCGCTTAATAACGGCTGCCACCTTAATTGCGGAAATTCATACAAGTGGCTTAAAACGGCGGTTGCCATGAATCTTATTTCGGAGGAAACCATTACCGAAGCGGCAGAAAGGCTGTTCACAGCTCGTTTTCGTCTCGGTATGTTCGATAGCGATTGCGAGTATGACAATATTCCTTATGATGTTGTCGAATGTGAAAAGCACAGAAATTTAAGCAGAAAAATGGCTCAGGAAAGCATTGTGCTTTTGAAAAACAACGGTGTCCTTCCGCTTAAAAACGGAATTACAGTATCTGTTATCGGGCCGAATGCCGATGATAAATCGGTGCTTCTGGGCAACTATAACGGTACTCCGTCCAAATACTCAACTCTCTTAAGAGGTATTCAGGATGCATCGGAAGGAAAGGTTATTTATGCCCGTGGATGCCATATTTCAAGAGAAGAGTACGGTGCTGAGGAAAGACCTTTTAACGAAGCATTAATTGCCGCAAAAAAGGCGGATGTTGTAGTAATGTGCATGGGGCTTAATCCCAAAATGGAAGGCGAGGAGGGTGACGCCTATAACAGCGACATGAGCGGTGATAAGCCGGATATAGAGCTTCCCGATTGCCAGAAAAAGCTTGTCAAAGAAGTTGTTAAAACAGGAAAGCCTGTTGTTTTCGTTAATGTCAGCGGAAGCTGTATCAATCTTTCGTATGAGAACGAGCATTGTGATGCCGTTATTCAGTGCTTCTACCCCGGTGCGGAAGGCGGCGACGCCTTGGCGGATATTCTTTTCGGAAAGGTTTCTCCGTGCGGAAGGCTGCCGGTAACATTTTATAAGTCAACCGATGACTTGCCGCCTTTTGAGGATTATTCAATGAAAAACCGTACATATAGATTCTTTGAGGGCGATGCCTTGTATCCTTTCGGGCACGGGCTTTCATATTCGGAAATTAAGGAAAGCCGTTTGGACGAAAACACCGTTGAGCTCGAAAACTGCGGAGAATATGATGTCAATTACACCCTCCTTAAATTTGAATATATTCCTCATAAAAATCTTTGCGGTTTTAAGAAGGTATTTATCAGAGCCGGTGAGAAAAAGACAGTCAATATATAATATTGCGGTTTTGAAGATTTCAAAAAATACATCGGTTTGCGCGAGGAGCACGGAGACAGGCTCCTCGTTTTTGACTTTTAATGTTTCAGAAATATTACAAAAAATATTTTTTGAAAAAACATATTGACTTATTTTAAAAAAAGTGTATAATAATATATGCACAGGCAAAACACAATATATTGTGTTTTGCAACAACAATTAACCCAAAATATTCCGAAATGGCAGAAATGTAGATATTATGCGGATTTAGGGAATGTTTTGATTGAAAATAAGATTTTTCGGAAACAGGAGGAGCATAAAATGAAAATAATAAAAAGAAACGGAAGCGAAGAAACATTTGACAGGCTTAAAATAAAAAAGGCTATTGCAAGTGCAAATTCCGCAACCTCGGGAAGGCCCGAGCTCACCGACAGGCAGATAGATTATATTACACTTGTTATCGAGGATTACTGCATGGATGCAGGACGCGCCCTTTCGGTAGAGGAAATTCAGGAGCTTGTTGAAACTCACATTATTTTGCAGGGCGCTCCCGAAACTGCGAAAAGATACATAAGATACCGTTTTACCCGTAATCTTGCTCGTGTTGCAAATACGACCGATAATCAGATTTTGAGCCTTATAGAATGTAATAACGAAGAAGTAAAACAGGAAAATTCAAATAAGAATCCTACAGTAAACAGCGTTCAGCGTGATTATATGGCAGGCGAGGTAAGTAAGGATATTACAAACAGAATCCTTTTGCCTCCGGATATTGTTGAAGCCCATAAGAACGGTTTGATTCACTTCCATGATGCCGATTATTTTGCCCAGCATATGCACAACTGCGACCTTGTTAATCTTGAGGATATGCTTCAGAACGGCACGGTTATCAGCGGCACCATGATCGAAAAGCCTCACAGCTTTTCTACTGCTTGTAATATAGCAACTCAGATTATTGCACAGGTTGCCTCCTCACAGTACGGAGGACAGAGCATAAGCCTTACTCATCTTGCTCCCTTTGTTCAGATTTCAAGAGAGAAGATAAGAAAGGATACAATAGCAGAGATGAGCATTCTCGGAATAAATCCGGGCGAGGAGAAGCTTTCGGCTATTGTTGAAAAGAGAGTGCTTGACGAAATCAAGAAGGGTGTTCAGACCATTCAGTATCAGGTTGTAACCCTTATGACGACAAACGGTCAGGCTCCGTTTATAACGGTATTTATGTATCTTGGCGAAGCAAAAGACCCCCAGCTTAAGCACGACCTTGCGCTTATTATCGAAGAAGTGCTGAAGCAGCGTTATGTCGGAACAAAAAATGAAGCCGGCGTTTATGTAACACCTGCCTTCCCGAAACTCATCTATGTTCTTGAAGAGGACAATATTACAGAGGATTCACCGTATTGGTATCTTACCGAGCTTGCCGCAAAGTGTACGGCAAAGAGATTGGTTCCGGATTATATTTCCGAAAAGATGATGCTCAAGCTCAAGGTGGATAAAAACGGAAACGGAAATTGCTATACCTGCATGGGATGCAGAAGCTTTTTGACGCCGTATGTTGACGAAAACGGACAGCCTAAGTATTACGGAAGATTTAATCAGGGCGTTGTAACAATTAATCTTGTGGATGTTGCTTGCAGTGCGTGCAGGGAATCCCGCAACGAAGATTATTTCTGGGAAATTCTCGATGAAAGATTAGAGCTTTGCCACAGAGCACTTCAGTGCAGGCATGAAAGGCTTGAAGGAACGCTTTCCGATGCCGCTCCTATTCTTTGGCAGTACGGTGCATTGGCAAGGCTTGAAAAGGGCGAACCGATTACAAAGCTCTTGCATGGCGGATATTCCACTCTTTCCTTGGGGTATGCAGGTCTTTGGGAATGTGTTTATGAAGTAACCGGCAAAAAGCTTACAGAGCCTGAGGGTGAGGAATTCGGTCTTCGCGTTATGAAAAAGCTCAATGAAGCTTGTGCAAAATGGAAGGCTGCCGAGAATATAGACTATTCTCTTTACGGTACACCTTTGGAGTCCACAACATATAAATTCGCTAAATGCTTGCAGAGCAGATTCGGAAAAATCCCCGGCGTAACCGACAGAAATTATATAACAAATTCCTATCATGTTCATGTTACTGAAAACATAGATGCATTTGACAAGCTTGCTTTGGAATCCAAGTTCCAGGCACTTTCTCCGGGCGGTGCAATAAGCTATATAGAGGTTCCCAATATGCAGGACAATATTGAAGCTGTGCTTGATGTAATTAAGTTTATATATGACAATATCATGTACGCAGAGCTTAACACAAAGAGCGATTATTGTCAGGAATGCGGATATGACGGGGAAATTCAGATAGTTGAAGAGGACGGAAAGCTTGTTTGGGAGTGCCCCAACTGCCACAACCGTGACGAAAGCAAGCTCAATGTTGCAAGAAGGACCTGCGGATATATCGGTTCTCAGTTCTGGAATCAGGGCAGAACTCAGGAAATCAAGGAAAGGGTTCTTCATCTGTAATGAATTACGCAGCAATAAAGAAAAGAGATATTGCAAACGGCATAGGTGTAAGGGTTTCGCTTTTTGTTTCCGGATGCACACATCACTGCAAGAATTGCTTTAATAGGGAAGCATGGGATTTTTCTTACGGAAAGCCTTTCACAAAGGATGTCGAGGATGAAATTTTAGGTTATCTTGAACCGTCGTTTATAAACGGGCTCTCTCTTTTGGGGGGAGAGCCCTTTGAACCTCAAAACCAAAGAGCACTTGTGGGGTTTTTGGAAAGAACGAGAAAAATGTTCCCCAAAAAGGACATATGGTGCTACACCGGTTATACCTTGGAAACAGACCTTCTTTCGGAAAGCCGTGCAAGATGCGAGGTTACCGATGAGATGCTTTCCATGATAGATGTTTTGGTTGACGGTGAGTTTATTGACGAATTAAAGAATATCAATCTGAGATTTCGCGGTTCGGAAAACCAAAGGATAATAGATTTGCCCGAAACTTTGAAATCGGGAAAAACGGTTTTGTCAAAATACAGTACAAGATAAAAAAATCTCTGTTTTGCATATCGCAGAACAGAGATTTTTAATCTTTAAAAAAGCGTGCAGAATTTTTTCTAAAACAGATTAATAAGGATAAGTGCCGAAAAAGCAAGAATCATTCCGATTATGCATTTTACGGTCATTTTTTCTTTAAAAAGAGCAGTTGCCATTACAGACGAAATAACAAGTGACATACCTTGATTTAAAGGATAAAGCTTTGCGGCGGTAAGATAATTTGCCGCAAGAGTTTTAAAAAACGAATTTGCAAACAGGCAGACGGACATTATCGCAACATAAGGCATTATTCTTTTTAATATTGCCGACTTATTTTCTTGGAAGCGATTTTTACCTTTTATTATAAAATAAAAAGATATAAGAAAAATCGCCGAAAACACATATGTGTAAAAGTTAAATACTGCGGAATTTCCGGCTGTAAGCTTAACAAATGCCTTTTGTGAAAAATCCGCAAGCCCGTTTGAAATTCCGCACACCGAAAGCAATAAAAACGAACGGAGAGTGAGCTTTGATTTTATGCTGTTGTTATATGAACACATAAGCCCGACGGCTATAATCAAAACCGCAATTCCTATGCATTGTGTTATCCGTATAGGCTCATCGAATGCGAAAAACGAACATATTATTGTAACCGTAACGCCAAGCATCAGAAACACATCAATCATCATGTAGGCGGATTGCCTTACCGCTATCAGCCACGAAATAACGAAAAACGAAGTCATAATTCCCGAAAAGAATGAAATTACAATAGTTTCCCTGTCGATTGCGATAAGTGACAAATTACCCTGAAACGAAATAATCGCAAACCCGATTGCTACACAAAAGAGCATTCGTATTATATTTATTAAAATCGCATCTGATGTTTCTCTTACAAATCCGCTTGTTTTTTTACCGCAGAATCCCTTTACCGCTCCTGCTGTCAGCGCGACGGCTACAAACAAATATCCCATAAACTGCCTCCCGTAATAAGCTCAAATCATTCTATCACAGATGAAATTTTCTGTCAATGCGCAAAACTGATGATTTTATTGTATTTTTCTGATAAAAATCGGAAATATTAGATAAGAGGTGAAGGACTTGGATAATATTGACGAGATTTTTGAAAAATACAACGGGATTTTTCGGTGCAACAGAAACATTGATATGATTTCAAGAGAGCTTGAAATCTGCGGCAAGAGAGCATATATTTTCTTTGTAGACGGCTTTGCAAAAGAAAGTGTGATTGAAAAAATCCTTGAATTTTTGCTTTCCACCGATAATGAAGCACTTATGGAGAATGCGGAAATTTTTTGTAAGCACCGTGTTCCCTACAACGAAATTGAGCTTTCAAATGATTGCGAAACCATAAAAAAGAGCGTTTTTTCAGGGATGCTCGCCCTTTTTGTTGACGGATTTTCAAAGTGTATTCTTATTGATACGAGAACCTATCCCCAAAGGGACACATCGGAGCCTGAAAAGGACAAGGTTTTCAGAGGCTCAAAGGACGGGTTTGTGGAAACCATAATTCTTAATACAGCACTTATCCGAAGAAGAATAAGGATTCCCGAGCTTATGCTGGAGGCTTTTACGGTCGGAAAAAGCTCAAAAACCGATGTTGCGGTTTGCTATATCGAAGGAAGAGCGGATAAAAAAACGGTTGCTGAGATTAAAAAACGCATATCAAATCTTGAAATTGATGCACTTACCATGAATCAGCAAACCCTTGCGGACCATATTTTTAAGAGCAATCGGTTCAATCCCTTCCCGAAAATAAAGTACACCGAAAGACCGGACACCGCGTCCGCTCAGATTTTGGAGGGGGACATAGTTATTCTGGTGGATAATTCGCCTGCGGCAATGATAATACCCTCAAGCTTTTTTGATCTTATGGATGAGGCAAACGATTACTATTTTCCGCCCCTTACGGGAACCTATTTAAGATTAACGAGATTTGCGGTCTTGATTACCACGCTGTTTCTGACGCCTCTGTGGCTTTTGTTTGTAAAAAATCCGGATATTCTTCCGAAATCACTTTTATTCCTTGCAAAGAGCGATTGCTCCGTGCCGGTATTTTTTCAGTTGATAATTCTTGAGGTGGCAGTGGACGGACTAAAGCTTGCATCGCTTTATACGCCGAATATGCTTTCAACGCCTCTTTCGATGATTGGGGCTATAGTATTGGGAGATTTTGCGGTAAATTCGGGACTTTTTTCCGCTGAAGCAATGCTTTATATGGCATTTGTGACGGTTGCCAATTTTTCAATTCCGAGCTATGAAATGGGTTATGCTCTTAAATTTACAAGAATCGTTCTTTTGGTTTTCGTTCAGCTTTTCGGCGGTTGGGGACTGATTATTGCGGCAGTCGGTATTTTTACGCTTCTTGCCTGCTCAAAAACCATAACCGGCAAGGGCTATCTGTATCCTTTAATACCGTTTGACGGGAAAATGCTTGCTCATAAGCTTTTCAGAATGAAGGAGGAATATTGGGAAATAAATAAGCAGTAAAAAAAATTAAAAATTTTTGAAACCTTTTTATACTCTCAAAAGTATTATATATGAAAAACAAAATGAAAAGAGGTAATTATTATGAACAAAAGATTTACAGCAATTGTTTTGAGTGCGGCTATGACGCTTACGCTTTCTGCATCGGCTTTTGCCGAAGAAGCCGTAATGCCCATAAACGATAACGAAAATGAAACCGTTGCACTCGAGCAGATTTCCGATACTCAGGTATTGGACGGTAAAATTATTTCCGTTGGAGAAAACAGTGTTGAATTTAAGTCTGATGAAACGGACTACATATTGAACACTTCGGAAGAAACGATTTTTTCCGATAAGGACGGAATACCCATGGGAATTTCGGAACTTAGCGAGGGCGACTCTGTTATTGTGTACGCTTCTGCGGCTGAAACAAGGAGCATACCCGCTCAGGTAAACACTTACGCAATTATAAAGCACGACGGCGACTTAGATGCACCGATTTATATGGAAATCTCCGAAATCGAAACTAATGAAAACGGAAAATACGGTTATTCCAAGGACGGAATGTATAAGATAAGCATTTCCGATAACACAGAATATGCTCCGTTTAAGACTCGCCAAGCAGTATTTGCAGAGGATATAACCGAAGGCTCCAAGGTTCTTGTTTTTTCAAAGATTATGACAATGAGCATTCCTGCGCTTATGAATCCCGAAAAGATAATTCTTGTATCCTCCGTTAAAGAGGATTCCGATGTCAACAAGCCGCTCTATACAATCAGCATTAACGATAACAGCTGTTTTGCAGACCCGTACAACAAAGACGGCATTGAATATCTTCCCGTAAGATCGGTATCAGAAGCTCTCGGATATGATGTTAACTGGGACGATACTCTTAAGTCTGTAACTGTAGGAACCGTTCCGATGGGCGTTTCGTTCAATACGGGCGTAAATCAGTACACCAAAGCAAAAATGATGCCTCAGGAGCTCTCCGCAGCACCGATTTTAGTTGAGGACAGAATGTATGTTCCCGTAGATTTCTATACGGAAATACTCGGGGCAAAGGTTGAAAAATAACATAAAAAACTCGGCAATGTTTTTTCGCACCGCCGGAAAAAATAAGCTGTTAACAAACGGGTACGGTGTTTTCATTACACCGTACCCTCATACTGTCGAAAAAGCCCAGACTTTTCTGGACTTTTTCGACAGTATGCAGCAAGAAGCCGCCCAAAATCGGGCGGCTTCTTGCTGTTATTTAAGGATTTTTTTGCACTTTTCAGTTTTGCTGATTCTCATTTGCTTTTCTTACCGACATGGGTGAGACGTGATATCTGTTTTTAAAGTCACGAAGGAAGTTGGAAGCCGAGTGATATCCGCACATATCTCCGATTTGTGAGCTGGAATATTCCGTTGTCAGGCACAGCAGATAGGCGTAGTCGAGCCGCATTCTCCTGATATATTCGGTAACGGTAATGCCGGTATATTTTGTGAACATGGATGATAAATAGTTTTTGTTCAGGAACATGTGATTCGCCAAGTCGGAAAGACTGATATTTTTTGTGAAATTGCCCTGAATATATTCTATGATGCCGTGTACTTTGGAGTTGCCTGTCACGACCATATCGCTTTCTTTCGAAAATTCAAGCTTCAAAAATGACAGCGAAATGGCGGAAAAGATGTTTATACTAAGCTGTAAATCAAGTTTTCCGTGAGCGGGCGTAATTTCCTTCAGTGAGTCAAACAGCATTTCATAAAACTTGGATTGCTCATTGTTCAGCGTTGCCGCATAAATATGTGTTGACGAGTTGATTAATTCAATAATAACTTTCGGCATAGTGCATACCGGGATTTGCAAAAGGTGGTTGACCGATGGTGTTTCTATGATGATTTCGTGCAAATCGGTGGGTCTTAAAAGGTACATTGTTCCCTTTTGGTACGGGTATTTTATGCCGTTTATTATATGAACGCCGCTGCCGCTTTCTATTAGCTCGATTTCGTAAAATCTGTGCATATGGGGGCGGCACGAAGACGATACCGTGTATTTTTTATAGTGCAGCGATGAGTCCGGCAGATTAAGGCACGCAACTTTTTGATATTTTTTCATTTGATCACCCAAGAATTATTATAACAGATTTTTTTCGCAATTACAACTGTTCAAAATATTTTTTGTATTTGGCGAGGATATCACTGGTGGGAATTTTAAACCGAATCGGTTTTTTACCGATTGACTCCGCCTTGCCGATACCCATAGTGTGATAGGGGAGAAGCTCAATTTTTTTCGGCATAATACCGTTCAGAAAATCAGCAATTTTCTTCATTTCGTCATCATTGTCGTTAAATCCCGGAATCAGCGGTATGCGCACATGAATTTGCGCACGAGCATTTTTGAGCCTTTTTAGGTTAAGCAGAATGATACTGTTGTCCATACCGGTGAACTGCTTGTGTAAATGCGGAGAAATGCACTTGACATCATACAGAAATAAATCCGTATAGGGGAGTACTTTTTCAAAATGATCCCACGGAACTGCGCCTGCGGTATCAACTGCGGTGTGAATCTTGCTTTTGTGGCAGCCGTTTAAAAATGATTCGAGAAATTTATATTGCAGCATGCATTCGCCGCCCGAAACGGTTACTCCCCCCGCCGATTGATAAAACACCTTATCCTCTGAAACGATTTTTAATAATTCGCCCTCTTCGATCTCTCTTCCAATCACTTTTCTTGCAGCGTTAGGGCAAGATTTCACGCATTTTTCGCAGAAAATACACTTTTCCCTTTGACAGATTTTTTTGCACAAGCCGCATTCGGTACAAAGTGCCTTTGAAATGCTCATGCACCGCCCCTGGCTGATTCCTTCCGGGTTGTGGCACCAAAGGCAGTTCAGGTTGCAGCCTTTAAAAAAAATGGTTGTTCTTATACCGGGGCCGTCTACAAACGAGCCTCTTTGAATATCAAATATTTCGGCTTTCATCAAAAAAGCGTCCTTTCCATTATGTGTTTTTGAGTGACCTTGTCGAGGTCGATAAATCGGGCAGAAAACCCGCTTACACGTACAATCAGGTTTTGATATTCTTCCGGATGGATGAGCGCCGTTTCAAGATCCCCCTTTGAGAAACAGTTGATGTTAAGCTGCAGCCCTCCGGCATTAAAGTATGCTTTGATCAGCTCTGCAAATTTTTCAGGATTACTGCTGATGGTTTCCTTTGAAATATTAACATTCGTGACAGCTCCACCGTTACATGGGTCAATTTTTGCACAGGACAGGAGCATTGCGGTAATGCCGTTTTTATCGGTGCCGGGCATACTTGAATTACCTACCGCCATCGGTTCGCCGCACATTCTTCCGTCTGCACTTGCCGCAATTGACGGGCCTATTCTGATCCCGCCGGGGTTTACATTTGCAATTGTGTAGTAGGAAAGCTCCGATTTTTTTCCAATTTCATGCGCTGTATCATTTGCAAATTTTTCTATGCGGGTTTTGATTTCATCGACATAGCTGAGGTTGTTTCCGTATTTTGGAGCGGACAGCATCAGCTTTCTCTCTTCTTCGTATCCTTCAAAGTTTGAGTCGAGAATATGGACAAGCCGGCGCAGTGTAAACCGCTTTTCGTCATAGACCAGTTCTTTGATGGCGGCAAGTGCATTGGCGGTGTTTGTGATACCAAACCCTTCGATGTTTGCGCCAAAATACTTGATGCCGCCGTCAAAGATGCTTTTTCCTCTCTTGAGGCAATCGTCAAAAAGAATGCTTTGAAGAACAAAAGCGGTTTCCCGCGCCGCTATTTTTCTGTTCCAGATATGAATGTTGATATCCTTTTCAAGCGCTGCACGTACTTGTTTAAAATATGCGTTTTCGAGCTTTCCGTAATCTGTAAATTCCTCCACTGCCCCGGTGCTGATGCCGATTCTATTACCGTCTGCGCCGTCATGTCCGTCGTGAAGTGCGGCCTCCAATGCTTTCAGAAACCGTATTGTGGAGTTTGGCGATCCGGTGGAGGTATGGTCAAGCAGTATTTCACCGCATCCGAGCGGAAAGTATTTTACTGCGTCGTCATAGGGGATGTCCATTGCCGCCATACACCCTGGGACATAGGCATCGTCATTGTAAAGAGTGGGGTAGATGGAGCCTTTACTAATGGATTCCACTGCCTTTTCAAGAAGATGTGGGTTTTGTTGTTTGTAGTGTCTAAGCGTTAGAACGGGTTTTATCTTGTGACGTCTTTCCACGGCTTCAATTGCCAAAAGGGCAAATTTGTCTGCACTTTTTTCGTTGCGTCTGCCAAGACCGCCTATTACAATCCTGGTATCGTACTCACTGCCGAAGAATGTAAGCTGATCAAAAAGCCCAATGATCAGCTGCACCGCTTCTTCTTCGGTCAAGGCGCCGCAGTTAAGGTCTTTTTCCAGGAAGTCTCCGAGATAAACGTCCATTCTGCCGTAGCTGTCTGCTCGCATCAACACGGCATATATCAGCATAAGCTGCATTGCCTCTTTCAGGGTTCCCGGTTTATCGGTACATAGCTTTGTAAGAATTGCAGCCATTTCAACAAATTTTTTTTGTTGGGACTTATCTGTCTGTTTTTTTGACATCCGGAGCGCTTGCTCGGCATAGAAGTTTAAGCATCGAATCAGTGTTTTCATTGAAATTTCGCACGCCCTGTAAAAATCGGTATGTCCGGGATTTGCCGCTTTGCATTTTTGTATTTTATTCAGCAAGCCCGGAATGCCGAGCTGCAGAAGCTGATCGTAATTTGCAGATAAACCGGCAATGCGGGAATCAAATGATCCTGAGATAAATCCCGAGCCAAGCTTTTTTGCTTTTCGGTCTGTTTTACGGAGATAGCCGTCTTCGTCCCATCCGACATGCGCCGGAAAGAAGTAATCGTGAATTTCTTTTGGCGCTTCTTTTAAGATTTTCACAAACGTGCTTTCCGTTTTCCAAAATTCATACAATTTTTTCAGCTCATCCTTACGGTGTGGATAGCGGTGCGCCAATTCTTTTATTGTTGCAGGACACATTTTGTACCCGATTTGGGCGACTGCCTTGGAATTGAAGTCAACCGGCAGAAATTCACCGTAGTATTCCGCAATTCTTCCGGCGAATAAATCTCCTTCCTCGATGGGTAGCAAAAGAGATGGATAAAGTTCCTTTTGAAACATTACTTCCCGGATGGCCGGGTTTGCACATTTGTATTTTTGATAGGCTTTTGTTGCATTTATTGCTATGTCGATATACTTTTCTTTCATTTCTACCGCCTCCCTATATTAACATTATATCATCTCTCAAGAAAACTTGTTGCAACATATTAGGGAATTGTTTGCAGATATTAAGGAGGAACGGTAACTGAGTATAAAACACATGGATCCGGTTGCGTGTTCGGGTTTGCGATTGATCGGTTCTGCGGCTTCTTGCAGACTGTCGAAGAACCCGAATTTGCATCAAGCAAAAATCGGGTTCTTCTTCGTTTTTGTTAAAAATTTGCTTTTATATGCGTTCCGTCTATGAATACTGCTTCCGGTTTCAAATATCCGGCTTGTGCAGCTTCACTTAAAATCCATGCAAATATTTTATCTATTGTGTCTGCATTAAAACGGTGACGAAAGTTGTGCTGATAGTGGAAAAGTGAGGGGTTTCATCTGTTAAACCATATCCCAAAAACCAACGGTAAGCATTATTTGTCTTAACAAATGGTCGTGCGGTACCAAGTCCTCTATAATTATCATTTCAACTTGATATCTGTTCTCATATCCTTTTGCATCATATTTCATCACCCAAGGATATTATACCATAAAACGAAGAAAAAGCCCAGACTTTTCTGGACTTTTTCGACAGTCTGCGGGTACGGTGTTTTCATTACACCGTACCCTAATTTTTAAATTATTCTTTCAAAAAATCAGCCTATGTTTTTGCAAACATCAATCCAAGCTTTGTAATCGGAAAATATTTCAAGCTCCTCTATTGTCAGCTCTATTGCGCTGTTACTGCTTCCGCAAGCCGGAAATACCGTTTGAAATCTTTTTAATGATTCGTCAAGATAAACCGTCACTCCGTCATTTACTGCAAACGGACAAACACCGCCAACGGCGTGACCTATCATTGCCTGAACCTCGTCCGGAGCAAGCATTTTTGCCTTTGTGCCGAACTGCGCTTTATATTTCGGGTTATCAATTTTGGTGTCACCTGCGGCAACAATCAAAATCGGATTGCCGTCCACTGTGAACGAAAGCGTTTTTGCAATCCTGCAGGGCTCACAGTGAAGCGCCTCGGCGGCAAGCTCAACGGTTGCGCTGGATACATCAAATTCCTGTATTCTGTCCTCCATGCCGAGCTTTCCGAAAAATTCCTTAACCTTTTCAACTGCCATGTTCAGTTCTCCTTGTCGTTAAAAGCTTTTGCTTTGAAAATTCAAATTTTCCGTCATTGCATAGTCATATGCAAAGCTGTCTTTCTCGCCGTATATTTCAACATTCGGACAGTTATTAAATGTATTCGGTGCAATATATGTGATGTTCGACGGTACGGAAACTATTTGAAGCTGAGCGCAGTTTTTGAACACACCGTCCGTAATTTCAGACAGAGTATCGTTTTTCGGTATGTTAACAGTGTAGAGAAGGGTACAGTCGGAAAACGCCTTTTTGCCGACGTGAGAAAGCCTTACGGGAAGATTGAGCTCCTCAATCATGCATCCTCTGAACGCATACTCTCCGATATATTCCACCGACGGTGCAAATGTAATCTCCTCAACCGTCGAAAAACCGTCAAATGCTGAATCGACTATCGAGGTAATACCTTCGCCGATTACAATTTTTTTGGCAAATGATTTGTAAGGCGCATAGTTCTTTATCTCGGAAATTTCACCCTTGCCTTCAAAAGAAAGCGTTTCGGTTTCCTCGTCAAAGCTCCAGACTATGTTTTTACCTGCTGTATAGTCAAGCTTTTCTGTGTCTACATGAACAACTCCGTCTTCATCAAAATAGAGCCCTTCCTGAACCTCGATTCCGTCATACGAGGTTTTGCTTTTTTCTTTGTCGCATCCCGAAAATGCGAAAACAAGGGAACCAATAAGCATAATACTCAGTATTTTTTTCATTCCTCATCATCCTCCTCGGATTCTTCCTCCGCAGGAGGAATATCCAAGCTGTTTATTATTCCGAAAATGTGCGAGCCTGTAATCATGGAATCATCAAGCTTAAAAATTACTTCGGGTGTTATCCTCAGCTTGACGCGCCTTCCGAGCTCACGGCGAACATAGCTTTTTGCACTGTTAAGTCCTTTTAGCGCTTCTGCTCTTTGCTCGTCCGATCCCAGCATACTCACATAAATTGTTGCGTAGGATAAATCTCTTGAAACATCTGCGGAAACAACCGAAACAACATCCGGAATCCTCGGGTCCTTGAGGGAGGCGATAATATTTGCCGCCTCTCTTTTGACTTCGTTTGTAATCTTATCTATTCTTGCCATAAAAATCACAACCTTTCATGAGGGGAAACGAATAAAAATGGCTTATCTTTCAATTTCCTCCATGGTGTAGCACTCGATTATGTCG
>CABUMF010000010.1 GCA_902492655.1 uncultured Eubacteriales bacterium | reverse complement strand
CAAAGGTCACAACATCGTCCTTTTTGGACTGGTCGTTGAGCTTATCGAGCTTCTGTTTAACGGATTTTTTCGTGCGCTCCAACTGCTTGACCGAGAAATTATCTCCTCGGTTTCTTTTCAAATCTGCAATGCCGTTGGTGACTTCTTCAAGCTGCTGTTCAAGGATAGCTCTCTGCCGTTCAATGCTCATTGGGATTTTCTCAAACTGAGAATGCCCGATGATAATAGCGTCGTAATCCCCGGTAGCAATTCGACCGCAGAACCTTTTGCGGTTTTTGGTTTCAAAGTCCTTTTTCGTAGCCACCAAAATATTTGCGGACGGATAGAGCTGCAAGAACTCCGACGCCCATTGCTCGGTGAGGTGGTTTGGGACTACGAACAGTGATTTACTGCATAATCCGAGCCGTTTCGACTCCATAGCAGCCGCCGTCATTTCAAAGGTTTTGCCTGCACCAACGGCGTGTGCAAGAAGCGTATTGCCGCCGTAAAGGATATGCGCTACCGCATTTCTTTGGTGTTCCCGCAGTTCAATTTCGGGGTTCATACCGTTAAAGGTAATATGGCTTCCGTCGTACTCACGGGGACGAATACTGTTGAACTTTTCGTTGTAGAGCTTGCATAGTCTTTCTCTGCGCTCAGGATCAGACCATATCCAGTCCTGAAAGCCCTGCTTAATAAGCTCCTGCTTTGCCTGAGCGATAGCAGTTTCCTTTTTATTCAGGATTGCTTTCTTTTTGCCGTCTGCATCTTCCTCATAATCGAAGATACGCACATCCTTCAGGTTCAGCGTTTCCTCGATAATCTTGTACGCATTGATACGGCTTGTGCCGTAGGTACTGTACGCTTTGACATTTCCTCGGTCGTAGGATTTGCCGTGTACTCGGAAAAATGGATTTTGATGTTCCACTGTGCATATCTCGGCGTTCCCAAGAACTCAAACACAAACTGCTCTACAATCTCAGGCGGAAGCCAAGTCGCACCGAGTCGGACAGAAATCTCACTTGCCGTCAGGTCTTTTGGCTGCACCTTTTGGAGCGCTTCCACATTGATACTGTATTCTTCAGGTGAAAGCTGTGCCGATTTTTTTGCCCAGACGAGTTTTTCACGGACATTGCCGGAGAGATATTCGTCAGCCATAAGGTACTTTGCTTCGGTGCTGTTCCCGTACCCGTACATCGGGTTTAAGAAGATAACACCTTTAAGGTCGGCAAAGATTTCTTCCTCGGGTTTGCCTGAAAGCTCACACATATATTCCATATCAATACAGGCTTTTTCGCCCATAGATACGGCAAGCGCTTCGCTCGAAGTGTCTACCGAGGTAACAGGGGTATGGGGTTTAATTGTTCTCTTAAAGAACATATCCGCTTTCTTTTCAAGCTGCCCGTCATCGCCCAAGACTTCAAGAGCCGAGAGCAAAGAGAAGGAGCTGTCCTGTGAGAAAGCAGAAGAATTGGCACGGCTGTTTATAAGACCGTACTTCGCCGTAAAGGTATCATAGAGGCTGTTTAGCTTTGCCTGTTCCTCCTTGATTGCCGAGTCGGGATAATCTTCGGTCTGCAACTCAATCAGGTTTCTGACACAGTCACGGATCGCAATCATACCCTTAATGCGGTTTTCTGCGGTGGCAGAAACATCAACGGGAGCCATTCGGCTGTTTTCCCGAAAATAGATTTTGCCGTCCACAAGCGTATAGGAAAAGTTTCTAACGGTCGGATCGGCGGGGATGGAATTATCTTCTTCGGTGAGTTCATCTTCCACTTCATAAGCCGTAATCTCACCGTGAATGTTTGCAACGGCTTCGCTGAGCTGCTCTGCAAGGTCAGCTCCCTCATACGGTACACAGAAGGGTTCAGGACCGAAACGCCCCGATACCATTTTCATCTCGCCGAGTATCATTTCGGGATGCTCTACAAAGTAGCTGTTCATCGCAATGCCGTTCTCGTCTGTGCCGAGATGCACCCAGTCAGGCTCAATATCTACAATGCGGTCACGCTTTTGCAGGATGAGAATATCCGAAACGACTTCCGTTCCGGCGTTGCCCTTAAAGGTGTTATTCGGCAGACGGATAGCGCCGAGCAGGTCGGCTCTCTGTGCGATATACTTTCGGACTGCGGGATTTTCCTTGTCCATCGTTCCTTTGCTCGTGATGAGCGCCATAACGCCGCCCGGTCGAAGTTTATCAAGGGACTTTGCGAAAAAGTAGTCGTGGATCAGGAACTTGTGCTTGTCATACCTCTTGTCGGGAACTTTGAAATCCCCAAACGGCACATTACCCACAACGGCGTCAAAGAAGCTGTCGGGTAGATTAGCCTCCTCAAAGCCCTGTGCGGCAATAGAGGATTTTTGATAAAGCTGCTGTGCGATACCCGCCGAAACGGTATCAAGCTCAACGCCATAGATTTTACTCTCGCTCATTGAGTCGGGCAGCATACCGATAAAATGACCGATACCGCAGGAAGGCTCCAAGATATTGCCCTCACGAAAACCTAACTGCTCCATAGCCTTATATACGGCTTTAATAACCGTAGGCGGAGTGTAGAAAGCAGTCAGGGTGCTTTCTCTTGCCGACTCATATTCTTCAGGAGTCAGGATATTTTTGAGCATCGCATACTCGGTGTGCCAAGCTCCTGCTCGTTCATCAAATGCTTCGGGAATACCGCCCCAACCGACATATTTCGACAAGATTATCTGCTCGTCAAGTGTAGCAAATCGGTTTTCTTGCTGACATCTTTTCAAGACCGTAATCGCCGCATAGTTGCGGTGGAAACGCTCTTTTTTATTGACTTCTTCAATCTCGTTATTGGCAAAGTCAAAGTTGTGTCGTTCGGACATTGGGATTTCAGGGTGTAAGTCAAAGGACTGCACCTTACTTTTTTTCTGCTTTTCCCAAGCAGGAACTACGGGGGCAGAAGCCTTTTCCACACGCTCAAGTTCTTCTTCGGACAGATAAACAAGGTCATCAAAGGAAAGGTTCTTCAGACCTCGCTCGGTCATATCCTCAAGACTGTCGTACTGTTCGGTGCGGATAACCGTACCGTCCACAAGGGTTTCAATCTTGAAGTCTACAAGGTTGACATTCGCCTGTATTTCGTGCTTATCATCTTCGGTCGTTGTGTATGCCACATTGACTTCGGAAAGGTTAGAGTAGTCCGCACCCTCGTCACGCTCAAATTCTTCTCGACAGTATTCGTCAATAATCTCCTTAGCAATATCAAGGGAAGATTTCAGATACGGACTGTCGATAATCTCAACGCCCTGCGGCGACGGATCAAGCTGTGAGATAAAGTCCTGCGGAATGGTCGTTCCGTCCCTGTCCTTATACAGAACAATTTTCATCGGAACGCCGTAGTAATTTTCTTCCTTAATGTCCTTTTCAAACTGATAGGGACTTGTGTATTCGATGCTCTCACGAACACGCCCGTCCGTATGAAGGTAATCAATTCTGCCGATAGGCTTTGACTGTACCGGAGCTTCCTTGATCGTAGAAACAATGGAAAGAACCTTGCGCTCGCTGCCGTCAACGGTTGAAACCGCAAGGTCAAAACCTCTGTCGGTCAGCATATTCATATAGGTTTCGAGGGTGTGCTGCGGGAAGCCCACCATAGGAACTCTCTCGCTGTCGCTTATCGCACGGGAGGTCATCACAAGGTCAAGAGCTTCAGCAACCTTTTGTGCGTCCTCGCCATAGGCTTCAAAGAAATCGCCAACCTGATACAACACAAGACTGTCGGGATTTTCGGCTTTCACCGCAAGATAACTTCTATACGGTTCTCTTACACGGTCATAAACCGGCAATGCGTTCGGCTCATTCTGCCCAGCCATTCTGTTGAGTTCTGATTGATGTTCCGTTTCAAATTCCTGAATATCCTTGTGGATTTTGAGAATGTTTTCGGGTGTGAACTCGGTATAGTCGCAGTCCATCTCATAGTCGTTTTCCGCTTCCATAAAGAAAGGCGTGTTGATGTCAGCCAAAAACTGATCCGACATTTCTTCAAGGTCGGAAACAAACCTATCCGTGTTTTCGGGATGGTTCGCAATATCATACTGTTCGATGAGTTCTTCAAAAACAGTGAAGCCCAAATCACCTGAGACATACTGACCACCGGCATTTGCGTCGGGATTAAAATATATCCAATGAACAAGGTCGTTTCCGCTATCCAAAGATATTCTCACCTTTGTGTTGTCCGTGATTTCTTCGGCTGGTAAAACCTTTACTTTCAGATGGTCGTTCATCGGGTTTTCCTGAACCTTTTGGTCGAACTCGGCTCTTGTCATTTCCTTATTGAACAACGGGAACTGCGTATCATAGAGCATTACCCGGTCATTGTCAAAGGACAGAATTTCATACTCGTTTGCACCGAGATAAACGGTGTTGCCAAGATGATATTCATATCTTTCGTTGCTCGGTTCAGGCTCTTTCTTTTCGGGTGGTGCAGTAGAAAGGATTTCTCGCTTTCTGCGTTCCTCTGCGGCTTCGGCTCTGCGAATTTCGTGTTGCTCAAGCCACGCAGGATAGAGTTCCTTTTCTTTCGGGTTCAGGTATCTATCCATTTTAATAAGCTCAGAAATGCGCTTTTCAACCTGATTCCAATTCAGAAGCACTTTGACTTCTTCGCCGTTTACATTCTTCGAGATTTTGATGCCTTTGCCGTCGTGCTGCTCGTCAATGCCCGTTCCGGTAATAACGGGGTAAGAACCGCCCCAACCGTATTCATTTTTCAGGAAATCCACATTTTCTTTCTTTGAAAGGCTCTTTTGAAACTGCTCATAAATGCGGAACTTTCCCTCCGACACGCCGCTTCCACGGGTGAGAACAGCGTCGATGATCTCCTGAGAAAAGGAAAAAGCAGAGGGTTTTGTTACCTCTGCTTCGTAATTGAGCATTAAGCTCATCTGCCCGTCTATGGAGGGCAAGGGTTTCATTGTGTCCTGAAGCTCGCCCAAAAGACGCATTGCTTCAAAATGTTTGGCTATCACGCCCCAGTCGTAAAAGCTCTGCTTTGTACGGCTAAGATAACTACCTTCCCAAAGCTGAAGCACATTCTGATAAGTCTTGTAGCCGACTCGTCTGCCGTCGCCCAGTATCACTTCGGTAAAATCATTATTGAAAATACTCTTGATATACTCGGTGCGCTTGTCCTCGTCGGCTACACTTTCGTAAAATGCACGGATTTCATCTTTGGTGGCTTTCAGGTGGGGTGTGGTTGCAAGGATTTCACGGATAGTATCATCGTGACCGAAGAACGGAAGGCTTCTGTCCTCGTTGCTTCGGTCGTAATACTCTAAGCGAAGATTACTTCCTTCATCACGATTTCCTGAACTCGGCTCTTCAGGTTGTTCATCTTCCGAACCCAACTCATCATATCCGTCGCTTTCAGGCTCTCGGTCAAGCCTTCCTTCGCCGCCATCTCTTTCGTCAAGCGTTCCTCCATTTCGGTCGCCGTCTGTTCGATCTGCGTCAGATGCTCGCTCAGCTTGCAGCTCGTCAGGAGATTGTAATACAGCACCTTGCGGTTCTCTTTCAGGTACTTCGCCCTCATTCGGGAGTACCGTCCCATCGGCGCTTCCAGCTGTTCCGGCAGCTCCAAATTGGGCAGTCTGTAATCGCCCTGCATCGTGTATGTCAGCTCGTTCATTTTGTGGACTCCTTTCTGTGTTTTGATTTCTGCCTATATTGTAATCAGGCTTTCTGTTTTCCGCAATTATGCGATTTTGCCTATCAAGGGACATCACTGTTTTTGCAATCTCGGTAAGTCCCATTTCGGCAATGTCGCTGGTGGCAAAGCCCAGGGCATTAAGCGTACCGGGCGTATTGAAATTGATAATATCCTCAAAATCTTCACGCTCGAAATATTCCTCCGTATCAATGCCGAGCCGTTCCATCATCATATATGCCACGCTGTTGGTAACAACTTTTCTGTATATGGTGGAAATATTGTCCTCGTCCAGTTCCTCCAAGAAGCTGTCGTTTACAGAGTATAGCAAATCACGGGTATAATCGGGAAGATTGTCCTCGGCGGCGTTTTGTGCCGCACTCATAACTGCGTCCGCAAGGCTTTGGCTGTTATTCAGCGTTCCAAAGGTGCTTTCAAGGGTTTCGGTGATTTCCTGCTCATATTCCGGCTTCATTTCCCAAATAGGAACAGGACGGGAATACTTGCTCGGATGGGTGTCGGAAATGTCAAAGTAATGGATAAGACGCTGGCGGCTTCTGCTTGCATCGTCGTCAAAGACCGCAATACCGGTTGCACCTCGATTAACCCATCGACCGAAAGTGCCGTTCCAACGCTCAATTTCAAGAACTGCGGTAGCGTCCGGTCGCTGTGCGAACACCAAAAGCTGTTCATCGAAGCGTAGCTTATAGTTTCGGCAGGCAGAAGTCAAAAAGGCTTCCCAATTCTGCGGAGAGGATACCACCGTCTTGCAGGTACGGTCGTACAGTTCGGAAATAAGGTCATATTTACGAGCCATCGGGAAACACCTCCTTATCTTTCATAATCTTTGTTCCGTTTTGGCTTTACAAGTTTTCCGTTTTCGTCATAGTTTTTCGGATCGGCGGCAGGAACTTTCCACCCAAACATTGAGCCAGTCTTCATTGCTTCGGCTTGTCCCTTTGTAACACCGAGCTTACGGTTCATAGAGTCGGCAAGCTCTTTCATTTCACCGGGAACGCCGTCTGTCAGGTCTGTTTTGTAATATCCGGTTTCGCCTTTTTGGATAATGCCGATTTCATTGCTCGTCGGCAAGTACACATAGCATTGCTCCGGCAGAGAGGAACGAAGCGGAATAACGGTATTTCCGTTTTGCTCCATTCGCTCGGCAAACTCGCAGATATGATAGAGATTGTCGCCCACCTCAAGGTGGTAATCATCGATATATCTGCACTCTCTGTCGTAATGCTCACCGCTGCTTAAAGTTATGCGGATTTTATCTCCGTCAGGGATAGTGAACTGCTCTTTGTAGTGCGGATCAATAAAGCGGATACCTTTTTCGGCTTTTTGCAGATGATTGTCAAGCCACTCCCGCTGATAGCAATAGCAGTACAGATTGTACTCTCCACGGTTGGGATTTAACCGCATTAAATATGAATACTGTTCGGTATCAACACGGACGCCGTAATGATTACGGTCATCCTCGTAGCTGCTTTCGGGATGTTCATAGCAGAATTTTGACATAGTGCTTCTGCCGCTTAAAAACTCGCCGTCCCCGAAACGGTAGGAGTTTATCACCAAGTCAAATTCCTTTTTGAAATCGTCGGTCTTTAAGTCCTTTCTGAAATCGTTCCAAGTGGAATAAAACTCTTTTCCCGTACTGCCGAAGTCTGCTCTCAAATACCCGATAAGTCCCGTCTGCATAGAAATCTGCTGGCTTTGGCGGAAGGTGTATTTTCTTTCGGCAGGGTTCATAATTCGGTAATCCATATTTTCACCTCGCTCTCTCGATATTCTTCTTTTGCCGGGGAATATCGAACCCGTAAACGGCGGCAATTTCATCACCGAGCCGCCTTGTCACTCTCGTTATATCGGCTCGTGTTGCCTTGCCATCGTAAATCTTTGCTTTGAGATTTTCAACCTGACTGTCTGTTGCGGTGTCCTTATACACACGGTAGAGGTAATGATTTGTCCCGTCGTGATGAACGGCGTCGGCACGGAGATCTCCGTACTTGTCCACATACCACTCGCACATATCCATTTGGGAATACAAACAGTCTTTGATATTGCCTGTCTTGATTTCCGCATACCCGTCATAACGACCGTCCCAACGCCCGATGTCCGCCACAACCAAGATGGGCTGTGAGAGCTGAACATTCAGGTTCATACGCTCGTCACCGAGATAGTCGGAATTGATTTCGTACATTTTCTGTATCAGTTCATCTTCGGACAGGTCGGGGTACTGTTCTTCAAGGTCTGCCCGCCAGTCCTCAAAATCAAGGTGAATATCGCTCCAGATAATATGACGGTCATTCTGCTTGCTGCTCATCTGTACCACCGCCTAAGTAGGAGAACAGCTTGCCCGATTTGGTTGCTTTCTGAAGCTCCATAATCACCGTCATATCCTGAATGGTGATGTTCGGGATTTTCAAAATGCTTTCCATAGATAGTCCCTGCAAGTCCTTTTCGGTTCTGCATTTCGCATCAAAGAGCTTGTTTAAGACTTTGACCTTCTGCTGAAGGGTAATTGTATCTTTCATAGGTCTGTACCTCCTTATCGTTCTCTGTCTTTGTTTTTATGGCTTCGGTTCATAGCGGCGATTTTTTCTTTTGCCCAGTCCGGCATACATTCGGGCTTTACTTCGCCCATAACATCCATTCTTTCATATCGGGTATTTTTCCCGGTATGAAGATTGGTGCAGAACACAGCGCTTCCTCGGCTGTTTGCCGATGCACCGAAACCGCCTGTAACCAAGTAGAGCTGTCTGTCGGCTCTCTGAAATTCAGGCTTTAATACCTTCGGATCAATGGCAATAACCCTGCCGTTGATGTCTTTTGAATAATGGTCGGGAATACAGTCTGCTTCGGTAATGACCGTGATGGGAATATCCAGCTTTTTGACCTGCTCTTTGAACAGCTCCGCTTCATTGGCAACACGGCTCCCGAAAATGTGGGCAATTTCAATATAGTCATCGCTTACCACACATTCCTTGCACAGTTCAAAAAGGTCGTTTCGCTCTACAAAGCCGCACAAAAATTTCTCTCCGTTTGTGCTTTGCTCATTGGAAGCCAAGATAACTTCCTTTTCGCCCACATTGACTGAACAGAGTACCGTATAATCTCCGATCATTCGTTTTTCCTTGCCCATTTTCTTACCCTCCGTTAATGTTGATTACGATTACAACAGAACCATCCTGTTCGTTAGCACTGTTGCGGGAAAGCTCAGGAAACAGGGACTGCACACGCTGCCTTGCTCTGCGGATAGACTCAAAGCACGGAAGTCCGTATGCCTTGTAGTTATATGCCAAATCTTCAAGCGGAAGTTCGCCTGCTCGAAGATAGTCGGCAAAGCGGTTGTAGTAACGGTAGAAAAGCAGCATATCCTCATTTCTCGTTTCAGGACAGTCCCGAAGAATTTGCAGAACCCGGCTTTCAACTGTTTTCATTGTTTTCATAGGCTCCTCCTTAAAAAGAATAAGGGGACGGAGTATTTCATCCGCCCCCCGTAGGTTATTTCTTCTTTCTGTTTTTTACCTGAAGAAAGATAAAGCCGCCAATGATAAAGGCGACCAAAACGATTGCGATAATTGTTTTCGGCTCCATTATTCAGAATCCTCCTTTTTCTTTTTTCTAACACCTGCATAGACTGTCACGCCGATACCGGCAGCGGAAGCACCGAGCAGAGCAAGCCACAAGCCGAGCTTGCTGTTATCTCCGGTTTTCGGAGTGTCGATGACAACATTGTGCATTTCCACAATCGTGGTGGAGTCGGTCATAACATTTGCCTTTTTATCGGCAGGTCGGGAGTAAGGTGCAGATACCTCGTCGGCTACCTCAGACACGGTGTATTCACCGATGCGGAGTCCCTCGATGAAGATTTCGCCATTCTCATCGGTTTTGAGCGTTACATCATAGCCGTTTGCTCCGGTAATACGGAAGGAGAAGCCTTCCACCTTGCCGTCAGAAGATGTCTTGACGATTTTCAGGTTTCCTTTCATTGCCTCGTTGATAAAGCCAACGCCCGCCTTGTTCTCCACGGAATAGGTCATACCGTCCGTTTCAATGAATACGGGATAAATGCCTGTATCAAGCAGGAAGCCCTCCGGCGCTTTGGTTTCCTTTATGAGATAGTGACCGTAAAGCAGGTCTTTCATCTCATAAATTCCTGCTTCGCTTTCGATAAGAGTACCGATCAGCGTATCACCGTCATCCTGCTTTCCGTCAGCGTTGTTGTCGTGATATACTTCAAAGGTCGCTCCGGTCAACTTGTTGTCGGGGAAGTCTGCATCCACTTTGGTAAGCGTGATATTGCCACGAACAAACTCGTTTACGATTTCGATTACGACAGCCTGTTCATTTTCGGCAATGTTCACTTCATATACGGTTTCGTTCAGGACAAAGCCTGTCGGCTGCTCGATTTCTCTTACATACCAAATACCGAACGGAATCTGCTCAAAAGAAAAACTGCCATCTTCTTTTGAAGTGACAGTCATCAAAGCGTTTTCCTTTGTAAATTCGGTATCGTTGGACTTAAAGAGTCCGATCAGCGCACCGCCGAGAGGTTCGCCGTTTTCATCGACCTTCCTGCCAGATACAGAGCCGTAGATGAGGTTGTTTTCGATTGCTTCGCCGTTATTGACCGCAAGCTGAACCTTTGCGGTTTCCTGTCCCGCATACTCAAATGTTACGGGGTACTTGGTATCCGAGAGGATATAATGCTCATCGGTGGCAAGCTCTTTTACATAGTAGCCGCCCATAGGCAAGTCGGTTTTAACCGTACCGCTTCCGCTTTCATCAAGGGTAACGATTTCAATTAACCCGTCAGCAGGGATAGAAGTACCGCTTGCAGATACAAGCTCCTCGGCGGCAAACAGACCGAAGCTGATATTTTTCATTTCACCGTTCTGTCCGATACCGAAAAGATTGCTTGCTTCAAGCGTTTTCTTCAAGCTGATTTCAACCTTCTGTCTTTCATTCACGAAAGAGGTGGCAGTTTCCGTCACGGAAACATTCTGTCCGGCATACACAAGCTCTGCGGTATGAATTTCATCATTCAACACCATACCGTAAGGTGCTTTGATTTCTTTGACTTCATATTTGCCGAGATAGAGTTCACGGCTCTTGGCAAGCCCATCTTCGCCCGTAGTAACGGTATCCACAACCTCGCCCTTTGTGAAGCGTACTGTTCCGTCAGGAGTAATAATATCCTCGGCTGTACGGATTTCATAAACCGCACCCGAAAGTCCGGCGATTTCAAAAATCGGCTGGTAAATGACCTCGGTATCCTCCGAGCCGCTTACGCTTACACCGTAGAACACTTCGCCGGTTTTCTCTACGGTGATTGTGCCTTTCTGTGCCATATTCGGCTTATCCACTTTAATCACTGTAACCCCGCTTTCTTCGGTAGCGTTATCCTGCGTTACATCAAAGTACACAGGAGTGCTGTCGAGAACATATCCGTAGGGAGCCTGAACCTCAACAAGAGAATATCCCTTGCCGTATTCCAGCTTCTCCGGTGTCACAAGACAGCCGTTTGCGTCGGTGTAAAAGGTGTCGATTGTTGTCGGAGTCGGGTAGATAAAGGACATCGTAACAAGATTTCCTGTCGGATCGTAAATCTGAAAGCCTGCTCCGGCATAAGGAATGGTCTTGCCGCTTTCTGCGTCCACCTTGACAACCTTGATATAGCTTTCAAAGTTTGCATTGTTGATAAGATAGCGGTAGGTCTGTCCGTTCTGAGCAATGAACACATCAAAGTCCTTCATCAGTTCACGGCCTTCCCAGCCGGAGGTCTGATGAACGGTATATACGCCGTAAGGCATATCCTTTGTCTGTCCGAAGCCGTTTTCGTCGCAGACGATAATATCTCTCTCATCTTCCTCAGAAGCGGTATAGCTTCCTGCGGACTTGAGGTAGATTTCAAAGGTTGCACCGCTTTCAGGCGTTTCAATCTTGGTTTCTCCATCGTCGGTATGCTTAATGATAGCGATATTGCCCTTGATAACCTGCTCGTTTACATCGTTAGCAGTCTGATTGTGTTCCACAGTATAAAGCTGCGGTTCAGCACCGACCTTGTGGATTGTGGTATCAAGCAGATAACCCTCGGACGGGGTGATTTCACGTATTGTCCAGTCATTGTCACAGACATATTCCTTTGTGGTAAACTGCCCGTTCTTATCCGTAACATATTTGTCCACAAGGGTTTCGCCCTTATAAATGCCGTAAACTGCTCCGGCAAGAGAAGCATCGCCCTGGGCGCTGCCTTCTTCACGGTCGCTCTTTGTCACGGTCACGGTAAACTTTTTGAGAATGTTTGTGAAATTGCGGGTAGTAACCTCTTTCCACTTAACAGGTGCGGTCTGATTTGCAGGCACGACATAACGGATAGCCGTATCCACTTCCTCAATGTTGTAGGGCGTTGTGCCTGAAATCAGGACATCCTTAAAGGTAGCAACACCGTTCTTATCTGTCACGGCATACTCATCAACGGAAATACCGGAAAGAGATGTGCCGTAAAGGTGGAAGGTAACGCCCTCCACAAGATTATCCTCGGAGGATTTGATTACCTGAAGGTCGCCACGCTTGAGTGTATTGCTGAATGTGACCGTTGAGGTATTTCCCGATACAATCGTAACCCTCTGCACATTCTGCGGCTCATACTTTTCCTCGGTCAGCTCCGTAACGGTATATACACCGGGCATAAGTTCAATATCCACCGTGCCGTCCATCTTCGTGGTGACGGTCTGATTAACGCCGTTTCCGGCAATGTTGAACTTAATGTTTGCCACCTTTCCGTCCTCGGAGTGCTTCACGATATGACCGACTCCGGTGGTTTCCGTCTTAATTTTGAGATAGAATACGACCGGATCTTCCGCACCCGACATCATTGTCTGCTTTCCGGGGTATCCCCAAACGAGGAAGTTGCCGTCAATACCGGGTACATTCTTTTGCGCCGTAACACTAACGGCGGTTTCAATCATCTTGTTTGAAGTAAAGGTGTATTTGTTGCCGTTTCTTGAAACGGTAATACCGCTTGCGCTGAACTTAATATCCGACAGCGTATTATTCGTATCGGTCAGCGTAAGACTGTAATTGTCTGCCGCCTGATTGTATTTCAGCGTATAGGTGGTTGCAGAGCTGCTCTTATTGGAAGCAAAGCTCGGAATGGTTGCGTGGCTCTGCATTTGCGTAAGAAGCCAGTCATAGCACTTCTCGGCAGGTCTGCCTTTGATGCACTGATAGTAGGTGTCGGCAGGAACACCGTAGCTGTTTGCTTTGAGAGTAGTCGGAGAGGTACGAAGCTGCTGTTGATATTCCCACAGAATTGTCTGCGTCGCCATAGAGAAGTCGTCCTCATTTGTCCCGCTGATCGGTGCTGTTGTACCCGGGCGCCAACCATACACGGAGGTCAGCATAATTCCGTACTGTGCCGTTGTCGGCAGGTTCTGAAAATATGAGCTGTTCTTGCCGTTTACGCTGCTATAGGTTCCTCCGGCGTTATAGTCAATACCGGACTCAATACACATAATCTGTCGGGAACCGCTGCTGTCCTTAATCATCAGCTTGGTTCTTCTGTGGACTCCACTTGCAGAATGAAGGCTCGTGTTGCCATTCTCATCATAGGCAATATATTGATGACTTTCAGGAGAATAGTAATAGTCACCGTCCGATCCAAAATAGCGGTCGCCGTAGTATGCGTCTACGGTTTTTCCTTCCTCTGCTGTAAAGGCGAAGGCGGAAAGCGGAAGGGACATAATACACATAACGGCACACAGGAGTGCGGCAGTTATGCGCTTTCCTTTTGATTTTGCAAAATTTTTCATTTCGGTTTAACCGTCCTTTCTTGATTTGTGTATAAAAAAGCCCTCTGTCTTTTCGGGCAGAGGGTAGGTTCTCACGAACTCAGTACAGGAAATATATCCGGTAGCTGCCGCTTCCAAGCGGTTCAATATATATCGTGAAATATTCGATTGGTGCGCCGCCGTAAGCGGTGATAATATCCGGCATCGACTGCACATAGTCCGTGAGTTTTCTTTTCAGGCGTTCTCCCTGAAACGACTCGGAAGCCGTAACAGGCGTCGCCCACGAAGCATTGTCCGGTGTGATCGCCGTTCCGTCATCGGTTGTAATATGAGTAAGTCCCATAGAGCAGCCGAGAGAAATGAGGTCGCTCCGAATTGCTTCAATGTCAAACTCGTAGTCGTAAGCTGTTTTTGGCTTTACTTCTTCCGTAGGCTGTTCTGTCGGAGGTTCTTTTTCCGGCTGTACAGGCTTTTCCGGCTCTTTTGTTTCTTCGCTTACGGTCGGTTTGGGCGCTTCGGGCTTTGGTGTTTCTGTTTCTGCCGTTGGTGCGGCTGGAATATCCGTTTTGTCGGCTTCAACTGGTTTCTTGCTCTCTGTCGGAGCAGTTTCAGGCTCGTTACTTTCCGATGTAGGCTCAAAAGATGTTTTCTCCGTTTCTGTTGCTTTTTCAGGCTCAATTTCTACGGTCGTATCCGTTTCATCGGAAGTTTCCGTATTACTCACCGAAGAAGAACAGTCGGCTATATCCGAGCTTTCCAAAATATCGGCTTTTTCAGCATTACATCCGCACATTGAGGCAAGGAAAATGAGAACCAAGCCAAAGCACAAGATTTTGTTTTTCATTGCGATTCGCTCCTTTCGCCTTCATTGTAGAAAGTTCTCTGCAATTTGACAAAGGTGCGAATAGGCTAATCTTTTATTTTAGCAACCACCTCCTTTAAGTGGGAATGATGCGAATTGTTTGAGATAGCTTTAAGTTATGGAGATAGATATATATTGAGAGATAGTTATATATCTTTCTTCGGTAGGTTAGCTTGTACTTAGGGGTTAGAGTGTGAGGAAGGGGAAACGGAAAATGTTACTCCTGCTACCTTGCGTCACGCTCTGCCCGCTTTCTCAAATAACCCGCATAATGCTCCAAAGCCTTGCAGACATAATCCTCTGTTTGGTTAAGGGGAATATTCTTCGGGATATACTGTCGCACCTTATCCCCACTAAGCACAATTCTCTCACGCTGATTGGGTTTCTGCTCCGACATAATGGCTTGTATGGCTTCGGGTGTGAGCTTCTTTTCTTCAAACATCTTTCGCATACGGATTGTTTGGTCGTGGGACGGAGTGCAGTCGTTCAAGTCGATTTCGTCTACCAAATCACGCTGGCAGTCCTCGTCAAGAAAAGAAATCTCAACGGCAGGTCGCATTTTCATTCTGCCCTCGTCCACAAGGTCAAGCAGTTCGGGGACAAGATTGGTCAAGCGAATATATCTGCGAATTTGCTCACGGCTTTCTCCAACTTCGTTTGCTAAAACCTCGTTTGTTCGTTGCCGTTCAAAATCTGACACCACTGGTGTCGAATTTTCTTTTTTTGGTCTGCCTGCTTGCCTGTTCATTGCTTCCAAACGCATTTTGTATGCGAACGCTTTTTCCGAGGGAAGTATCTGCGACCTTTGAAAATTGCTTTCCACCATTAAGATGGTTGCTTCATCTCTTGTAAGGTCAACTACCTCACATCGGAGCGTTTCAAAGCCTGCAAGCTCACACGCTCGTTTTCTCCTGTGACCGGAAACAAGCTCATATCTGCCGTCCTCTTTTTGACGGACGGTTGCCGGGGTGATAACCCCACGCTCCTTGACGCTCTCAACAAGCTGCATCATATCTTCATCGTCACGCACCTTAAAAGGGTGGTCGGGAAAATCGTCTATCAGCTCTAATGGAATATCCCGGATTTTTGCGAGTTTCGCATCGTCTCTCATTTCCTGTGTTGAGAACAGGTCATCGAGCGTCGGCAGAGTGAAGTCGCTCTTTCTTCCTGCCATCGGCTAACACCTCCTTTGTCAATTCAGCGTAAGCCTTCGCCGCAGGACTGTTCGGTTCATACTTATATATGCTGACACCTTTCGACGCTACCTCTGCGGCTTTTACTGCCATAGGAATGGCTGAGTGATATATCTTAATCACGCTTCCGTAGTTTTTCCTCAGTGCGTCCGCCGTGCTTTTCGCAAGGTTTGTTCGGTTATCTACAATATTCAGTAAGATACCGTCAATCTTCAGGCTTGGGTTGATATGCTGCTTAACCTTCCCGATGGTCTGCATAAGCTGTGTCATTCCTTTTGCGGGAAGATACTGAGCCTGAACGGGGATGATTACGCTGTCTGCCGCCGCTAAAGCGTTCAGAGTTACCATACCGAGCGAAGGCATACAGTCGATCAGGATATATTCGTAATCGTTCTTTACCTTATTCAGATAGGTTCTCAAAACAGTTTCACGGCTCATAGTCGTTACAAGCATCATTTCCATTGCGGACAGTTCAAGGTTTGCGGGAAGCAAATCAACATTTTCCTCGTGATGCAGAATACCGAAATGCGGGTTTCCGTTTTCTTCACGCATTATCTCGGATAACTTAGTGGTAATGGTAGTCGGCAGACTGTCATTATCTTTCCATCCGAGGCAAGTCGTGAGGTCGCCCTGCGGATCGGCATCTACAAGGAGTACCTTTTTACCTTGCTTCGCAAGCCCTATCCCTAAATTGACCGTTGTGGTCGTTTTGCCTGTGCCGCCCTTCTGATTGCAGATAGCAATGGTTTTACAGTTTGGCATTGGCTTTCCTCCTTTCGATAGATTTATAGCCGGCTGTGTTCAGACGGCTATGTATCAACGCAGTATTTGTTTTCAACACCCCCTGCGTAAAGCTGTTGCTTTGTGTGGGAAGCACATCGGTCACGGTTTGCGAAACCGTGTCATAGGAATTTCACCTCTGCCGGGTTCTCCGCCAGCTCCGTAGAGAAGTATCATTATCATTCTGACTGTCATCGCCGTATCAGGTGCAGCCTGACACTTTTACCAGGGATTCTCGCTCGCTCCGTTTCAGAGGTCTTGGCGTACCCGATAAGGTGGCTCATCATCAGAACTAAAGTCCGATGTGCCTATATATTCAGTTGTCAAGGAACAGCGAAAGAGTTGCTCCTAATCGGAGTTAAGAAATAACCCTTTCACTTGTTCGGACTGGGAGAGGTCAAATTATCGGGTGTTTTTGAAAAAAGTTTGAAAAAATTTTTTGAGTTGGGAAAATGAAAAAAGCCGCCTATCCCGAGAAAGGAATAAGCGGCTTGCTTATATAGCTCTATATTTTATTTTTTGAAAAGGAAATGACTACGAAACAGTACGCACTATGAAAGCCTTTTTCTTTGCTTTCATCATCTTTAAGATGACTTCATCAACAGCGTCGGTGTATCTGCCTTGAGCCATAAGTGCGTTCTTTTTATCTATAAGCGAATGTATGATTTGAGAGCGTTCCTGCTCGGTTAGATTGATATAATACTTCTTCATTTGTAGTCCCTCCATTCGATTACAGTATATCCATAATCGTTGCCAGCTTCAAATATGCAAAAAAAGAACCCCGAACTATACAGTCCGAGGTTCTGTCGTAAACTTCGTTAAATGCCGAGTTTACAAGGCTTTTTTATTCAATTTACAATGTAGCCGTTACAATGAAGCCACTGGATTAACAATTTACGATTCTCGTGATTTACGACACGCATTTGTCGTAAAAGACGAGCGATGCTCAAAAAGTCATTTGTCGTAAATCTGTCGTAACCCCCGTTTTACGACATTTTTTTGGATTAACAAAACGCCGCAAACGCTGTCAAAACCTGATTTTTATGGGTTTTTAGTCCGAGAGGGGCTTCATTGTGGGGAATACACTTTGCACATTCCCATAACTTCTTATAAGTTATTATAACCCATTAATTCATGCTTTGTCAATACTTGATATTTCACATATCTCCTTATACCTTTTTACATCTCTGTCGTAAAATGTCGTAAAAGTTGTCGTAAAACCTCTAACAGATTTTGATTTTGCCTTCCAACCTTTCAAAAGATTCTTGCTTACGTTCCTTTGTGGCTTCGTTGTAAATATTCATTGTGGTTGTAATATCGGCATGTCCCATAATCTCTTGAATGATTTTCAAATCTGTTTCATTCTCACAAAACCTTGTGCAAAAGGTATGTCTTAATGAATGGCACGTAAAATGTGGTATCAAAATCGGTTGTCTATGTTCATTTGCTGCCCGCTCCGCTTCTTGCTTGTTACAGGATTCATATATTCGCTTTATAGCTCTGTTTATTGCGTGTGGGTTATGTACATACCCAAACCTATTTTTGAATACAAACCCTGAATATCCGTCTATTATGGTTGTGTTAAATCCTGTTTGCATCTGTCGCATTTTCTCTTGTAATAACGCTTTGCGTACCGCCTCAAACATTGGTACAATTCTTTTGCCTGATTCTGTTTTCGGTGTGGTAATGTGCATTTCGCATTTGCCGTTGTCCTGTTGCCTGTATATCAGATTATGGTTGATTGATATAATACCTTCTTTGAAATTGCAATCTTCCCACGTTAAACCAATAAGCTCACCAACTCTGCACCCTGTACCGAGAAAAACAGTAAATAAGGGTAGCCAATGCTGATATTCTTTTGAATTAGCAACAAAATCAATAAACATTGCCTGTTGTTCTTCCGTAAGTGCGTACCGTTTCGATTTCTCCCAATTATGGCTCTTTTTGATTTCACCCATTACACCGTCAGTTGGGTTAGTGCGAATATATCCATCCCGTACCGCTGTTGTAAACACAGGATGCAATATGGTATGTATTATTTCCATACTGTTTGGCTTGAAATTCTTTTCTAATATCAGGCTATTGTAAAATCTCTTTATATCACTATATTTAATAGTAGAAATTCGTCTTTTCCCAAGTGTATCATGCACATACTTTTTATACATATACTTATAGTTTCCTCGTGTTGATTGCTTTAGCTCTGTTTTACCTTCCATATATGTATCATAGACGTTATTCAAGGTTTTACTGTTGGCACTTTGGGTACTGATACCATCTTCTACATCTCGCCTTATCTGCTTTTCCATTTCCCGAAGGCTCATTGTACACCTTTTTCCTTCCGGTACTCTGTCGGCATCTGTCAACTTCCAACTGTAGGCACTTCTACGAACACCATTGACATCTACATATTTAAACTCATACTTACCATCTTTACGTTGGCTCTCTCCATTATTTAAAACTCTGTTTTTGTTATCTCTTCTCTTTTCAGACACTAAATATATCTCCTTCCCGAAAAGAGCCATGATATAGTATATGGTTATTATACCATATCACGCTCAATTCGTCTATACGTTTTCCTTAAATAGCGGATTGTTTATCCATAAAATCTTCAAATAATCTACGTTTTATCTGTTGCCTGTTTCCGTTCCAAAACCAAAAAGCTTCGTCAGGATTGTCTTTTATTATATCTCTTAAAGCATTTTCACCTATTCTGAAATAAGCTGCCGCTTCTTGTATCGTGAGTGAGTATTTTTCCCATATAGGGACTTCAATTATTCTTCCCATATAGGCTTACACCTCACCTTCAACAGATTCATAATACTTTTGATTGATAGCCTTTATGTCGGTATTCATCAAAGCGTTATAAACCTTTTCAGGCACTTTATCTTTTAGTGCTTTTGCCTTATTAAACAATATCCCTTGTTTTATATCACAGTAAACATCTAATGCTTCGTTATATGTATCTATGTTATCTGAAATAATAGGCTTTTTCCTATCGGTAACCTTAACACGATATTTCTGTGTTTTGAAATTATACTTTATATTAGTTTTGCCAACCTCTAATGTTTCATAGAATGTATTTATGCTATGTGGTACAATCAAACACAAGTCAGGATGATATTGTTTATTGCCATATTTGATAATATCTTTATCAATATCCATCTGTATTTCGCCGTCTATTTCATAATAATTACTATCCAACCAAACGAAAAAAGTATCATATTTGTTATCTTCCCAGCCACTCCACATATATGTGCCATCGTAATGTGGATTTTGCAACTGATAGTATTTACTGCATCTTCTTTTCATATTATTGTGTTTTATGTGCTTTTCTGTATTTGATAATATTTTGAATTTTATCATATTTTCCACTCGTGCCATTAGCACCAATGAAAAGACTATTCTATTTATAATAATTAGTGCCAATGCACTTTTCTCCTTTGCATATAATTTTTGTAGAGAAGTTATATGCAACTATTTACTTACACATATATGCTTAACATATATATTAGGTAATCAGCTTTAAAGAAAACCATCTAAAAAGCCTTGTAAATCAACGCCTGTTCGACATTTATATTTTTTTGATTTTAGTAATTCATTACTGATTATTTAGAGAAATAGTCAGTAATTCTTGCTTTAATTTCAGAAACTATACTCTCTAAATCTGTCTTTTTAAAGTATTCAATTTTATGATGTTTTTTAAAGTTGTAGGCTTTATTCTTTGCCTGTTCTTCATTTAAACCAATCAGCATTAGTAAATTTTTCATTTGTCGGCTCGTAAAGATATAATCTTTTCTTGTCATCAAAAAGCTATTGATACTTAAAAATTGACGTTCCTGTTTTTTCTTCTTTAGGTCATTCAAATAGATTTCAGCCATATGTTGATTAAACTTGTGCTGCACATTTTCAAATTCCTGTGCCGCCTTATCTAATCTGTCAAACCAAATCTTTAAAAATTCAGTTTCGATATCGCCACGCATACGCAAACTTCTGAATTCAAGTCTGCTATAATAAGGGCTTTTACGTTGTGTTTGGTCTTGCTTGTCATAAAATTCAACTTCTCTGTAGTTGTTTTTGGTAGCAAGACTTTTCGTGCATCCGCTCCAAAAGTTTCTTGTATCATAAGTATTGAAATCGTTTGTAGCACTTGCAAAACAAGCTATCAACAATCTATTGAGCTTTGTATAGTTTTCATAATAATCACTATCATTTAATGTGTTAAAGCTCAAGTCGAGACGTTTCCATTTGAAATCATCTACTCCAATTTCATCAAAAACTGTTTTCATTACCTTTTGAAAATCTGAGTATTTATCCAAAATGTAGCCGCCATTGTTCTTATTTGGGTTTACTCTTATGTAGGTTTCATACCAATCACGATTACGTACTTTTCTTAAATTACATGTTTTTATTACATTGTTATTTTCAGCAACAGCATAATTTATTGCATCTTCTGTCGTTCCATTTCCGGTATGAAATCCGACCTGAGTGTTATTAGTGCAGTAGTTTACCATTTTTTTATTATTCATTGAAAATTCCTCCTATAATTTTCAGGCATTTATTGCACATAACCTCCCTACGTAAGATTATTCTCTAAATTTTTTTCGTTTTTGATTGAATTTCATCCGTTTTGAAACAAACGTAGTTTTTTGAAATTTTGCAAAAAAATAACACCTACTTAATAAAAAGTAAGTGTATTTAAAAAAGTTATTTAGTTTTTATTCTTCCTCATCATCAAATTCTTCATCTTCATCATTTATATCATCAATTATTTCCATAAGTGATTCAACACTAAAATCAGCAATCGCTTCGATGTTTGAATAAATATCCTGAAAAACTTCCATCGCATAATGTAAATCTTCCTGTATTCTTTGCAATCGTTTTTGGCTGATTTTGTCTTTTTCAAACATTGCATTTATTTCTATAAGAGCATTTTCAACTACTTTTGCTTGATAGTTTGCATCCGGCATACAAATAAAATTATCGAAATCCCATTTGGAATACAATTCTAAATCCTTAATATGTCCCCTATGGTATTTGCCTTCGTCACTATCAATATATTGCTTCAATTCCCTGTAGGTGATAACACTATCATCCGGAATGTCAGTTAAATCTATTTCTGTTACAACAGGTTTTGATTCCCGTTTTTTTACAGTTGATGCAATTCCTTTAGGTTTATATATTATTTCATGCCCTAAAACATCAACCAAATCACATAAGGTATTTATTTGTGGTATGTTGGTTTTGCTCTCAATTCTTGAAATTACCTGTTGACTATAACCGCTTTTTTCTGCTAAATTTGCTTGTGTAAATCCTTTTTCTTTGCGTACCTCTATGAATTTATCAATCAAAGCACATACTTTTTCGTCTTTTTTACTGTTTTTCATTGCCGTTTTTCCTTTCTAACAACTTTTAAGTTGTAAAGATGCAATACAACTTTTAAATTGTATGATTCTATTTGTTATCCCTTAAAATTCTATTTACTGTACTTCGGGACAAACCTGTTTCTTTTACAATATCCACAATCTTCATACCGCTATTGGCTAATGCTTTTACAACTTCGCCTTTTTCATTTTGTTTTGACGGTCTACCGCCATTTCGCCCTCTCGCTTTGGCACTTACCAAACCTTCCTTTGTTCGTTGGCTTATCAAATCACGTTCCAACTGACTTAAACCGCTCATAACAGTTAAAAGAAAAGCATTATATGGATTATTGCTTGTAGTATCTAACCATGTGTCTTTCAGACTTCGTATAGTAGCACCCTTATTTTTGATTTTTTCGATTATATCCAACAAATCCTTTGTACTACGTGAAATTCTTGTAAGGTCAGTAATAATTACTGTATCACCTTCGTTTAGTTCTTCCAACATTCTTTGTAGTTCAGGGCGGTCTTTTTTCGTACCTGTGATTTTTTCCTGATATAAAACCCTGTTATCTACTCCTACTTCTTTCAAAGCATCTATCTGCCTGTCTAAATTTTGTCCGTCTGTTGAAACTCTTGCATATCCAACTAACATAATAGTCAACCCCTTTTCTTTGATTAACTATATTATATCATAAACGTGTCAAAATGTAAATAGTTTTTGATACGTTTTTTGAATTATTTTTAATTAAATTTTCGCTATTTTTGAATATAAAAAGAAATGTGTCAAAAACATTCGTTTTTGACACATACATCCTGATTCATTCTATCTCTTATCTATATTTTCCGTTGTTCATGTTCTTAATAAACTGACTTCTGCTCATTTCACCAAAACGCACCTTGTTTGCATCCTCTTGTTCCAATTTCCAATTACGGTGATAATCAGCCGGAAGTTCCTTTTCGCAAGCGTGATAAATACATAAACCTATAAATACTAACAATATAATTATAAACATATTTTATTCCTCCTAAAATTCTTTCATATAATACTACTGCTTTTAGTTGCTTAACTTTGAAAACAGTTCCATTTACACAAGTTTATCGTATGAATTCTAAATTTGTTCTGTCTAAATAATTTCCTTGTTGCTTTTGCATTGAAACATACTGTCCTTCTGTTATATATAGTTTACTGCAATTAGGACATTTTTTTGTGTGAATTTTCTTTGTTGTGTCAATATCTCCATTTGCATTATATACAAGATATTCCTCATTTGATGCAATAAACTCGTTGGAGCAATTAGGACATCTTTTCTTTAGTTGTTTTTTATCCAAAACTTGTATGCGTACTTTTGTTTTAAACTGAACAGTTGGCTCATCCGGTAATTTAACATTCCACTTTTCAGTTTCAACAATTTCCGGTTTATATATTAGCTTTCTTAATCTCATAGTATCAACAACTTGATACTTTTTTCTTTTATACCCTGTGTATAAGCCCAAAACATTTAAGTCCATAAGTTTTTGCACAATCTGTCTAACTGCATACATAGGGTAATCGTACAGTTTTTTTAATTCTTCGCTAAATTTGTCTTTAATATCCGATACAGAGATGCATTCGCTTGCTTTTGATAATTCCAATATATATTCAAAAATACTCGCAGTTAAGTCGTAGGGAAGATGAAAACTATTTGCCTGTTTTCCAAAAACAATTTGCTTATCATATGATTCTGTCATTGTATCAGAGATTTCCGTTTCATCAACTAAATCATTGTTTTCATTATGTATAGGTGATAAATCCCGTCTTATATAGAATTTACAGCATTGCTTTGAAATACTATATTTTTCAAGAAGTTTTATGATAATGTTCCGTACATGATTAGCACTCAAATTGCACTCAACATATATATTAGAGCCTTTAATTAAAATACCACTCTGAAAAATATTTGCATGTACGTCCTCTCATACTTCTATCCAAAAGGAAGGAAGTAAACAATTTAGCATCCTTGTGATATAAAAATTCGCACACCTTAACAAAGATATATTTCCATTCATTAGCTTCAATACGAACATTTTCGATTTCAACTGCAGTAGGCTTTGTGTGTGTAAAGTTTTCGTAAACCGTATGTGGTATTTGCGTATCGGCATTTAAAGCTTCATCAGTATAATCAATATTTGGTTTTTCTTCCGCTTCGTCTGCAAATGTTTCCTCTTGATTATCGCTAATATTGTCATCACAGATTTCTTCATTTTTTGAAAAACAATTTTTGATTTCTGTAAGTTTATTCTGAATTGCCGATATTTCTGTTAAGAAAGGTTGAATTTGAGTAGCCTCGTTATTGTTTTTGGATTTGTTAAGGGAATATATATCATCATTTATAGCACTATATAGGTAATCTAAAGAAGTATTCAGCAAACAGATATAGTCAACTATTTCCTGTGTGTTTTCTTTGTGTTTTTTGCATATATACTCTATAACTCTTTCAATATTACTCATAACTAATCTCCCATAATTACATTATCTTTGTTTAACGGCTTACTCAACATACTTAATCAGCATCTATAACATCAACTTCTGTTATTCTATATGTAGCAAGCATATGAACACCCATATCTTGAACTAATGAATATTTCTTTTTAGGATATACAGTACCTTCAACTTCATTTGCCCAACCGCCAAGATTTATTCTTACTTTTGTTGGCTCGTCAATAGTAAAGTTTGCATTTTCACCATGCTTACCTTCCCATAATGTGTTTCCCTTATCATCATATACGGTTGCACTTCTTGAAGAAAATAATCCAACCCAACCTTCTACAATGTTATTGGGCATTTTAATTCTAACCACACCGCCTGTTGCCATTTCAGATGCAGGACATCCGCAATTCGGACATGCTGATGCTTTGTCAGATATTTCCTTTCCGCATTCGGGGCATTTAATTAAAGCCATTTCGCCATCTCCTTTTATAGATAATTTTTCTTTTGCATAAAAAATGCGTAGCCCATATTTCAGAGCTACGCACGAAAAACATACAGCTCTGACATAAGGTTGCTACACACTTATACTTACATATACTTTATCGCAAAGTTTCTATGTCAGAGTGTACGCTTTTACCTAATAGCGTACACCTTGTGCTGAAAAACTATACTTAACCCATTATAAGTATAGTATGTAGCATAACTATTATATCATTAAAAGTCAAATTTTTCAATATTTTTGATGAAATTCATGTAAATTTTATAGTAGTTCGTAAGTGAGTTCGACAAAACGCCGTAGTTTCAAGGGTTTCAGGCTTTTAGTGTTCCGGTCCGTAAAATGTTCAACACCCTACAAAGCCTTATTTTAAGCCGTTTTTGGCATTTTCGCAAAATTGTTGTATGTTCGATAATAATATACAGAAGGGGCGGTGTGAATAATAGTATATTTTACTTCGATATTTCCAAAAGCAACCTGACACTTGAAAACATCAGATATAGCGGATATGGGAATTTCGATTGTTAAAACAAATGTAAACTATCCGCTATCCTGACAAACAAAAAGGACACTATCACCAAACAATAGTGATAATGTCCTAATGATTTACTATATCAAGGCTCGTCATTTGTCGTAACTCTGTCGTAAAATAACAAATATCAACCTTATTAAACGCTTGAAATAGCCTGTTTAAGCCAAATTACTTCTCCAACGGTTTCATTGTCGGGAAAAGTAAAACATCGCGGATGGAGTATGAATCGGTTAGGAGCATAACAAGTCTGTCAATTCCGATTCCGAGGCCGCCCGTAGGAGGCATACCGTATTCCAAAGCGTTGATATAATCATCGTCCATCATGCCGGCTTCCTCATCTCCGTTTTCACGGGCTTCGACCTGCTTTTGAAATCTTTCCTTCTGGTCAATCGGGTCGTTAAGCTCTGAAAAAGCATTGCCGAACTCAGCACCGTTAATAAAGAACTCAAATCTTTCGGTAAACATCGGGTCTGAAGGCTTCTTCTTTGCAAGAGGCGAAACCTCAACGGGATAATCGAGAATAAATGTAGGCTGAACAAGCTGTGCTTCAACCTTTTCGTCAAACACTTCATAAAGCGCAACACCGATACTTGTTCCTTCGTCAACCTCCACACCTACGCTCTTTGCAAGGCAAACGGCTTCTTCCGATGTGGAAACCTTGGAAAAATCAACTCCCGCATACTTCTTAACAGCATCCATCATGGTGATTTTTTCCCAGCCCTTTGCAAGGTGGATAACCTGTCCCTGATAGTTAACATCCGTTGTACCGAGAACCTTTTCGGCAACGGTGGAAATCATATCCTCGGTAATTTCCATCATTCCGTAGTAATCGGTATAAGCCTCATAGAGCTCAATAGAGGTAAATTCAGG
This sequence comes from uncultured Eubacteriales bacterium, assembly GCA_902492655.1. GTDB lineage: Bacteria > Bacillota > Clostridia > HGM11514 > HGM11514 > CAKSKB01. Next base: position 35,541 of record CABUMF010000010.1, on the reverse strand, counting down.
GTTATGCTTAATATCCATACCCTCGTTTCTGAACTGTCTTCCAATCTCATAAACCTTTTCAAGACCGCCAACAATGAGTCTTTTAAGATTGAGCTCGGTTGCAATTCTTAAATACATATCAATATCGAGAGAATTATGGTGGGTAATAAACGGTCTTGCGGTTGCTCCGCCCGAAATTGTGTTAAGTACGGGGGTTTCAACCTCCATATACCCTCTGTTGTCCAAAAATTCCCTGATTTCCTTAATTATCTTGCTTCTTGTAATGAATGTCTTTTTAACATCGGCATTCATAATAAGGTCGACATATCTCTGGCGATAGCGAAGGTCTGTATCAACAAGACCGTGGAACTTTTCCGGAAGTGGTAAAAGAGACTTTGAAAGGAGCGTAATTTTATCAACTCTTACTGAAATTTCGCCCGTCTGTGTAGTAAAAACCTCGCCGGTTGCTCCGATAATATCGCCTATATCAAGTTTTTTGAAACGATTATACTCGTCCTCGCCGAGTATATCCTTTTTAACAAAAAGCTGAATTTGACCGTCATAATCCGAGATATGAACAAAGCCGACCTTACCCATTCCGCGCTTTGACATAATTCTGCCCGCAAGCGAAACTCGCTGTCCGTCAAGACGGGATATTTTAGCGTCAATAATCTCGACTTCGTCCGAGCCTCTCTTCTGAAGCTCACGCTTTTCAACGGTATAATTATCTTTTATATCGCCTGACATATGGGTTCTGTCAAACTTAGTGATTTCAAAAGGGTTTCTGCCCTCATTGCAAAGCTCGGCAAGCTTATCCCTTCTGAACCTCAAAATCTCGTTAAGATTTTCTTCATTTTGCTGAGTGTTTATCTGTTCGTTGCTCATAAATTAACAGCCTTTCCGACCTGCCTGATATTTTCGGTCATAAAATTATTTCATAATAGAGAGAATTTTGAATTTTAAAACACCGTCCGGTACTTCAACATCCACGATTTTACCTTTTTTCTGGCCGAGAAGTGCATGGCCTACGGGAGATTCGTCAGAAATCTTCATTTGGCTGGGGTCAGCCTCGGTAGAACCGACGATGGTATATTCAATTTCTTCCTCAAATTCCATATCCAAAATTTTAACCTTAGAGCCGATGCTGACCTGTTTTGTGCTAATATCTTCATCATCAATGATTTCAATATTTTTAAGCATATTCTCAATGGTTTTGATTCTTTCTTCAACCTCAACCTGTTCTGCCTTAGCTTCGTCATACTCGGAATTTTCGGAAAGGTCGCCGAACCCTCTTGCTATCTTGATTTTTTCGGCAACATCCTTTCGTTTGGTGGTTTTTAAATAATCAAGCTCCTGTTCGAGTTTTTCGAGGCCTTCTGTTGTAAGCTTGAACTTTTTAGAATCTGCCATGGTACATTTCTCCTTAAATTATCAATTTACTGAATATCACAGTGTAATATTATAAACTATTTTAAAAGATTTGTCAATCATCTCACAAAGCCTGTTATGCTAAATGGAAGGTTATATTGACAAATTACCGAATTTTTTGCGAAATCGGGCAGAATGTCCAATTCGTACGCTGCGGTAATTATATCGTTTATCTCGCCCGCATGAGAAAAATCGGAAAGATTAAAAATGTGATCGGCACAAACACCGCAGTCAGTGTCGAAAATTTCGAAATCGAAATGCTTATCGGGACATTTTTCGGTATAGAAAACATTATACAAATCGCAATCCGTTTTGGGAGCGATCACATATACCATTCCGAAAGCCTCAGACAGCTGCTTTAAAATTTCGTAATCGTGACGAAAAGCAACCACGATTTCCTTATTGAAAAGCGGTATATTGTATATCCTCGAAAACTCTCTGACTGCAAGCAATATATGCTTTCTGAAAAGTTCCTTCGGGCGGATAACAAACAAATCCTCGGAAACCTTATTTTCATCGAGCGTGCAAAAGCCGTCAGTGAATTTTCTCACTCTGCGTTTCCCGAAAAAACCGAGCCTGTTCTTAAACGAGCAGTCAACCACTCTGAAATCGGGAAAATCCGTAACCTTTACATCATTGGTATCGGATTTTTCATACCTTACATAGCAAAACTTATTCAAACGAACCTCCGTTCAGGTATTGCAAAGCCGCCTTTAACTGATTATCGTTTGTATAATCCCCCATTACGGCATCGGGATTGAGCTCAACCTCGTAATCGGGAGTAATTCCCACACCGTTTACCTTTACATTATTTGGTGTGTAATATTCAGCTACGGTAAATTTAACCGCAGTTGAATCTGTAATATTGTATAATCCCTGGATTACGCCCTTACCGTAGGTCTTTTCGCCTATAATATAGGCTCTGCCGTTGTCCTTAAGGGCGCCGGTCAAAAGCTCTGCGGCACTGGCAGTGCTGCCGTTAACCAAAACCGCCATCGGCAAATCGCAGGAGCCCGACTTTGCTCGGACATATTCCTTTTTGCCGTTTTTATCAACGCTGTAATAAATCACGCAATCTTCCAAAAGCTCATCCGCAATTTTTCTTGTTGCTTCGGATTCGCCCCCGGGATTGTTTCTTAAATCAAGTATAATCTTGCCGGCGCCGTCCTGCTCTGCCATTTTCAAAGCCTCGGAAAAAGCGTCCGGTGTATCGGTATTAAAATTGGATATTTTAATATATGCAACCGAATTATCCAAAAATTCATAATTGATTGTGTAATTATAAAGTTCTGCAAGCTTCATGGAAACATTGAGCTTTTGTTCATTTCTCATAACAGTGAGAGAAACCGTATCCCCTTCGTTTCCTTTTTTGATTATATCAAGAGCATTTACAGAACCTATGCCGCTTACGGAAATATTATTTACATGAGTAATAATATCCCCCGAAAGCACACCGGCATTTTCGGCAGGTGAATTGGCAGCAACCTCGTTTACAAGGAGATTACCCTCATCGTTTTCCGAAACCGTTATGCCGATTCCAATATATTGAGATGACAAGCTGTTTATCAAAAGCTGATAATCCTTCTCCGGATAGTACTTGGCATAAGGATCTCCAAGCCCGTACACATAGCCTTCGCAGGCACTGTCAATCATTTTTTGCCTATCAACGTCATCCAGATAGTTTTTGTCAACAACATTTTTTATCTTCAATAAATCACCGTATTCGGAATATTTTGAATCAAAATACGAATGAAAAAACAGCATTGAAGTAACCATTGCGACAATAAGGGTAAGCGTGGATGCTGCCGCAACGGTTTTGATTAAAAATGATTTTGAATATTTTTCTTCTTCTTTTTTTTCTTCGTCCTTTTCCTTTTCCTTTTCTTCTTCCTTCAAAATCGCACCTCCAAGGGGAATCAATAAACCGGAACATAGCCTGACGGATCTACACAGGTTCCGTTAACACGAACCTCAAAATGAAGATGCGGACCTGTTGACCAACCCGTACTTCCTACATTTGCAATCTGCTGTCCCGCCGAAACAACCTGACCTGATGACACACTGAGAGAGCTTGCGTGTCCGTATAAAGTATATATACCGCCGCCGTGATCTATTACAACATAATTGCCGTAGCCACCGGTATTAAATCCCGCGGTAATAACAACACCGTCAGAAGATGCCAAAATAGGCGTGCCGTATGGAGCGCCGATGTCAACACCGCTGTGACCTTCCCATTTACCCGAAATCGGGCTTAATCTTCCGCCAAAAGGAGATGTAACAGGATAATGCCCTGCAAACGGATAGTTAAGAGCACCGCTTGTAAAGTTATATGATGCAGTAATATGAGAAACCTCGGCAGCGGCCTGTCTTATTCTCTCGTTAGCTTCTTCTTCAGCCTTTTTGGAAGCGGCAAGATTAGCTTCATACTGGGCAATAAGGTCGCTTAATCTGTCAACCTCGGACTGCTTTTCATTCTGTTTTGCACGAAGTTCATCCTGCTTGGCGTTAAGCTCATCCGATGCCTGTGAAACCTTTTGCATTTTTTCTTCAAGCTCCGACTTTTTTTCCTCAACGGTCTTTTTAGCGTCCTTGTATCCCTTAAGAATAGACTGGTCATAGCGCGTAATTGTGCGGACAGCATCTATTCTGTCAAGAAGATCCGAAAAGCTCGATGCGCTGAGGAGAATATCCAAAACACCGATATTTCCGTTTTCGTCCATAACCCTGAGCCTCTTGCGGATGAGATCGTCCTGAACGTTAATTCTCTCCGTTGCGTCATCAATTTCCTGATTGAGTATGTCTATTTCTTTATTGTAGTTATCCAGGGTTGCAGACAATTCATCAATGTCAACCTGCATTGCGTCAATCTGCTCGGTAAGCTCGTTAAGCACATCCAAAGCCTGAAATTTTTCATTATTCTTTTCGTCAATGGCTCTTTGAGCTTCCTCCTGCTCCTGCTTTGATTTTTTTATAATTTCTTGATCCGTCTCCGCAAATACATAGTAAATACTTGAAGATAATGCAAAAAACAGCATCACCACCGCTATGGCTATCGAAATTATCCTTAATGTTCTTTTCTTCATTTGTATCTAACCCCACTAAACATTCAGATGCTTTCTTACAGAAATCAAGCTTCCGATTACACCGCTCAGTATTCCAAGTCCGGCGGAGCTGGCTGCAAGAAGAAGCGCAACCTCTCCCACAGGCTTCGGTCTGAACATTGTGGCACCCGAATTTTTAAAGATATTTATTACGGTTTGTGCAAAATAATTGTATGTAGGCCATGCAACCGCAATGGTAATCACGGATGCAATGATGCCTATGATTATTCCCTCAACCAAGAAAGGCCAACGGATAAACCAGTTTGTTGCACCGATAAATTTCATAATATTTATTTCTTTTCTGCGTGAATAAACCGCAAGTCTTATGGTATTTGTAATAATGGTAACGGAAACTATCATGAGCAGAATATAAATCCAGATACTTATCCAGTTAACATACTTTGTAACCTTAACAAGAGTTTCTGCTGTTTCAACGCTGCTTTTGATTTCCGATACGCCGTCAACACCCTTTATTACGGTTTCGATTTCGTTTCTGTTGCTCAAATCCTCGATAGAAACCTTATATTTATCTCTCAAAGGGTTATCGTATTCAAGTCCCTCGAAAATTTCCTGATCCTCGAAGTTATTCTTCATTTTTTCAAGAGCTTCCTGCTTGCTTTCAAATTCAACCGTGCCAACACCGCTTATTTCCGAAATTTCGTTCCCGATTTGCTCGGTACGGTCGGCAGTTGCATTCTCGTCAACAATGACAAGAAGCTGATACTCGTCTTTCAACTGATCCACAACATGGTTTACATTGGTGGTTACAATCAAAAACAGGCAGAAAATCATCAAGCTGAAGGTAACCGTAACGATAGACGCTAGGCTCATAACCCAGTTAATTCTTATGCTTTTAAATCCTTCCGAAATAAAATACTTAAAAGACCGGAGCTTCATAATATTCTCCTCTCTGTTCGTCATTTAGGAGCGAACCGTTATCTAAGGTGATAACACGCTTTTTGAAGGTGTTAACCATATCACGGTCATGGGTAACAACGAGCACGGTTGTACCGTGACGGTTGATTTCTTCAAGAAGCTGCATAATTTCAACCGAATTCTGAGGGTCAAGGTTACCCGTAGGCTCATCGGCAATAAGAACCGGAGGATTGTTTGCAAGAGCGCGCGCCATTGCAACCCTTTGCTGCTCGCCGCCGGAAAGCTCATTGGGATAGCAATTAACCTTTTGAGCAAGCCCTACCATAGCCAAAAGAGTCGGAACCGTACGCCTTATATCCCTCGGCGAAGCACCTATAACCTCCATAGCAAAAGCAACATTTTCCTTAACCGTCTTGTTCGGAAGAAGTCTGAAATCCTGAAAAACCATTCCTATGCTTCTTCTGAGATAAGGAATTTTTGATTTCGGGAGCTTTTCTATGTGGAGTCTGTTAACTATAATATTGCCGGCAGTAGGTCTTTCCTCGCAGGTAATAAGCTTTGTAAGCGTGGACTTACCCGCACCGGAGCGTCCGATAATAAAAGCAAATTCGCCCCGATCAACATGAAAAGAAACATTATCGAGAGCCAGCGTTCCGTTATCGTATTTTTTTGTAACATTGGAAAATGTAATCAACTGCATACACCTCTATTAAATTTTAACAGGGTTTGAAACAAGGTATTTCTTAACCATCATTGCAACCTTGAAAACGATTGCATCATCAAAATTTCTCAAATCAAGCCCTGTAAGCTTATGTATCTTATCAAGTCTGTAAACAAGTGTGTTTCTGTGAACATAAAGCTTTCTCGAAGTTTCACTGACATTAAGATTGTTCTCGAAGAACTTCTGAATTGTAATAATTGTTTCCTGATCCAAAACCTCGATTGATTCCTTTTTGAATATTTCATTAAGGAACATTTCGCAAAGCCTTGTAGGAAGGTGATAAATAAGTCTGCCGATACCGAGATTATCATAGCTTACAATACTCTTTTCGGTATCGAAAACCTTGCCGACCTCGAGAGCTACCTGAGCTTCCTTGAAGGAACGGGCAAGCTCCTTTATGTTTTCGGCAACGGTACCTATGCCGGCATTGATCTTTACATAAGCTTCAACGCCTATTGTGTCCACAACATCCTTTGCAAGCTTCTCTATATCCTTGGAATTAAAATCGTTGCCCACCTCTTTGATAAGAACAATATCGGTTTCGTTTATGCTTACAAGGAAGTCCGAATCATTGTCCGGGAACATATTGCGGACAAGCTCGAAAATCTGAACATCCTCCCCGTCAACCACACGGAAAAGAACGGCAATTCTTCTTGCATCGGGATCAATTTTGAGCTCCTTTACACGAAGATGAATATCGCCGCGCAGAACATTGTCCAAAATAACATTCTTTATGAAGTTTGACTTATCGTACTTTGCATCGTAAATCTGCTTAAGACCTGATATGCTTACGCCGATCATCGAGCTGTAGGTTCTTGCAAGCTCGTCCTCACCCTCCACAAAAACAATGTTGTCAAGCTTTCCGCGGCTTCCGATAACATTGAAGGTATACCCTGCGTGAACATAAAATCCCGGAGGATTGCCGATAATGCCGTCAGCCGGTTCAAAAACAGAATTCATAATATTTTCATCCGAGCAGGCGCAGACATTCAAAAGCTCGTCAAGCAGACCGATTTGTCTGCCTACCACATCTTTCATTCTTACTATAAGATTCTGATACGGATTCATTGAAGGCATCGTAAAACCACCTTTTTTAATTATTTTAACTGCATGGTACTGTACAATAAAATATTATACAACAAATCTATTAATTTTGCAAGTAATTTTACATTAAATTCATTTATTTTTAATATTTTTTGTTAAAATGAGCATAAAATCAGCAAATTTGAAATAAAATATTAGCTTAAGAGTAAAAAATTATTTGACCGTATTGACACTTTTGTGTCAAAATGTTATAATATTAACAAGTCTGTATTTTAGGTAGCAAATACCAAATATTGAAAGGAGACTATAAAATGACTTATACACATGAAGTTCAGCAAATGTGCAAGGTCGCAAAGGGTGCAAACCACGGTCCTGCGCCGATCCCGCAGGAAGCGCAGTGGACAAAGGCGACCGAAATCAAAGACATTAACGGATTTACACACGGTGTCGGCTGGTGTGCTCCTCAGCAGGGCGCATGCAAGCTTACGCTTAATGTAAAGGGCGGAATCATCCAGGAAGCCCTTGTTGAAACAATAGGATGCTCGGGTATGACTCATTCTGCCGCAATGGCGTCTGAAATTCTCCCCGGCAAAACAATACTTGAAGCTCTCAACACAGACCTTGTGTGTGACGCTATCAATACCGCAATGCGTGAGCTCTTCCTTCAGATTGTTTACGGAAGAACCCAGTCCGCTTTCTCTGAGGACGGGCTTGCAATCGGCGCAGGACTTGAGGATCTGGGAAAAGGCCTCAGAAGCCAGGTCGGCACAATGTACGGTACCCTCGAAAAGGGCAGCAGATACCTTGAAATGGCAGAAGGCTATGTTACACACATTGCTCTTGATAAAGATGACCTCATCATCGGCTACGAGTTTGTTCAGCTCGGCAGAATGATGGAAATGATAAGAAAAGGCACTCCTGCCGACGAAGCACTTAAAAAGGCAACCGGCAGATACGGCAGATTTGACGATGCGGTCAAGGTTATTGACCCTCGTAATGAGTAAAGGAGGTGCGGTAAATGGCTTTATTTGAAAACTACGAAAGAAGAATAAATCAAATCAACGCAGTTTGCGAAAAGTATGGTATTAAAGACATTGAAGAGGCTCGTCAGATTGGTCTTGACAAAGGCGTTGACGCATACACAATGGTTAAGGAAATTCAGCCCATTTGTTTTGAAAATGCAGGCTGGGCTTATGCTCTCGGTGCGGCTATCGCAATAAAGAAGGGCGTAAAGGACGCAGTTGAAGCTGCAAAATGCCTCGGCGAAGGCTTGCAGGCATTCTGTATTCCCGGTTCTGTTGCCGATGACCGTAAGGTTGGTCTAGGTCACGGTAATCTCGGTGCTATGCTGTTGGAAGAAAAAACAAAGTGCTTTGCTTTCCTGGCAGGTCACGAATCCTTTGCGGCTGCAGAAGGCGCAATCGGTATCGCAAAGACAGCAAATAAAATCAGAAAAGAACCCCTTAAGGTTATATTGAACGGTCTTGGAAAGGATGCCGCTCAAATTATTTCGAGAATTAACGGCTTCACATATTGCAAAACCGATTTCGACTACGCAACAGGCGAGGTTAAGGTAGTTGAAGAAATTTCTTATTCCGACGGAGAACGCTCTAAGGTTCGTTGCTACGGTGCAAACGATGTTCGTGAGGGCGTTGCTATCATGCATCTTGAAGGAGTTGATGTTTCAATCACAGGTAACTCCACCAACCCCACAAGATTCCAGCATCCCGTTGCAGGCACATACAAAAAGGAATGTGTTGAAATGGGCAAAAAGTACTTCTCTGTTGCATCCGGCGGCGGCACAGGCCGTACACTCCACCCCGATAATATGGCAGCAGGTCCTGCTTCCTACGGTATGACAGATACTATGGGAAGAATGCATTCCGATGCACAGTTTGCAGGCTCCTCCTCCGTTCCGGCTCATGTTGAAATGATGGGACTTATCGGTATGGGCAACAACCCGATGGTTGGCGCAACGGTTGCGGTTGCGGTTGCAATTCAGCAGGCAATGACAAAATAATTATTTAAGAATTAAAAAGGAACGACTTCGTAAAAAGCCGTTCCTTTTTTCTTGTTCTTTATTAAAGCTTATCGAGAATATCCAAGCTCCTGTCCAAAATTCCGTGCATTTTTGCGATTGCAATGCCGTAGTTTGTGATAGGAACTCCAACTCTTTGACAAGCGGAAATTCTTGATTTCATCTCCCTCGGAGAAAGCATACAGCCTCCGCAGTGTACAACCAGGGAAATTCCCGACAAATCCTCCGGAAATTCAGCACCCGAGGTGAATTTAAAATTCAAATCCTTTCCGGTATATTTTTTTATCCACGCAGGAAGTTTAACCGTACCGATGTCACCGCATTGCCTATGGTGGGTACACCCTTCGGAAATAAGAACCGTATCGCCGTCAGTTAAGCTGTCAAGTGTGTTTGCGCCTATCTTTGCAACGGAAAGCTCACCCTTATATCTTGCAAAAAGAATTGAAAATGAGGTAAGGGAAACATCCTTTGGAGTAACGGAGTTGACATACTCAAATGCCTGAGAATCGGTTATGACAAGCTTAGGCTTGGCAGAAAGCTTGGAAAATACCGCTTCAAGCTCGGTTTCCTTTGTGACAACCGCTATTCCGCCGCCGTCCAACACATCACGAAGCACCTGCTGTTGCGGCAAAATAAGCCTTCCTTTCGGTGCCGCGGCATCAATCGGGGTTACAAGCACTACTACAACTCCGGGATCAAATAAATCCCGACAAATAACCCGTTCGTCCTGTGTCACATTCCTGCCAATCATTTCTTTAAGCTCATAAATATTCTTGTTTTCTGTCGCACTTACATAAATCTCATTTTCGCTTTCATCGGGCACGGCATTTACCAAATCCGCTTTGTTAAACGCCTTGATATACGGAATATTTCTTTTTTCAAACTGCGAAATAAGGTACCGGTCAAGCTCCGATACGCCTTTGGCGGCATCAATAACCAAAACCGCAATATCGGCTGAGGAAAGCACCGAAAGAGCACGCTTTACCCTTTCGTCACCAAGCTTTCCGCTGTCGTCGATACCGGGGGTATCAATAATCACAACCGGACCGAGAGGAAGTATTTCCATTGCTTTTTTAACGGGGTCTGTTGTTGTGCCGGCAACATCGGAAACAACGGACAAATTCTGCCCCGTAACCGCATTTACAAGGCTTGACTTACCTGCATTCCTCAGACCGAAAAAAGCAATATGGGTTCTTTCCGACGAGGGCTGACTGTTCATACTCATAAAACCACATCCTAAAATCTGAAATCTCTTTTGTTTGAAGCCTTTATATCGGCGATATGCTCTTTTGCGATTTTCTTAACCTTGTCGGTTGGTATCTTCTCAAGTTCTTTTTCAATCAGTTCAAAACCGAGCTTTTTGGTTTCCTCGCTTGCGTAGTCAACAAGATATTCCGCCAAAGTCATAAGCGCATTGGGATGACAGCAATTAAGTATCTGACCGTTTTTGCACAAAGCCATAAACCTGTCACCCGTCCTTCCCTCTCTGTAGCACGCTGTGCAGAATGAAGGAATAAAGTCCATTTTCATCATCCAGTTAACAACCTCATCAAGCGTTCTTTGATCCGAAACATCAAACTGCTCGGAATCATGGGGACGCTCCTCCTCGGTATAGCCACCAACTGAGGTTCTCGACGCTCCGCTTATCTGCGAAATGCCGATATGAAGTGCTTTTTCTCGTACCTTCTGCGACTCTCTTGTTGAAATAATCATTCCCGTATAAGGAACAGCAATTCTTATGCAGGCAATAATCTTTTCAAACATTTCATCGCTGATTCCGTTGTCAAACACATCCGGGTCAATATCGTCCGCCTTCTTAACACGGGGAACGCTTATCGTATGCGGTCCAACACCGTATGCCGCCTCGAGATGCTCGGCGTGCATTAAAAGTCCCGCAAATTCATACTTATAAAGTTCAAGCCCGAACAATACTCCCAAGCCCACATCATCAATACCGCCTTCCATGGCTCTGTCCATAGCCTCGGTATGATAATTGTAATCGTGCTTTGGTCCTGTTGGATGAAGCTCAAGATAGCTCTTTTTATGATAGGTTTCCTGAAAGAGAATGTATGTACCGATACCGGCTTCCTTAAGCTTTCTGTAATTTTCTACGGTTGTTGCGGCAATGTTGACATTTACACGCCTTATAGCACCGTTTTTATGCTTTACGCCGTAGATTGTCTTTATAGACTCCAAAATATACTCAATCGGATTATTAACCGGATCTTCTCCGGACTCAATCGCAAGACGCTTATGTCCCATATCCTGAAGCGCAATAACCTCACGCTCAATTTCCTCCTGAGTGAGCTTTTTCCTTGCTATGTGCTTGTTTTTCATATGATACGGACAGTACACACAGCCGTTTACACAGTAATTGGAAAGATAAAGAGGCGCAAACATAACAATACGGTTTCCGTAAAACGCCAGCTTGATTTCTTCGGCAAGCTTGAACATCTGCTCAATCTTTTCGGGAATTTCGCAAGCCAAAAGAACCGAAGCCTCACGATGATTAAGCCCTTCGCAATGATAGCCGTTTCCGACCATTTTCGGTCTTGCCTTTTCAAGCAGACTGTCAATAAGCTGAACATTATTCTTGTTTTCCTCGGCATACTTTATTGTTTCAAGTATTTCCGCATCGTTGATAAATTCGTCCGCAATATGGGATTTAGGATTGTAAACTGCCATTTTCTATACTTCCTTTCAAAATATCGCCGCGTGACACGACAATTTCATAACCGATATTTTTCATCTGTAATTTTAATTTTTCAAGTCCCTCTGCCGCTTCCTCGCCGGCCGACGCCTTATTGTCATAAAGCGAATACTTTTTTCTCTCGCAAACGGGAGAAAGATTCGGCATAACCACATTTGCACCGGAAAGTATTCCAAGGGTTCTGCCGTCCTCGCAAACCGTACCGAGTGCCGTGGTTGCCGGGAGCAATATATCGGGTTTTATAATTCTTATTATTGACAGAAGATACGCCGTAAGTTGCGCACTCCCCGAGGCTTCGTTTTCAAACGGAGTGTTTTTCGCCGGAATAAACGGGCCTATACCGCACATTTCCGGAGAAAACTCCTCGATGAACTTAAGATCCGCCGCTATGGTTTCCTCCGTCTGATAAGGCGAACCCACCATAAAGCCAACCCCCGTCTGAAAGCCTATCCTCTTTAAATCGTAAAGACATCTCATTCTGTTGTCATAGGACATATCGGCAGGGTGAAGCTTTTCATAATGCTCCTTATCCGCCGTTTCGTGGCGAAGAAGATACCTGTCGGCACCGGCATCATAAAGGGCTTTATACTCGGCAAAGGACAGTTCGCCGAGAGAAAGCGTAACAGCACAATCGGGAAACTCGGCCTTTATCCGCCTTACCACAGAACAAAATTCTTCGGTATCCCCAATCCCCTCTCCGCCTTGCAAAACGAAGGTTCTGAAGCCTAAGGGATAACCTTTTTTGCAGCACTCAAGAATTGTATCGGGGTCTAATTTGTAACGCTCACAAAGGGTGTTTGACCTTCTGATTCCGCAATAATAGCAATCGTTCACGCAATCATTGCCCACCTCGATTAAGCCCCTTATATACACATGGTTTTTGTATATGCTTTTACGAAGCCGAACCGCCGTTTTGCGTGCAATTTCGGCATAAAGCTCACGATTTGATATGAGGTCTTTGTATTCGGAAAGCAACAGGCTTCCCCGGCTTTCGAGCTTTTCAATCAAATTCATAAAATCTCCAAAAAAAGCCGCATCCCGGGCAGGATACGGCAATAAAAGCTTATAATCCGTCCTTTCACTCAGAAACTAATCTTTATGTCAGGTTGAGTTTAAAAATATTATACAACAAAATCTGCTGCTTGTCAATAAAAATATTTAAATAAAAGTAAAGTATTGCATTTTTTAAAATTTTGTGGTATAATAATTTAATGAGTTTATGACAATGCCTAAGGAGATGATAAGTTGAGAATTCTGTTTATAAGGCACGGTGACCCCGATTACAGCGTTGATTCTCTTACACCAAAAGGCAGAGTTGAAGCGGAGCTTCTGTCCGAAAAGCTTTCAAATACGGATATTGATGACTTTTATGTTTCGCCTCTCGGGCGCGCAAGGGATACCGCGGCATACACCCTTAATAAGGTTAATAAGACCGCCGAGGTTATTCCGTGGCTGGAGGAATTCAGAGGTAAAATATACGATTTGCCCGATTCACCCGAAAATATCAGGATTCCATGGAATTTGATGCCGGATTTCTGGACAAAAAACAGTCTTCTTTACGATAAGGACGATTGGCTGTCAGACCCTGTTATGACACCGCTCAACACTCCTCAAATTTACAAGGAAACCTGCGACGGTATTGATAATCTTATTAAAAAATACGGATACACCCGTGACGGAATGGTTTATCGGTTTGAGCAAAGCTGTGACAAAACAATAGCTCTTTTTTGTCACCTTGCAATAAGCATGGCGGCAATTTCTCACCTTCTCGGAATATCGGCTCCGGTTATGTGGCAAAGCTTTTTCATGCCTCCTTCCTCTGTTACCACGCTTATAACAGAGGAACGAAAGCCCGGAATTGCATCATGGAGATGCTTTGGATTGGGTGACATTTCACATTTGTATAAAGGCGGAGAAAAGCCTTCGTATTCCGGTTTTTTCTCCAAGGAATTTAACTAAGATAAAGGAGTATAGATTATGAAAACAACATTGGTAGTTATGGCAGCAGGTATGGGAAGTCGTTTCGGTGGACTTAAGCAGATTGAACCCATTGGTCCCGGCGGCGAAATTATACTTGACTTTTCAATTCATGATGCAGTTAAAGCTGGCTTTGACAAGACTGTTTTTATCATCAAAAAACAGATTGAGGCTGATTTCAGAGAAGCTGTCGGCAAGAGAATTGAAAGAATGACTGATGTGGAATATGCGTTCCAGGATGTTGACCATCTTCCCGAAGGCAGAACAAAGCCTTGGGGTACGGGAAACGCCGTACTTTCGGCAAGAGATAAGGTGAACACCCCTTTTGCAGTGATAAACGCCGATGATTTCTACGGAGCTGACACCTTCACACAGGTAAATAACTATTTAAGCAAAACAGGAAATATGTGCATGGCAGGCTTTAAGCTCGGCAACACGCTTACTGATAACGGTACGGTTTCCAGAGGCGTATGTACGGTATCGGACGGCTACCTGCAGCATGTTGAGGAGCATTATAACATAGATAAGTCTACTTCACTTCCTATGGACACCATTGTTTCCATGAATATGTGGGGCTTTGACCTTGATATATTTGATGCGCTCGAAACGGAATTCAATGAATTTCTGGATAATCTTGAAAATCCGCTTAAGGCAGAGTTTTTGCTTCCGGAGGTTGTTGACAAACTCATAGCAAGCGGTAAAAAGAAGGTAGCGGTTTTACCGGTTACCTCAAAATGGTACGGCATTACATACAGAGAAGACTTGCCCGGAGTGAAGGCGGCACTCAAAAAATTATGTGAAGAGGGTCATTATGAATTTAAATGATATTCCAAAGCATTTTAATGTTGACTGCACAATGTCTGATTACGGCGATGGACTCATTAACAATACCTATGTCACAGATGACGGGAAGCATATTATTCAGAAAATAAACACAAAGGTTTTTACAAATCCCGTCGGCATGATTGATAACATAATAAAGGTTACAAAGCATTTTAAGAAAAAAGGCATACCCACTCTCGAGTTTTTGAAATCGGAGGATAAGTATTATTATATTGATGAAGAAAACAACTTTTGGAGATGCTCAAGATTCATTGATGATACCATTACATACAGCGCTCCGCCGAATGACAAATGCCTGTTCTACGAAGGTCAGGTTATAGGTGATTTCCATAAGGCGATGATTGATTTTGACGCTTCAACCCTTTGCGAGCCGATTCCGGATTTTCACCATACAAGGAAAAGATTCAATCGCTTTGTAAAGGTTTTGGAGGAAGACAAGGTCGGCAGAGCAAAGACGGTGAAAAAGGAAATTGATTTCATTCTTGACCGGGAAAGATATGCCGATATTATTCTTGACGGTATGGCTGACGGCACAATCCCCGTTCGCGTTACTCATAACGATACCAAGCTTAACAACATTCTTTTCAATAAGACTACCGGTAAGCCCATTTGCCTTATCGACCTCGATACGGTTATGCCAGGCTCGGTTCTGTATGATTACAGTGATGCGATAAGAATATGCGCTTCAACAGCCGCAGAGGATGAGCAGGACCTTTCAAAGGTCAATTTCTCTTTGGACAGTTTTAAAACCTTCACCGACGGTTTTCTGTCAACCTCTGAGCTTAATGAGCGTGAAACAGAGCTTTTGCGTTTTTCGACACGCCTTATGCTTTTTGAAACCGCAATGCGATTTCTTACCGATTATCTTGAGGGCGATGTTTATTTCAAAACATCCTATCCAGAGCATAATCTCGTGCGTACCCGTGCACATTTCAAGCTCATAGAGGATATCGAAGCTCACGAAAAGGAAATTCAGGATATTTTAGATTCACTTCTTCAATAAAGCAAAAAAGCCGCCCCGTAATAAGGGCGGTTTTTTGTTATATACCGAGTAAATCTGTAAGCCGAGTTCTGTCTCAGACAGTCATCTATCTACGCCATACATCTCTGCACGGCTCCAGCCGCTTCGCGAAAATACGCCGGGCAAGCGCGTGTGAATACTCACACTTTCGCATCAGCGTTGCACCGAGTGGGGTTTACATGGCCGCTTGATTACCCAAGCGCCGGTGAGCTCTTACCTCGCCTTTCCATCCTTACCTGAAGCTTCAGGCGGTTTATTTCTGTTGCACTTTCCTTAGAGTCGCCTCCACCGGGATTTCTCCGGCACCCTGCCCTATGGAGCTCGGACTTTCCTCATTCATACGAAAAACCGTATGCCCGCAACTGCCCGATTTACTCAGCAAAGACATTATACTACATTTTTTCCGTTTTGTCAAGGCGGATACCCGTACGAAAATTTGTGGATAACACCGGTAAAAAAACGGAAGTGTCGCATGATAAAACGTGTACGGTTTTCTTTAAAAACGGTCAAAGCGTCAATGTGAATATATACCTTGTCAAAACATTTCTTGTGCAAAAGGGAGAAAACAGTACGAGAGGATTGCTTGATATATGATTATGTGATATAATTAAAAAAACAAATCAAAATTTATTATTTTCTTAATACAACAAAAAATGCCGTTTGTGTTGTTCAATTATGTTTGTTGTCTTGATATAATTAGTATATCAAAATGAAGGAGGCAATAAGCCATGAACACAGATAAAATTTATGCAGAACAAATTGCAAATGAGTATGCACCCAAGGACACATTTCATGCCCGCTATCCCAACAAAATCCAACGTTGTCGCAATGAGAAAAAGCATCCATTACGGCCTTTAAATATTCTTCGCCCTCTGTATTTTCAAACGCTATTTTCACGTTGAGCTTGTCAGCCTCTTCAACAACTCTGCTAAAATTATCTATGCCTTCTTTTGTTGGAATATCCTCCGAACCAAAGCCTATATATGTATGAACAATCATTATAGGAACTTCTGCTTCAGCACAATCTCTGACACAACTTATCAGTTCGTTTACTGCATTCTCCGACTCTTTAGTATTTTTCCACATTTTACTTGCATTTTCAAACGTAGCATGAACGGATTGATATATCATATCAATATTATCAGCTAATCTGCGATATTCCATTATTTCAGAATTCCAGTCGGTAAAAAACCCATCAAATCCCGTTTGCTTAAAAAGTTCAATTTGTTTCTTTGTGCTTATCCCAAATTGACTGTTTGTTCCCAAACACAATCTTGATTTATACATAATTTAGCCCTCTCTTTAATTTGTTTCAAATTCATACATATTCGTAAAATCGAAACTTTCATAAATACTATAACACATTATTTATGAACTTACAATCCTCAAGCTGTATAAAGTTTTATCGAATCTGTCGGTTGTAACACATCTATTGTAAACCTACAATTACGAAAAAGTTTCGTAATCAGATATGTTGACAATACCATAAAATTATACTATACTAAAATAATGTTCTATTATTAAAATAAGGATGTGTTATTGGTGATTAATGTAAATGATTTTAAAGGCTTGAATGACAACGAAATAATTGAAAATGCCATAAGAAATAAGGGTAATGACGGAATAATAGTTATTCCATCACGCGTGTCTGATATCGAACCGGATAGGAACTGGTGGCTTCTTGACCGCGCAATACTTATTCCGGAAAATACAACAGTCGTTTTGGTAAACTGTAAAATTAAGCTTTCGGACAAATGCCGTGATAACTTTTTCAGAACAGCAAACTGCGGCATGGGCATAGCGTTTCCCGAACAAATACATAATGTTCACATAAAAGGTGTGGGAAACTGTGTTTTAGAAGGTGCAGACCATCCACGCGCAACAGGTGATGGTGCAAAAATCATAGCAAATCCCTGCCCTTATACCGATGAAGATTTATGCAAATACGCTTACTGGATACCCGAGGAAAGAAAGCAGTCCGGACAGCTTGATTATTTTTTGGACAAGCTTCGCTATTCCTACGGTACCGATGCAGGAAAATCCGAGGAATCGCAATATAGCGATTGGAGAGGAATCGGAGTATTATTTGCAAATACAGATAATTTTTCTATTGAAAATATAAAAATTGTAAACTCACACGGCTGGGGCATTTCATTAGAGGCGTGCACCAACGGACGTGTAGAAAAAATTTCCTTTGATTCGTGTCTGTCAAAGGAAATTGACGGGATGCTACAAAACATAAAAAATCAGGACGGAATTGACCTGCGTAACGGTTGCCATCATATTATTATTTCCGATATTACCGGAAGAACAGGGGATGATTTGATTGCAATCACCGCTATTGCAATCAAAGATAGAGACTTTATTCCCGGCGGATCAATGAAATGCACCCATGTGATGCACAACGACTGGACAAAGCGCGACAAAAATATCCATGATATAATCATTCGAAACGTAGTAGGATATTCTCTTTGCAGTCTTATCCGTCTACTTCCGGTTGAAACAAAAATTTGGAATGTAGTTATTGACGGAGTTGTAGACACATCACCGGATAATATAGAGTCATCAGTAGGAATACTTTTGGGGGATCTCGACAACAGCTATGGGAAAAACATGACTGACAGTATGTCAAATATAACAATATCAAATGTTGTCTGCAACCGACAGGATGCGATATGCGTAAAAGGGTATCTCTCCAACTCCGTTATTTCAAATATAATCAACCGTCGAAATAAATGTCACGCTCTCAGCGTTAGAAGAGAAAACGGGCTGAAAAATGTAAAGATAAATAATCTTACCTCTGTTAACATAGAGCCTGTTTTTATAAACGGTGTTTGCAAAAATGAATTATAAAGCTACTGAAAATAATTAATGATAAAATAATGCACCGCTTTTGACCTAAAAAACAAGCAAAAGCGGTGCATCGTTTTCAAGAAAAAAGTTTCTAAGTGAACCGGAAGCGTGTGCGATGGCTGAAAATGCTCTGATTTTAGCACGACACTTGTTACATCGAAACTTTTCTTTTTGTAAAAATCCTATTGTTAAAGACTTTTTGGGCAAAAAAACAGAACCTCAATTTTGATACGAAATTGAGGTTCTTATTTGGCACTGACGGTCAATTTTAATACGACCGAAAAACAGTGCATTTTTCAAAAAGATTAGTTCATAGTGAACTTTTCTTTTTCTCAAGTCAAGACAGGAGAAAAGTGAATAATAGGACCTACTGTTTTTGCCCTTGTTTTTTTTACTGATTTTTCTGAACAAAATTCTTTAGAACCCGCGAGAATACTATATTTTCTCGCACCCGATAGTATATGTAAATATTATAAATCGGCAAACTAATCTTTTAAATTGTATGGACTTGACACAAGTAAAACCTAACCTTGCATAGTATTTAGAATCTTTATCAAGTATCCATTTCAAAAACATACAAAATATTATCATCCAATGAATATATACCAATTATGTAATTATAAGAATACTCTCCTGGCTTTGGAAACTCTAAGTTATAATTTTGCTTGTTAAAAACGCTGAAATATCCGTTTTCGATGTAGGGCACATCACCGCTTAATAATCCGTTAGTCCAATAACCTTCTGCACCACCATATAAAATGGCTTTGCTTTCATCATTTACTGCTTTCCATATGCCATTTCTATCAAGGTCTTGTTCTATAAGTTGCACTTCTTCATGCGTTAAAATAAATTTTTCCAATCGTGTTCCATCTCCATGAAATCCACCGTGTGTATCCTCTATAATATCTGGTTTTCTTTGTGGAACATATACTTTCAATTTAGAATGATATTTGTAATTGTTTGTATATTTTGTTTCTAAAATATATTTTACATTATAACTCGTCCCATTAATGAGAAGATTGGTGTTATCTTCCCATTGCAATACAGGCTTTTCATTCCAATTCCAATCCCCTCGCCATATTTCTTTGCTCAAAGAAGTTAGTGTACCACTTAAAAGTCTTATATCTTTCTGCACATCCCTAACATTTACGCAAGTATCTCCTCCTAATGCTCCTTCGTCATGTGAGATTGATATTGCAACATATGTATTGTCAGGTGAATTAAAAATTTGCAAAATATCACTTTTACCAAAATCTGTAAAAATCAATAAAATAAAAAATACAAAGCCAAACAAAGCACCAACACCAGCTGAAATAATACCAACAATAATCTTTAACCATTTAATATGATTGTAAATAAAGAAGATTACTAACGATGAAACAAGTGTTACTGCAAACAAAATTTCATAATACAATAAACTATATGTTTTATAATCAATACTAAAATCAAAAGAGAATAATAATGTTATTAAATATATTAATGCTATTAACGGTAAAAAAGAAGCAAAAATCTTTGACACTTTCTTTGTTTCACATCTATATCTGATTGAGAGAAAAGTTATAGATACCACCAATATAATATACATCACAAGAAAAAGAACATAACTTTTTGGTCTGTATATATAATCCAACTTTGATATAATAAGATTCAATATAGACAAAACAAGCATGATAATTCCCATAGTTGATGTAATATTTGCTTTGATTTTCTTCATATTATTTCTCCTTTCAACATAGTTCTTCACCATTCGACAAGATTTTTACGCGTGTCAAGACTGGCCAAAAAATTATTCTTTTTTCTACTTCGTGCATTCCATATGAACTAATCTAATAATATCCGTTATCATCTTTTCGATAAGCGTTCTTATAAATAAAGTTATGACAAAAAATACTATCTTTTTTCGACAATATCCGACAAACCATCCATTGATATTCCTGAACAATTTGATTTCTTAAAATATTATATCATATAATTGAACTTTTTTCAATATTTGCATCGTTTTTATGGCAAAAACACAATAATCGGTGCATCGTTTTCAAGAAAAAAGTTTCTTAGTGAACCGGAAGCGTGTTCGGTGGCTGAAAATGCTCTGATTTTAGCACGACATTTGTTACATAGAAACTTTTCTTTTTGTAAAAATCCTATTGTTAAAGACTTTTTGGGCAAAAAAACAGAACCTCAATTTCGTATCAAAATTGGGGTTCTTATTTGGCAAAGGTGAATAGTTTTGATACAATCCTTTGTCTTGTGCATTTTTTTAATATCCGTGTCAAGGGTACTCTTATAATTTATAATCTATCTTCGAACTCTTGTACCGGATACTCCAAACACTTAATGTAATAGAGTAAATATCGCAAGTTCAATTACATTCTTTAGTTCAAGACTTTTTTGTCACGCAATAGAGCTTGAAAACTGCTATTTTATGCGATTAAAATAAACAAAAACCGGCAAGAAAATGTGTGTGTATTACAATTTTACAAAATAAGGTTTTATTGCGTGCCATAAAATACTTATCGTCGTTTTGATGAATTTGATATAAACCTATTGCGAAAATGAGAAAAATGTGGTATGATAAATATGCTAAACAAACATCATTTTAATGGATACAAGATCTTCTTTATATTATAAGGGATACTTATGCCCTCTTACATTTGCCGTTTAGAATTTGGTAAAAGCACAAATTCCACTTGGTAAATGTAGGAGAGATTCTCATCTATTAAGTTTGTTTAGCAGCAATCGGAGTTTGTGTTTTTCAGTGTGCAGACATGATTGTTCTGCACACTTTTTTATTTACTTATTTGTTTATAAAATATGATAACATATTATATGGCACAAAATTGGTACATTCCTTGTGATATTATTAGCATAACAAGCGGTATAACTGCATTATGGTAAAAAACTGTTTTTGCTGTACATATTTTGTCATGTAATAATTGATAAAATAGTATTATAAAATTCAGAAAGTATGTTTTATTATGTTAAAATGTACAATTTGTAATCATGCGGGGCTAATATGAAGCGATGCAAAAAATGCGGACAAATATATTGTCGCTCATGTGCCGACAAAGGAAAAATTAACGGGAGAAGAACGCCGCAGAATAAATGCCCTTATTGCGGTGTACTTAATCAAAGTGAAGCGGCTCGTTAAACAAAAAAGAGAGATGGCTTAGCTCAGAAACCCAGGTAAACCGATTAAAAAATCACAAACGACACATTTGACATAAGCATTTATGCTGATGCTTTATATGGTTTTATAGTGAACTGAAAGACCTCAAATGATAATTTCAGCACAAGGTGACCGGGGTGAAGGCAAAACAAAATAATGAATATGATGAGGAGATAAGAATGATTTGGATAATTGTAATAGTTGTTACTCTAATTCTATTGAAAATATTATCTGTTTATTTGGAACTTCCAACTTGTCCTGAATGTAAAAGCAAAAAAGCATCAGTTATTTCCGAAGAAGAAATTGAAAGAGAACCAGTGTATTTCAAGGAAAAACAGCGAATGAAAGAGTACAAGAATACCTCAGGACAGAAGCAGTATTTTGACTGGCAAACAAAAGTGTCAACGAACAAGTATTTAAATGCCCCGGAAAAAGTCATAGAAAAGGACGTTTTAATTGAGGGTGAACGCATTTATTATGATGTTACTTATAAATGTTCAAAATGCGGCAAAACATTTCATAGAAAAGAGCATACAGATAAAAAGCCAACTATTATAAATAACTGATACGTGAGAACTCATATATGTAATTATATTATGCACTAAATGCAACAATGATTTTTTCGCTAAAGAATATGTCGATACAAAACCACAAATAGAAAAGTAAAACAGTAGGAATAAAAAATGGCAAACAAAATATATCGAGGTAACGCAACGTACGGAACACCGGATTACTCAATCAAAGGCGATAAGATTTATACAGGTAATGCCACCTACGGCACGCCTGCATATACAATAAAAGGCGATAAGATTTATACAGGTAATGCCACCTACGGCACGCCTGCATATACAATAAAAGACGACAAGGTTTATACAGGCAATGCCACCTACGGCACGCCCGAATATACAATCAAAGGCAACAAAGTTTATAGCGGCAATGCCACTTACGGCACCCCAGCTTACACAATTTCGTAATTGAATTGCAGACATTTGTAGTAATTTGCACGACAAAAAGATTTATATATTTTTTAGGGCAGCCGATTCAGTATCAGTTGTCCTTTTATGATGATGTGGCAAAATGTTCCCATTATATATTGCTAAACAACTAAATCTATGATATAATTTACAAAGGAATTTTCGCAAGATAAAAAGCAGAAATATTAAATAAAGCAAGGTGAATTTTTATGTATACAATACCGCCGAAAAAAATGGTAATTATAAATATATTGGATATTCTGAAAAAATACACAGATATGGATCATCGGCTTACCCAGGCTGAAATTGCAGATATATTAAAAAAAGAATACTACATGGAGGTTGACCGCAAGACAGTAAAAAGAAATCTGCTGAATTTATTGGACTTAATTGCGGCATAGATTATACCGAAGTGACAAGAACAGATAAACAAGGCAACGATACCTCTATCTGCACCGATTGGTACATAACAAGAGAATTTGATGACTCGGAGCTGCGGCTTTTAATCGACAGCGTGATATTTTCAAAGACAATTCCGCAGAAACAATGTCATGACCTTGTAAAAAAGATAAAGAGTTTGTCAAATGTCTATTTTGATAAAAAAGTCGGTAATATTTACAGTCTTCCCGAAAGCCGACCAGAGAACAAGGAGCTGTTTTATACAATTGACATTCTTGACGAGGCAATTTCCAAAGGGAAAAAGGTATCATTTGTATATAATTCCTACGGAACAGATAAAAAACTGCATCCAAAACGGGAAGAAAAATACATTGTAAATCCGTACCGAATGGCGGCAACAAACGGAAGATATTATCTTATCTGCAATTATGATAAATATGATACACTGTCAAATTACCGCATAGACAGGATAACAGGTATAAAAATGCTTGATGATAACAGAAAGCCGGTAAAAGAATTGCAAGAAGGCGAAATAAATCTTCCGAAACACATGGCAGAGCATTTATATATGTTTGCCGGCGAAAGCATACATGCAAAATTCAAGGCAAAGGATTATATTATAGACCAGGTAATTGATTGGTTCGGACTTTCGCCAAGAATAACAAAGCTAAACGAAGATGAATGCATTGTTGAAGTTGACGTCAATAAAGAGGCATTTTTCTGCTGGTCAATGCAGTACGGCATGCATATTGAGGTTTTGGAGCCTCTTGATATACGTGAGCGGATAAAAAATTCAGCGAAGTATATGTGGGAAAAATACAATGAGGAGCATGCAACTGGAAAAATACGCAGCAACTAAGCAATTATATCATAGTTTCCGAGTATGGAATTAAAAAACCACGTTACTATAATGATACTAGGAGATGCGTTTATGGATAAAATTATTTTTACTTACAGATTAACTCATGATACCGGCTTTGCACCTTGTGTTGACAATGGGCTTTTAACACTTGCATGTTGCAAAGGCGGAACAGAAACTGTCAAGCGGGGACTGAGATATTTTATCGGACGGTTTTTTGAAGAGAATCTGCAAAAAAATGTTGAAGTATATATTTCCGGTATTTATGCAGACAAGCTCCTCTACATAGCAAAGATAGATAAAGTCATTACAATGAATGAATATTTTGTTAAGAAGGAATACAAAGGTCGTACCGACCAAATATACCGCTTGGATGGCGCAGTATTAAAAAGAGATAAGCGCAAATTAAAAGGCATTCATGATGATGAACACTCTAATAATTGTGATAGAAACGGAAAATATGTTTTGATATCAAAAGAATTTGTATTTTTGGGGAACAAAGCAATAGATATAGACGAAAGCATACTAAGCTTTTATCCCAAGGGAAGAGGTCAATATCCAAAAGGTCAATACTCACGTACTCCCGTCAGCGTCCTAACAACTGAAAACAAAAACAAAAGTAAGGAGCTTTACATAAAGTTGCAGGAGCTAATAAAAGAAAAAGGTTATACTTTAACAAGCGGCAATGTGTCAGAACCACATAATCCGTTAAAAATCGGTGGTGGGTGCAATGTTTGCGGAAAGGAATAATTATGAAAATAATCCTATCAAGAAAAGGCTTTGATAACAGTAACGGGGGCTGTCCAAGCCCTATTTTACCTGACGGCACAATGTTTTCTATGCCAATACCGTCAGATGACAATGTCAAATATGAAGATTTGATGCATGATAATATTTCTTATTTGAAGTTACTGGAAAATCTAAATCCGAAGTGTACATATGGTTGCTGCCATTTAGATCCTGATATAAGAGATAATGCAAGAAAAACTAAACCGTCAAATTGGATGCCTGCATTTGGTCAGATTGGCAGCGCACAAGGAACATTAAAAAATGCTGGAGTGGAAAAAGGCGATTTATTCCTGTTTTTTGGCTGGTTTAAAAAATGTTATGAAAAAAACGGAACTTACAGCTTTTATACAAGAAAAACAACAGATGATTTCTATGATTACGCAGACCTTCATGCCATATACGGATATATGCAGATAGGCGAAATATTAACCGATAAAGAACAAATAAAACAATACAGTTGGCATCCTCATGCGGCTGATGCAAGATTGCAAAATAAGAAAAACGCACTTTATATCCCTGCTGAAAAATTGAGTTTTTGCCCAAGTATGAAAGGATATGGCACATTTGATTTTTCTAAAAAACGTGTTCTTACAAAGGAAGGCTATTCCCGTGCAACATGGATTAAGTATCCTTTTTTGGAACCGGAACACATATACGGAACAAGAAAAAACTCTGCAAAATCAAATCAAGAGGCACTTTATTATGCAGGAATATGGCAAGAATTGATTGTATATGAATCACCTGAAATAATAGAATGGGTAAGCGAAATTATAAAATAAAAGAAATGATAATGCATACAATTCCGCCAAAAAAATAGTCATAAACGGATTATACGCTTATCAATAATGATGAGAATTTAAAAGAAGAAATCGGTATATATGACGATAACGAGATAATGAGAATATCATTGTTTATGAAAAAATTTATTGATGCTATTCAGATAGATGATGATGAAAATATTTCCGATGAGGAAATAGATAACCTTATAAACATTTTGCATTTTTCAACGATTACGTCCGTAAGCAACAATAATTCACAGGAGGATAAATCTGATGATGATTGGCATTACAGATATGTAAACAAAGATATTGTTTCTAAACTTAATGACAGACTTCACTGTGAGCTTGGATTAGAGTTCAGAATATGGCAGCCCCGCAAAAACAGCGGTTTCAGAAGAATATCCGAAACATGGTCTTTGTACCAAATATGCGAGAAAAATGTGAATTTTGAACTTGACTTTTATTTAAAAACGGACTATGCTATAAAAACGACTTTTTTGAATTTTGCATTGTATTTAAAAAAGCCATCCACTCCTCAAAATCTTTTTGAGCTGTTTGGAAATCTGAACGGGTATTCAAAGGCTGAATGGGGCTATGAAAAAAACAATGTATTTTCATTTTTGGAGGCGGACAACAGCAATATTTTAAACGAAATATTTAAAAAAATAAAATTGGAAATTGAATTTATACACAAAGCAATAAATGCTGAATGATTTTCTGTTTTCTATGTAAAATGGAGAGAGTTGAAGAGAAAATATTTCTTGATTTTTATGATGTCATCCTCATTATAGTATGTGAAATTTCCGTATATTTGAATGAAGATGAAAATAGTAAGATTTATTATTCTCGTCTAAAAAATCTTTAAAACAACTTGTTTACAAAATTACCGATATTACGGTGTTTTCGGACAAAAAAACATAACCGCAATTTTGATACAAAATTGCGGTTCTTATTTGCCTCTGTACCCCAAGGCTGATAGAATTACACGAAAGGTTGTAAACGAGCCTTTCGGTTTCATTTTTTAATTGACAGTTTCATTTAATATGGGTTGATTATTATATAAAACATATTGAAAAACACCCGGAATGGGAATATGTTAAAGTCTTCTCGGATAAAGGAATAAGCGGATGTCGTGCAAATATTCATGAAGGATTTATGGAAATGATATCAGATTGTGAAAACAGGTTGATAGACTTAATAATTACTACAAGGGTACAGTCCGCATACTACTTCAAAAATACTGACAAATGATAGTATTTTGTCACCCAGTGATAAAGACAAGTGAAATCAAGTCACCGTCCGCAGAATGTTGTCAAATCAAAAATATAAAGGTGATGCGCTTTTGAAAAAAGAGTTCACGGTTGATTTTCTGACAAAAAAGCATAAAAAGAACGAGGGCGAGGTTCCACAATACTATGTTGAGGGAAACCATGAGGCAATTATCAGCCCTAAAGTATTCGACCTTGTACAGGCAGAACTCGAAAGACGCAAACGCACCAAAGGTTCACGCTACAGTGGGGTGAGCATATTCTCGAATAAGATAAAATGCGGTGACTGCGGCAGTTGGTACGGTTCAAAGGTCTGGCATTCCACAGACCAATACTGAAAAGTCATATATCGCTGTAACCGTAAATTTGACGGTGATGAGAAATGCGGCACTCCTCATGTTACCGAAGATGAAATCAAGGAAATATTCATAACGGCTTTTAATAAACTGTTAACCAAAAAGAAAGAAATCATCGCAAATGTTGAATTGATGCGCAGGACATTATTTGACACTGCTGAACTTACAGAGGAACGAGATAAATCCGCAGAAGAAATGGCGATACTTGTTGAAATGACGCAGTCTTGTATATCTGAAAATGTTCGGATAGCACAAAATCAAGAAGAATATCAAAAACACTACAGCGAACTGGTAGAACGGTATGATAAGGCAAAAGAAAAACACGATGAACTAAGCTATAAGATAGAACGGAAAAAGGCACATAGCGATAAAATGAGACTTTTCATCAAGGCATTAATAGAAAGAGATAGCATTTTGACAGAGTTTGATGATGCCCTATGGGGCAGCTTGGTTGATTTCATAACTATCGGCAAGAAAGAGCGCACCGTGACATTTAAAGATGGAACAGTGATAGATATTTGAATGATTTTAGATAGGATTGCACTCAGGACTTCGGTCTTGGGTGTTTTTTTGTAACATAGGGAATTGCTCGTTTTGAGTGAGCAATTTTGCTTGTTCAAAAAAAGCGTTCCTACCTGCCCCCAAGATTGGGGGTTAGGGGGTTGATGCGATTTGAGCGCTTTTTTATACAATTTCATATAAATTCTAATAAACTATTGCAAAAATCAACCAAATGGTTTATAATGTATTTAGTGAGTATTTTATCTTTGAGAGAGTGAGTTGCGTTATATGAAATCATCTGATATGATTAGAGAACTTTGCAAAAATAAAAATATAAGTATTGCTGAACTTTCGAGGCGGATAGGACAAACTCCGCAGAACTTTAATAAAAAGTTAAAAAGAGATACTATTACTTTGAATGAAATGGTGTCTATAGCTGATACGCTTGATGTATCATATAAACAAGTTTTCATTCTTGAGGACGGTAGAAAAATACAGATTGGAAATACGGAGGTGTAGTCGAATGGCTATGGAAGAAAAAATCGTTTATACAACACAAAAGGACTTCCCTTTATCAACAATAAGAGAAATGTTCGATGATGGAGATATTGTAACAGACCCGGGGATTATCAGAGGGATTTTGTTTATACACAAAAGCAGTCATCTAAACTGATTGAGTCCATGTTGATTGGCATACCGATACCAACAGTATACCTATGCCAAGAAAATGATGAAACATGGAGTGTCATTGATGGACAACAGAGAATAACGTCTTTTGTGTTTTACCTTGAAAACAAATTCCCACTTTCTGGACTGACAGAATTGAAAGAATTGAACGGTCTGTATTTTAAGGATATGGATAAGCCGTTACAGAAAAAACTGAAATCGTCATCTTTGAATGCAATCTGCATTCTTAAGGAGTCACAGGAACTGAAATATGAGATTTTTGCTCGTTTGAATCAAGGGGCAATTTCTTTGAAACCACAGGAACTTCGTAATTGTATATACCGTGGGAACTATAACAGCATGTTGGAAGAATTAGCCGGTAACAAATACTTGCCGATACTATTTCATGATGAAAATAAGAGAAAACAATATCAAGAAAGAATATTACGTTTCTTTGCACTTCGCAACTTTACGGAATATAAGTCTTCCATTATGAAAACGATGAATGACTATATGTATTCGCATCAGAATGCTGATGATACTGAAATTACTGAATGTAAAACATTATTTAATAAGACTATTGATATTATAAAACAGGTACTTGGTGATACTGCGTTTTTCGCTATAAATAGAGATAGTGGCAAAGTGATAGAAAAATTCAGCGGCTCGGTTTACGACTCAATAATCATTCCGTTTTCATTTTTCAATAATCATGACCTTATGACTCATGCTGATGAAATCAGAAAAGCTATTGAAGACTTGAAATTGAACAATGAACAATACCGTGAAGATACATATGTTGCAACCGGCTCCCGTAAAAGAGTTCTTGGAAGAATTTTTACTGTTTATAATCTGCTAACCAAAATTACTGGTAGCTATGGCAGTGATGACAGCAATAGAGTATTTTCTGACAGTGTAAAAAAAGAGCTTTTTCATCCAGGATATATATGCTCATGGTGTAATAATGAAATCTTGAGCATTGACGATGCGGAGGTTGACCATATCACTCCATTTTCGCAGGGCGGAAAAACAGACTTAACTAATGCACAGTTGCTCCACAGGCATTGCAATCGTGAAAAGAGTGATGCTATGGATGATGAAAATTTTGAGGATGAGGAAGAATTGGAGAAATAACATGGAGTACACGAATACTGAAAAACAGTTTCTTGAACTGTTGGATAGAACGAACTTTAAAAATTTATCCAAAAATGATGTTATAACATATGCATCCAAGTTAAATGAGTTGAGACCAGAGGTAGCAACTCAAGTTATCGCACAGTATCCTGAATTTATGGGATTGATGCAATCATCACTATCTGAGTATAGAGGAATGATTGAAAAATTAATTGAAAGTGATGATTCGAGTATAAACTATGTTTACGATATTGCTGAGAAGAATCTTGATAATGCAAATAAAGGCAGAAATCTTTTCTATGATTGTGCTAATAAAGTATTATCCGATTGTGGCAAAATTCTTGATAATCCGACTCTTACAGCAGAGGAGCAAAGAGAAATTAGAGAGCAGGAAATGGAAATTCTGCGAATGGTTGATAATAAGGATAAAGAAATCCGTGATAAAGAAATGGATACTTTGCGAACTGTGGATAAAAAGGATTCGGAAAAACGAGCATTTAATTGGAAAACTATAACTGCTGTGAGTACAGTGCTTATTGTCGTAGCTGGTGTCAGTGGAGCAATGCTTGGAGGTAACTTTAATTTTAAACTTCCCAAAAAATAAAGATAGAAAAATGATGGAATACATCATGCAACACTCATTCTTGTGATGGGTGTTGTTTTTTTGATAGAACAAACTATTAATCATAAAAAGTACTCAAGGTTTTGGGTGTTTTTTTATTTTTGCTAAAATGCACCAAGAACAGTGGGGGTCGCGCCAAAAAGAGATAACCGTTAAATTGTATCATTATTAGCTCGGTTGTAGAGCTAATAATAGCGTGATTGATACATTACATATTACAACATCCCCTGTTTTCAAGCCTTTATATTCAGCAAGACCACGAAGGTCTTATTTTTTTTTAACACGCTTTCATTTTCAAATAAGGTGGATTTTGCTATGGTGCAAAATTTAACGAAGTCTATATGATTTAACGAACCTGTACAGAGTTCGTTAAATCATATAGGCGATTATTCCGGTGTTTGGTTTGTGTAAATACTGAAAGGTCTAATTCTGTTCTGTGCCGATAACTCGAAATGTTACAAATCAAACAGTTTTCGTATTTCTGCATCCATTGTTCCGTTTTTTGCAAACTCCAAGGTATCGCAAAGGCGGATATTATTTTTTCCAATGTGAATCTCGTCACTGAATCCGAGAATATAGCGCAAGCAGATTCGGTATATAATTTCTGTTGGAGCGCAGCCATACACTTGCTTGGCAAAGATATGATTAAGCCTTTCGGCATCATCAGGGTATAATGTCTTCATGCGTTTGCTCCGGTAGAGCCGGGTCACAATTTCTGTTATATACATTCCCGACTTCATTGTCCGCACTTGATAAATGGCAGTTTGCGGTTCGTAAAACCGCACATTTTACGATATATTTATGCCTGGGCTTTCTTTTCACGAACGCATTTTTTCAAAGCGGCGTTAAGGTGAAAAAAACGACGGCGGTAATTTCGCTTTTGTGCTCTGCGCTTTATGCCGCATCCGATGAATTTCATCAGCTATTTGTTCCCGGCAGAAGCGGTGAATTTAGGGATGTATGCCTCGATTCCGCCGGCGCGCTTACCGGAATTTTGATTTTTATTCTAATATGGAGTGTGAAAAAATGGACATTAAAAAAACAATAGAAAATCTTGAAAAGAATAATATGAAGCCATACTTTGTCCAAAGCAGAAACGATGTGATTCCGCTTCTGAAAGAGCTTATCGGGAATGACGATACGGTAGCAGTCGGCGGCTCGGTTACACTTTCGGAACTCGGCGTGATTGACTATCTCAGGGAAAACCACAACTTTCTCGACAGGTTTGCGTCCGACCTTTCAAGAGATGAAGTTATGGAAATATTCAGGGAATCCTTTTTCGCCGACACTTATATTTCATCGTCCAATGCAGTGACGGAAAACGGCGAGCTTTATAATGTTGACGGCAACGGAAACCGCATTGCGGCAATAACCTTCGGCCCGAAATCGGTTATAATTATAGTCGGGGTGAATAAAATCGTCAGCGATGTTGACGAGGCGGTAAAGAGAGTAAAGAACATTGCCGCACCGAAAAACTGCGTAAGGCTGAATAAAAACACGCCCTGTGCGAAAACCGGGAAATGCGTGTTTGCGGACGGCGGTATCGGTACGGGCTGCACCTCACCAAACCGTATCTGCAGCACATATGCGGTAACGGGGTATCAGGGAACAAAAGACAGAATAAAAGTAATTATAGTAGATGAAAATCCGGGATATTAATTCCCGGATTCTTTAAGTTCAATAAGATATTGCGTAGGCGTTTTTGAATATTCCTGCTTAAAGGCACGGCTCAGGCTTTGAACGGAATCAAAATTGAGAATTTCTGCGATTTCGGTAAGCGTCATGTTTTGGTTTTCGAGGAGCGCTCTTGCGGTCTGCACCTTTCTTTGCTTGATGTAAGCCGAAAGCGAAATGCCCATGCGCGCCTTGAAAATGTGTGAAATATAGTTTTCGGTAAAATTGAGTGCCGCAGCAATTTCCCTAACGGATTTGACATTGTAAATGTTAATGTCGATATATTTAATGATACCGTAAACCGTGCTGCTTTTTTTCTTGATAGAGTTCCTTTCCGAGTTCAGCTTTTTGGAGCTGTTGATAAACTTCTGATAAACCCTTATCAGAATCAGCTTTATGATATGCTCCAGAACCATGTTTTTTTCGGCGGTGTTCTGATAGAACTCGTTTATCATCATGTCGAAAAGATGCCTGATGTCGCCTTCGGATTTCAGAAGAAACGAAGGCGAATTGGCAAAAAATGCGGCAATATTCACGAAATCATCAGGGATTTCCCCAAAATTGAAACCAATGCAGATATACCTCAGCTTTTCGTTTTCGTCGCCGATAATTTTATGATGCTGCCCCTTTGAAACCACATGAATATCACCGTATCCGGCGCGCATTGCGGCACCTTCCGTGTAAAAATACCCCGCACCGGAGACAACATATGTTATTTCATTGCAGACTTGCCTGTGGTCAAAAATCAGACCTCCGGGTTGCAGAACAACCTCGCTTATCTGCATAATCTTTATAAAATCAAGCATCATATTCTGCTTCCAGAACAAATTTTCAAATGAAAAAAGCTTGCCGTCAACCTCAGCCATAAATTCACCGCCCTTTAGATTTCAACCCATACAAAAGGCTGCCTGCTCGCCTTCATAAGAGCGTCCCTTATTGCGATAACCTCAATTGTGTTTTTGTGCGGAACCGGAATGTCGCCGGTTTTGAAAAACTCAATAAGTGCATCTATAAAATTGCCGAAATAATCGGATTTGATTTCAACTGATTCTGCACCGTTGTTCTTATTAATCAACATATACTTAAACGACCAGTCACGGTCATTTCTGTGCATCATATGCCATTGGCGACCGTCTGAAAACTCAACGATTGCCGCAGGATGATGCGGGGTTCCCGTATATATTGCACGCCTCGCCGGAGTATTCATAAGCTTAACAACAGGTTCAATCTGATGAATCATATATTCTGCAAAACCGCCTGCGCCCTCTGTGTAAATTGCATCGATTTCAGCAGCGTTAATTTTGGGGAGCTCGGATGAAAAACCAAGAGCCGAGCTTGAATAGCATTTGCAGCCGTGCTCGTCTGCTTTTGCAAAAATTCTTTCCGCCGTCTGTTTGTCGGGCGCAAAGGTTTTATCAATGTAAACAAGCTTGCCGGATTTTAACGGAAGGTCGCATAATTCCTCGTGCATTTCGGGGTTATCAGGAGAAAGAACAATAAGAACATCGCTCTTTTCTATAACCTCTGCTATGCTTTTGCAAAGCGCAATACCGTATTTCTCCGCCCACTCCGCATTGGTCATGCCGCTCGGGCTGTCAATTTTTCCGTATGCGTATTTGACAATAAACCCGCCGCCGGAATGATTCATAATCAAATCCGGATAATTGTTTGCATGCCACTCGTCAAGAAAATAATCGATAAATCCGACCTTTTTCATATTGTACACTCCTTATAATTCGACCTCTTTGTGAAGCTCAGCCGAGCGATACATAGCATCCATGAGCTTGGCGGTAACTATGTTCGTATCGATGTGCGAAGGAAGCTTTTCGCCCGTTTTTATGCAGTTGATGAATGAATTGATTTCGTTTTCAAACATCCGGCAGTTTTCGCATGAAAACTCGGTTTTTGTGAGCATACCGTTTTCGGTACCGTACAGAGTGAAATCACCGCCGTATTGAAGCCTGATTCCTGCCTTGTCACCGATAAAGTCAATGAACATTCCACTCTCGCCGATGTTCTGCGCCCAATAACCGTTAAATGTGATAACCGGTCCTTCGCTCCTTACCATGCCGGTAATTCCCTCTTCAACATCGCAGGTGCCGTCGGGTATTGCCGGACCTGCCCACATATCCTTATAAACATAATCTTTAATCGGATTGCCGAGCTTGCAGAATTTTTCCGCAGAAACTGTTTTGGCAGCCGGGTCGCCGCAGCAGTACATTACAATATCAAGGAAATGTACACCCCAGTCGATGAGAACGCCTCCGCCTGCTATTGCGTTTGTTGTAAATGCCCCTCCGAGACCCGGTATACTTCTGTGCGCCCTGAAGCTTATATAAACATGGTAGACCTCACCGAGCCTGCCCTGTTCAATAAATTGTTTTATTTTATTTACATTGGTATTAAAACGATTGACAACACCGATGTTGAGAACCTTTCCGCTTTCGTGCTGAGCCTTCTGCATCTCAAGTGCTTCTGAATAAATTCTTGCCGCGGGCTTCTCGCAAAGAACATTTTTGCCGGATTTAAGCGCATCGATTGTGATAATGCTGTGCATTTTGTTCGGTGTGCATACCGAAACCGCTTCGATTTCCTTATCCGCCAGAACCTCCTTGTAATCGGTAACGGCAATACCGCAGCCGTATTTTTTTACCGCCTCCTCAGCTCTCTCGGGGATAATATCGCAAAAATACTTGATTTCCGCCTCTTTGTTTTTCATATATGCCGGTATGTGCTGTGCGTTAGCAATCGTACCGCAGCCGATAACAGCAACCTTCATATTATTTCAGCTCCTTAAAATATATTTATTATTGTCATTATACAACACTTTTATTCGGATTTCAATAGCTATATCTGTGTATTTGTTTAACTGTAGTATATCAAAAAACAGACCGTTCTAAATCGGACGGTCTGTCATTGTGTTAAAATGGATTATTCTGCAAATGTAACCTTAACTTCATCACCTTCTGTTGTGCCGACATAAGGCTTGAATACATATGATTTGTCTGATGTGATGGCATTACCGTAAATTTTGATTGCAAACGCTGTGTTGGGCGCTGCAACTGCCTCTGCTGATGAATTTTCCATTGCAGGGAGAGTAAGTACGTTTGCAGGATCTCCCTCAACCCAAACCTTCATACCGTAGCCTGCATTGAAGGACGGGTCGTAATAATCGCTGAGCTTCGCATAAACAAATGCAGTAGGCTTTCCGTCAACAGTCTTAAAGTAATTGTTGGCTGAATTGGTTGTGATTGCGGGTGCAACAACAGCCTTTGCCTTAAATGTAACCGTCAAAGTCGCATCGGCAGCCGGCATCTTAGCCGTAGCTTCTCCGCTCGCGTTGAGAGGGATTGCGTTTTCGCCAAGCTTAACCTCGTCAACCTCATAACCCGTATTGGGCATTGCCTTGATGTTAATGTCCGCATTTTCCTCAAGCTTAACGGTTGCGCCATTTGCGAAACCTTCGCCGTTCACGGTAACGCTTCCGTTTTCCCCGATTGCACCTGTGAGGGTTTTTGATGTGTCAACCTTTTCGAGAGATCCCATAACAACAACATCGTCCAAATAATTCTGATAACCGGACTCAGCTACCGGTCTGATTTCCATTGTTGCAATCGCCGTTGTATCAGTTGTGATTGGTGTAGCTTGAGGTACAATATCATTTTTACCGATAAATACACCGTCTAAATAATTGTAAACCGACCAGCCGTATTCAGCCTCGGGATTCTTTTCAAGAGAAGATACAAACTGGTGCCAGCCTTTG
>CABUMF010000009.1 GCA_902492655.1 uncultured Eubacteriales bacterium | reverse complement strand
AAACCCCCTTTGCCTTTTCCTTTGCCGCCTCATTTCTAAGCAGTGCCTTGCCCAGGCGGCAGCTCTGCGTAAGATAACGCTTTGCAGGACATGCAAATGTGCAAGCGCCGCACTCAATGCAGTCCATTAAGCTAAGTTCCTTCATGCTGTCAAAATCTCTTTCCTCAACAGCCTTGTCAATAAGCGTCGGCGTAAGCCTCATGGGGCAAGCCGAAAGACATTTTCCGCAGCGCAGGCACGGAGAGGGCTCGTAAATTTTTGCCTCTTTTTCAGATAAAAGGAGAACCGCCGAAACACCCTTTGTAACGGGAGCTTCCAAATCATTCATTGCAATTCCCATCATAGGTCCGCCGGAGAGGATTTTAACAGGCTCGCCCTTAATTCCTCCCGCAAACTCTACGAGTTCTTTTATCGGTGTGCCTATTTTAACCGAAAAATTACCCGGATTATTAACCGCTTCTCCGCTTACGGTAACAATTCTCCTAAGCGACGGCAATCCGAAAAGACAAGCCCTTGCAATCGCTACGGCAGTATCAATATTTATTACGACAATCCCCTCTGAGGAAGGCAATTTGCCCGACTTTACCTCTCGCCCCGTAACCGCATAAATAATATGCTTTTCAGAGCCTTGGGGATATTTCGTTTTAAGTCTGCAAACCTCGACACCTTCATACTGGTCCAAAACGGCAGATAAGCTCTTTATACCCTCGGGCTTATTGCTTTCTATTGCGATTTTGCCCGATTTTGCGCCGACTGCACGCATCGCAAGACAAAGCCCTTTTACAATCATCTCGGGGTCCTCAAGCATAACGCGGTAATCGCTTGTAAGATACGGCTCGCACTCTGCTCCGTTTACTATTACGGTATCAATCTTAACATCCTCCGAAACTGTAAGCTTGACATGGGTGGGAAAACCCGCACCGCCCATTCCTACAATTCCTGCCTCCCGAACTCTTTTTACAATTTCATTCGGTTGAATCTTATCAAAATCATAATTGTCCATAAGCTCGGTTGTCTCAAGAAAATCGTTCTCTATAATAACCGAATTTACCATGCTGCCGTTGGGAACCTTCCTCGGTTCAATCGCAATTACCTTTCCCGACACGGCAGAATGAACCGGCGCACTGATAAACGCATCAGAATTGCCTATTACCTGCCCCCTTTTTACCTCATCACCCACACTCACCGTAGGGGTACAGGGAGCTCCGATATGCTGTGACATAGGATATACATATTCTTTGCACATTTCCATATTCCTGATCGGAACGGATGCGGTTATGTGCTTGCGGTCGTTCGGATGAACTCCGCCTTTGAATGAAAGCAGTTTCAAAAGTATTTCCTCCCATCGAAAAAACTACAACACACATATTCTAACACATTTTTTTCGTATATTCAAGTATATTGTTAAATTATTCTATAATTTTTTATTGTATTTTCTTAAATATGGCAATATTATTAAAAATATCCTGAAAAGATTTATATTTATACAAAAAAATCCCACCGAAACGGCAATTTACTTGCCGTCGGCGGGATAATTATTTATCAACCGAACAAAGGAGCCGCAACCGTAAACGGCATAGCGCGTGTCGGCGATGTAATGTGGAAAATAATATCGTTTCTGGACGATACATTCTCTCCTGCCTTTATTATTACACTGTTGGTGGTATATCGGTATTCACTCGGCTGTACTGTTGTGCTGCAAATATATACGGTGTGCTTATAGCTTGCAGTCCATCCTTCCGGCAAGAATAACTTTACATCAGCATAATATTCGTGCAGCTTATTCTCAATCGTGTACTTGATTTCAAATTCTTCACCGGGTTTTATTACGGGTTCTTTGCCGTAATCAATAGTTAAGCTTCCCGATATATTATTGTTAAATGTGAATGAATAGGGACTGTACCTGAAAATTTCCTGAGGCATTGAATCAAACTCACGCAGATACTGAACCGCCCATTCCTTGTCGCATTCATTTTCGCCGTCGGTATATTCCATATAAATACCATGGGCTCTGAAAACCGAAGGAATTGTATCCATAACCCAACGAGTAAGCTCTGTACAGGTTTTCGGTGCGATATATCTGTATGATCCGTTAATACAGATAGGAACAATCCTGTCGCCTATGTATTCCTGCCAATCCTTGGGGATTGACTTTGTTCCGCCCAAAATGCCGAGGAATGCTCCAACAGTAGCTCCCGTACAGTCAGTATCGTCACCGCAGTTCACGGCATAAATTACGGACTTTTTGAAATCTCCCTCACCGTACATAAGCCCTATTGTAACAAACCCGATATTTGCAGGAGCCTGGAACCAACCGAGGTCTTTATTCATTTCCACAAGCATTTCTCGTACTTCTTTATAGTCGGTATGCTTATCGTATTCTTCAAGAACCTTTCTTACGCATTGCGAAACTCTGCAATCTTCGGGTATGTATGTAAGTGCCGTTTCTATGATTTTTCTTATATCTGTTTCCGTAAATGCAGTGGTTTCCATTGAAGCAGTGAATATTTCGGCATACATACCTTCGCCCATACCATGGTCAACGGAAGCGTCCATTATTGCATACTTCAAAGAAATATTGGGAAATCCCGGAGCAAGGCAAGCCCATATTTCGGAGCGAATCCATGCACCGTTGGAATTTTTCCATGCAGCGTTGTTAAACTCTCCGCACGCAGGAGCAAGCAATCCCCGTCCGATATTTGCCTTTCCTATTCCGTATTCATTCCAATATGGGGTAATATGCGTAATCCAGTATTCAGCCAAAACATTTGCGTTTACCGCAGACGGGCCTACCTGCTGCATAGCTCGCAGCCACACAAGCTGGAGATCAAGGTCATCATTGGGAAGGGGTTCACCCTTTTCCGACGCAAAGCCCTTAATATCAAGAAAATCTCTTGTGCCTTCATACGGAGTACCTACTGTTCCTCCGATGTTTTTACCTACCCAGCAAGCATAAATCTTATCCTTGAGTTCTTCTCTGTTTAGCTTTATGTATGAAGTTTCCAAAAAACCACCCTATCTTTAATTTGTTTGATACTTGTATTATACAAAAGTATCAATATAAAATAAAGCTGTTTTTATGTCATAAAAAAGTATTTAATTTTGACTGTTTCTGTACTTTAGCGGTGTTGTATTCGTGTAACTTTTAAAATCCTTAAAAAACTTTGTTTTGTCACTGTAGCCTACCTTTATATAAATATCATTGACCTTATCATCCGTACTTTTCAGCAAATCACACGCACATTCAATACGAATATCTTTCAAGTACTTTGTAAAGGTTACCCCCG
Source organism: uncultured Eubacteriales bacterium (assembly GCA_902492655.1). Taxonomy (GTDB): domain Bacteria; phylum Bacillota; class Clostridia; order HGM11514; family HGM11514; genus CAKSKB01. The sequence goes on along the minus strand of CABUMF010000009.1, from coordinate 60,300 downwards.
TATATTTTTTGAACATTCTGCTGAAATATGAAACATCGTAATGACCTTGCCGACACAGCGTTTTCAAAGTTATTTTTTCACCGCAATGCTCCTTTATATAATCAAGGGTCTCTTTGTTTATTATTTCGTTTGAAACGGGTTTGGGATGCGACATTTTACGAAATATCATCGCAAGAAGCAGATTTACGCAGGAATGAGTTACAACCCGTTGCCCGAAATCGGTTTTTTCAAACTCGCTTTCAAGCAAACCGATAATGGTTTCAACCTTTTTTTGTTCTTCTTTTGAGAAGCTGATTACAGGATTTTGTTTGTCAATAAGGTTTTTGAAATCACCATACTCCGTAAGCTCAAGCAGCGCAAAAACATCATCATGCTTTTCAATTTTTTCACTGATGAATTCCGGTTTTATCAGAATGTTATAATGCTCGGAATTGCAATCGGAATAAAAACCGTGAGTTTGATTGTAGTTAATTACAACCAAATCACCTTTTGTAACGGGATACTGTATATTGTCAACCGTATGAACATATTTCCCTCGGATTATATATACAAATTCCATGAAATCATGTAAGTGCAGAGGTTCTTCATACCCCAGCTGGCGGTATATCCTGATATTACCGTCCATCATGTATTTATTATAAGTGTACATATCTGATTCACTTCCCAAAACTGTGAGAATTTATCTTATCATGAGGGCATTTGCGTATTATATAACTCCGTTAAAATAAACGGCAATGCCCCTTCATTATGTATTATATCATCAAAATTTTAAATCGTCAATCCTTCCCTTCAAATAGTTACATTAAAAACTATTCGATTATTTTCTTTAAATAATGTAACGCTTTTTCTACATCCTCCTCGCTGTTAAATGCACCGACTGAAAATCTAAGTGCACCGCACCCTGCCGTACCAAGTGTTTTATGAGCAAGAGGAGAGCAATGCAAGCCCCCTCGCACCGCAACACCGTAGCCGCTTCCGAGCTCGTTTGCAACATCAACGCAATCTGCTTTTTCAAAGCAAACCGACACAACCCCAACTCTGCCTTCAGTGCCTTCATACCCCAAAAGCCTGACGCCCTTCAGCTTTTTAATACCCGAAATCATGATTTTCGTTAAGCGTTTCTCTTTCTCTGTTATATCATCAAAATTTTCCGAAACATACTTTATTCCCATTCCGAGCCCCGATATTCCCGGGGAATTAAGCGTACCGCTTTCAAAGCGGTCGGGCAAAAACGACGGCTGCACGGGAGATTCGGAAACGCTTCCCGTTCCGCCTTCCATAAGAGGCGAAACCTCAATTCCTTCCGGAATATAAAGCCCGCCCGTACCTTGCGGTCCGTAAAGCCCCTTGTGCCCCGGGAACGCAAGCAATGTGTTTTTAAGGCGTTTCATATCAATTTTTACAATCCCCGCACTTTGGGATGCATCAATAAGCAGAGGAATATCGCCGGTTTTTCTTCTTATTTCATAAATATCGTTTACGGTGCCGCATACATTTGAAGCGTGGGTTACAACAATCAGAGATGTGCCCGGCTTTATCTCGTTTATTATCGACTCCGCCGGAACGAACCCGAATTTATCCCCTTGCGCAACGGAATATGTTATAAACTTTTTTCTTGCGAGAGAAAAAATCGGTCTGAAAATCGAGTTATGCTCCATTGATGTTATGACCGCATGGCTGCCGTATTTCAAAACGCCTTTTATTGCGATGTTTAGACTATGGGTTGCATTTTGGGTAAACACAATTCTTTCTGGACTTGTGATTCCAAACAGCTCTGCGGCTCTGCACCTTGTATCGTAAATTAGATTCATTGCGGCAGAAGCCTCGGAGTATCCGCCTCGCCCCGCATTTGCGGCGCACCGCATTGCATTAAGAACGGCGGTATAAACTGTTTCGGGCTTTATAAGGGTTGTTGCGGCATTGTCAAGATATATCATAAATTGCCTCCATAGATTTCGATTTTCAATTAATTATATGCATAAGGAGGCAAAAAAGAAGGTGTACGGAAACAAATTGTTTCCGTGCACCGAAAAACCAAAAGTATTATTCAGCAGTTTCTTCTTCTGTTGCTGTGGCTCCGGAGCCTGCGGCACCTTCGCTTGTTGCGGCTTCTTCAGCCTTCTGCTCCTCTTCCTCCTGCTGCTTTGCAAGAGCTTCAAGGTCAGATGTAATCTTCTTTTCAAAGCTTGCGCTGTCTTCAAATTCCATAGAAGCCTTCTTATCTTCTATTAACTCAAAGGAATCAGCCTTTGCTTTAAATTCTTTTCCTGCGATAACGCCGCTGATTTCAACGGATTTAAGCTCGGAGTTTTCAACAACATACTTATATGTAACCTCTTTGAGCTCATCTCTGACCTGAGAATCCTTTTCGTCAACTCCCGGAAGGAGCTTTACAAGGTCGGAAGGAGCACCCTTGCAATTAAATGTCATAGAACCGGAGTTTTCCGCTCCAAGCTCCATTGAGATGTTATCTTCTTCAAAGCTTGATGAGATTACCGCAGATGAAATAGCATATTTTTTAACAAGATCATCCTTAACTACGGATTCTGTCGCCGTCTTTTCCTCTCCGTTATCGAGGAACAAAAGATTAATCGAAGCACCCTCTAAGGTTTCGTTAACGAAAGCAGCTCTTACGGAGTCGCTCTTATAATTATACTGAATCTTCGCTTCATCGGTGGGGAAGATTGTGGAATACTCGATATTTTCCGTATTTCCGTCATATTCCGTTGTAAGCTTCATTCTGTAGCCCACTTCGGTATAAGCTGTGGAAACATAAGAAGCATACGCAGACTTTGCATTTAAGGATTTAACCTTAATACTTGCTTCTTTACCGCATCCTGTAAATGCAAACATTAATGATAATGCCATAAGCATTGCCAATATTTTTTTCATGATGTAAAGACCTCCGAGCAATAATAATATTTTTAATATAACATATTATAACACACTATTTTTTAAAAATCAATATGTTTTTTCACAAATGTGTCATTGAAGCATTCTTTTTTTGTATCCGCTTAAAGTATTTCGCATAAGCATCGCTATTGTCATCGGGCCAACGCCACCGGGAACGGGAGTAATTGCTCCTGCAACCTCTTTTGCTCCCGAAAACTCAACATCGCCGACAAATTTTCCGTCCTCAAGTCGATTCATTCCCACATCAATAACCACCGCACCGGGTTTAATCATATCTGCCGTAATCATTTCAGCTTTGCCGACCGCAACAACTAAAATATCGGCGCGCCTTGTAACCTCGGAAAGATTCTCGGTTTTGGAATGGCACACCGTAACCGTACCGTTTGCCGCCAAAAGAAGCATGGACATGGGTTTTCCCACAATATTGCTTCTGCCCACAACAACACATTCCTTGCCGCAGACATCAATCCCCGTAAGCTTAATAAGCTCCATAATTCCGGCAGGCGTGCACGGAAGGAATGTCCCTCCGCCTATCATAATTTTTCCTACATTTTCGGGATGAAACGCATCCACATCCTTATCGGGAGAAATCGCATCAATAATCTTTCTTTCGTCAATCCCGCGAGGGAGGGGAAGCTGAACCAGTATTCCGTCAATTTCGGGGTCATTGTTGAGCTTTTCCACAAGCTCCAAAAGCTCCGCCTCATCGGTATCCGCCGAAAGCGCATACTCTCTTGAAACCATGCCTATCTCCCTGCACGCACGGTTTTTGTTGTTAACATACTTTCTCGAAGCCGGATCATCTCCTACGATTACCACCGCCAGTCCCGGAGTTCTTCCGTTTTTGCTTATTTCCTCTACTTCTTTCTTCAGTTCTTCTCTTATTTTCAGAGAAAGAGCCTTTCCGTCCAGTATAGTTGCCGACATTTGTGTTCATCCTTTCGTTACGCCTTGGTTTTATAAGGCAATCTTTATCAAAGCCTATGAGGTCATCCCGTCCTGCCTTGATAAGTGCTTTCTTTACAATATTATAGTTTTCGGGCCTTGAGAACTGCAAAAGTGCCCTTTGCATTTGCTTTTCCTCGTAGGTTTTCGGAACATAAACCTCCTCCATCGTCAAAGGATCAAGCCCCGTATAAAACATACAAGTTGAAATCGTGCCCGGAGTGGGATAAAAATCCTGCACCTGTTCGGGAACATAATGCTGTTTTTTAAAATACAGCGCAAGCTCTATTGCCTCGTTGAGAGTGCTTCCCGGGTGCGAGGACATAAAATAAGGTACAAGATACTGGTTTTTCCCTATTGCCTTATTTATCTCGAAAAACTTGTTGTAAAACCTCTTATAAACCGAAAATTCGGGCTTACCCATTTTTTCAAGAACTCTATCCGATATGTGCTCGGGCGCAACCTTAAGCTGACCGCTCACATGATATTTGCAAAGCTCACGGAAAAACGAGTCATCCTTATCCGCCATAAGATAATCAAAACGAATTCCCGAGCGGATAAAAACCTTTTTCACTCCGTCAATGGAGCGGAGCTTTTTAAGCAGGCTGAGATAATCCTTATGATCAGGCTTGATAGCTTTACAAACATGGGGAAACAAGCACTTTTTCTTTATGCAGGTTCCTGTTTTGAGCTGTTTTTCACAAGCGGGCTTTCTGAAATTTGCCGTAGGTCCGCCAACATCGTGGATATATCCCTTAAAATCAGGGTCATGCACAAACTTTTTTGCCTCCTCTATAAGGGAAGCATGAGAGCGGGATGTAACAACTCTTCCCTGATGAAACGCGAGTGCGCAAAAATTGCACGAGCCGTAGCACCCTCTTGATGATGCAAGGGAAAACTTAACCTCCTCGATTGCGGGAACGCCATTTTCGTATGAAGGGTGATATGTTCTTTCATATGGAAGCGAATACACCCTGTCAAGCTCGGGCGTTGAAAGAGGCATACAGGGCTTTGTCTGTAGAATTAATCTTCCCTGATGAGCCTGTACCATAGGCTTTCCCCGAACCGCATCCGTTTGTTCGTATTGAATACGCACAGAGTCCGCATATTTTCGTTTATCGTCTCTGACCTCCTCAAATGAAGGGAGCACAACGGCATCTTCCGGGATTTCATCCTCACGGATACAAAAAACAGAACCGTCCACATCTCTTATATCCTTTACCTTAACACCGCTGTCAAGAAGATGCGCAATCTTTGGAATCTGTCTTTCGCCCATTCCGTATGTCAGAATATCCGCACGGGAATCGATCAAGATTGATCTTCTCACACGGTCGTCCCAATAATCATAATGAGCAAACCGCCTGAGGCTCGCTTCAACTCCGCCGATTATTACGGGAATGTCTCCGTAAGCCTCTCTTATTCTGTTGCAATAAACAATAACGCATCTGTCGGGCCTTCGTCCGCCCTCTCCTCCGGGGGAATATGCATCGCCGCTCCTGCGTTTTTTTGCGGCTGTATAATGGTTAACCATAGAGTCTATGTTGCCCGATGACACCAAAAATCCGAGACGGGGCTTTCCCAGCCTCATAAAATCATCCTTGCTTCTCCAATCGGGCTGAGAAATAATGCCTACCTTAAAGCCTTCCGCTTCAAGCACCCTCGAAATAATGGCGTGCCCAAAGCTGGGATGGTCAACATATGCGTCGCCGATTACATACACAAAATCCGGCCTGTCCCACCCCAACATATTAATTTCATCTTTGGATATAGGTAAAAACATTTTGTATTCCTCAAAATACTATTCTTCGTCAAATTCTTCCTCGGCTTTGTCATCGGAATCAAGCTGTTCCTCATCGGAAGAATCGATATAATCGTCCATGCTTCTTTGCTCGTTTTCCTTATAGTTTACCATTTCAAGATACTGCTGGCGTGTTATAAGCACCTCTCTGGGCTTACTGCCGTCGGGAGGGCCGACAATTCCCTGCTGTTCAAGCTGGTCAACCATTCTTGCCGCCCTTGCATAGCCGACTCCCATTTTTCTTTGAAGCATAGAGGTTGACGCACTGCCCATTTTAAGAACAATATCGACAGCCTCGGGAAGCCTGATGTCCCAGATGTCCTCTTCTTCCTCTTCCTCTTTGCCTTTTCCTTTTTGTTCCGGCTCACGCTTTATAAACTCGATCGCATCCTCATTATACTGAACCTGATCGGAATTGTTCTTTACAAATTCCACAACCGCCTCAACATCATCATCGCTGACAAAAGAGCCCTGAACTCTTACCGATTTGGGTGCTCCTATGGGATGATAAAGCATATCGCCCTTACCCAAAAGCTTTTCCGCACCGGCAACATCAAGAATCGTTCTTGAATCCACCTGTGATGAAACGGCAAACGCAATTCTTGACGGAATATTCGCCTTGATTACGCCGGTAATAACATTGACAGACGGCCTCTGCGTTGCGACAACAAGGTGCATACCGGCGGCTCTGGCAAGCTGTGCAAGCCTCTGAATGGCATCCTCAACCTCGTTGGGAGCCGCCATCATGAGGTCGGCAAGCTCATCAATTATAATTACGATATGTTCAAGCTTTTTAAGGGTATCCTCTTTTTCCGCAAGCTTGTTGAAACCCTTAATGTCACGAACACCGTTATCCGCAAAAAGCTTGTATCTTCTTGACATTTCGCTGACTGCCCAGTTAAGAGCATTTGCCGCCTTTTTAGGATCTGTAACGACGGGTGACACAAGATGCGGTATTCCGTTATAAATCTTAAGCTCAACAACCTTAGGGTCAATCATCAAAAGCTTTACATCCGTCGGTGACGCCTTGTAAAGAATGCTTAAAATAATAGTGTTTATGCACACACTCTTACCCGAGCCCGTCGAGCCTGCTATAAGCAAGTGAGGCATCTTTGCAATATCTGCTATGATAACCTTGCCCGAAATATCCTTTCCGAGCGCAAATGCAACCTTGGATTTGTAGCTTGAAAACTCGGGAGTTTCAATACATTCCCTTATATTTACGATTACGCTGCTGTCGTTGGGAACCTCGATTCCCAAAGAGCTGTGCTCCGGAACGGGTGCAATTCTTACACCGCTTACGCCCATATGAAGCGCAATATCCTCCGCAAGATTTGTGATTTTGGTAACCTTTGTTCCCGATGCCGCAACAATTTCGTACCTTGTTACGGTAGGGCCGACACTTGCGCCGATAACCTTTGCGGTCACGCCGAAGCTTTGCAGAATATCCACAAGCTTTTGAGAATTCATTTTCAGGTCTTTTTGAGAAAGTCCGCCTCCGCCCTTATGAGCCGAAAGCAAAGAAATTGGCGGATATATGTATTCAATATTTTCGTTGCTTTTTTCGTCCGGGACAAATTTTTCGTCCCCTTCGCCCTTTTCTTCCTTTTCCTCAGGCTTTTCCTTCTTTTTTATTTTCTTCGGAGTAACATCCATCGGGATATACTCTTCCTCCTCGGGAGGCTCGGGAATTTCGTCAAACACCCGTTTTTCAGGCTCTTTAGGCTCGACCTCCGGCACATCATCATCGAGAGGAATGTCGATAATAGACTTAAGAGGACGCATTTTGAGCCTTGAGCCGTTATTCTTGGTTTCCGGAACAAAATCGTCAAAATTCAAGACTTCCGATTTTTTTGCCTTTTTATTTTCATGAGGCATTTCTTCTTCGTCTTTTTTACGAACCTGTTTTTCCCCGTCATTCATGTTTTTTATAAAATTCTTAACGGAAAACTCCGTAATAATCATAATTGCAATAACCGAAAGTGCAACAAGAATAATCGTTGCGCCTGCTCTTGAAGCGACAGCTCTCAATAAAAAATAAAGTCCGCCGCCAAAAACTCCTCCGCCTGCCAGATCCCGACCACGGTCAAGAAGCGTCATAAATTCCTTTGAGTTCTCGATAGATTCGACAAGTCCCGAAAGAAACACCAAAAGAAGCGCAGAGACGCCTGTGCGAAGCTTGATTTTGTTTCCTTTTTTAATAAACGCATATGCGGCAACCGCCACAAACCAAAACGGAAAAAGGTAAGCGCCTCCGCCAAGAAGAATCCCGAAAACCGACCTTACAAGCTGACCGATTTTCCCCATTGCACTGCCGTATATCGCAAGGAACGAAAAAATTCCCAGCACAAAAAGGATGACAACCGTAACCTGCCACCTCATTTCCGCTTCTTTTGCGGCTTCAACATTCTTTTTTGAATTCTTTTTAGTTGTTGTTTTTTTAGAGGTCTTTGCCAAATCCTTCACCCCTTTCCAAGGTCATTAATACGGCGTCCTCAATGCCGTCGTAATATTTTTTGCGAAGTCCCACCTGCCTAAAACCGTGCTTTTTGTAAAGCGAAATCGCAGGAAAGTTTGACGACCTTACCTCAAGCGTCAAAAACTCTATTCCGTTATTTTCGGAAAATTCATAAACCGCCTCAAAAAGCCTGTCGGCAATACCCATGCGGCGAAATTTCGGAAGAACCGCCAAAATATCAATCTGCAATTCGTCAAGCGCTTTTGTAAGCGTGATAAATCCTGCCGCCTCGCCGTCTGCAAAACACAAAAATGACACCGCATTTTTAGATTCAAGCTGTGATTTCAGCAGCTTTTCCGACCACGGCTTATCAAAGCAAGCATTTTCAATTTTCGCTATATCACGAAAAAGGCGTAAATCCGCCCTTGTAATTTCAAAATCCATTTAACTCAAAAACCTTTTATCTATCAGTTTTTCAATCTGTCGGGCGCATTTTTCGTATGTTTCCAAAAATCCGCCGTAAGGATCGGCGACATCCTCGCCGTCAATATCAAGCAAAAACACCTTGTCCTTATATTCCGGTCTTAAGGAGCATAATACAAGCTTGTGGGTTTTTCCCATGCAGTAAACAGCCTCAGCCCTCTCCAAAAGCTCGTCCGAAACCGGCTGAGAGGTATGGGAAAAACCTGTTATTCCCATGTTTTCAAGAGCCTCTTTTGCATGGCGAGTCATGGGCGTGCCTTTGTCTGCTCCGAGCCCTGCCGACTCGGCTTCTTTTCCTGTTTTATATTCATAAATGGCTTCTGCCATAGGACTTCTGCAGGTATTTCCGCTGCATACAAACAGTACCATAAAATCACCTTCGTTTTTTTGTAAGCGATGAGGTGTGGCGTTCCCAGAACACCCCGTCCTCATAGCCTTGAATTGCAGTATCGGATTGAGCTGTTTCCAGCCTTTTTTGCGCCCAAATGCAATACTGCTCGTTTTTTTCTATTCCCACATAATGTCTGCCGAGCTTTTTAGCCGTAACGGCGGTTGAACCCGAACCCAAAAACGGGTCAAACACAGTATCACCGGTGTTTGAGCTTGCCAAAATAAGCTTCGCCAACAGCTTTTCGGGCTTTTGCGTGGGATGAGCCGTGTTTTCCGGCATTGACCAGTACGGAACTGAAATATCATCCCAAAAATTTGAGGGATATGTATTTCTGAAATTACCGTTCTCCGTCTTTTCCCAGTCCTTCGGCATACCGTCCTTTGTGTAGGGCGCAACAACCTTCCTTCGTATTTTAACGGCATCCGCATTAAAGGTATAATCTCTTCCCTTTGTGGCAAACCATATATCCTCCATGCCGTTTTTCCAGTTTGAAAGAGCACCTCTGCCCTTTTCCCTTTGCCATGTTATTCTGTTTCTTACAACAAAATACTTCTTCAGCACCCTCTCTATAGCAGAGGATGACTTCCAGTCACAGCAAACATATATCGAGGCGTTATCCTTAAGCGTGTGCAAAACGGATTTTATCCACAATTCCGTATATTCCCCGTATTGTTCATCGGACATTTTCTTGAATTTACTTCCTCCGAAATCCTTGTCGATATTATACGGAGGGTCCGCAATCAAGAGGTCTGCAAACCCGTCGGGAAGCCTATCAAACACAGAAAACGAATCCCCGATAATGACCTTATCGAGCACATTGTCCGCAACTTCCGATGCAGGCAGGCATTTATCCAAATATTCTTTTCCTTCTTCAACCGAAATATCAATCGTTTTATTTCTCGGCGCTTTCATTCAAACAATCCTTACTGATAATTTTGTATCCTGCCGCCTTATTGAGGCGGTTTGAAATTGCCAGCCCCACGCCTTCGTTGCTTGTCCCTTCGGCAAAAACAACATCGGCACCCAGCCTGTCAAAATCCCTCAAATAAAGGAACAGCTCAGATGCGGCACGCTCTTGGGTGTTGCCCAAATCCTTTAATATATCGGCGTTTTTTATCTTAGGTGCGGTTTTGGAATAAACCATTGCGCCGACGGTTTTTCCTTGCGCTTTAGCATGGGTAATTTCTTTGTTTATATACTCTGCAACAAAATCAGAATCCCCCGAAACCGCATAAACCTCGGCGTTCGGGGAGTAGTGCTTATATTTCATGCCCGGTGCCCTTGCAACAATGCCGGGCTCAGGTCTGCTTACAACTGCCGGGTCAATATCCACTCTGCCAAGAGCTGATCTTAACTCCTCAACCGTTACGCTTCCCGGGCGAAGCACCATTGGAACAGCACCGCTCACATCAATTATTGTGGATTCAAGCCCGAATTTACAGCTTCCTCCGTCAATAACCGCATCTATTTTTCCGTCCAAATCGGAAATAACATGCTCTGCCGCAGTCGGGCTGGGCTTTCCGGAGGTGTTTGCCGAGGGCGCCGCAACCGGAACGTTTGCAATACGCAAAAATTCCTGACATACCGGGTTTTCGGGAAATCTTATACCCACCGTATCGAGCCCTGCGGTGACATTTTTCGGCACAATATCCGACTTTTTCATAATGATCGTAAGAGGCCCCGGCCAAAACCTTTCCATAAGAATTTTTGCGTTTTCGGGGATTTCTCTAACCAATCCTTCCACCTTGGAAATATCGGAAATATGCACTATAAGAGGATTGTCATTCGGTCTGCCCTTTGCTTTGAAAATATCATCAACCGCCGACTCAATAAGTGCATTTGCACCAAGACCGTAAACCGTCTCCGTAGGAAAAGCGACCGTGCCGCCCTCTCTTATAATTCTTGCCGGTTCAATCAGCTTTTCCTTATCAATGTTATCCTTATCAATTTTTACAACAAGCATTGAAAACTACACTTCCTCCTGAAGCTTCTTGCTCTGACTTTCGGTAATAAGAGCATCCATAATCTCGTCAAGGTCGCCGTTGAGCACCATATCGAGCTTATGGAGGGTAAGACCTATTCTGTGGTCGGTCACACGCCCCTGAGGATAGTTGTAGGTTCGTATTCTTTCACTTCTGTCGCCCGTTCCCACCTGACTTTTACGCTCTGCGGCGATCTCGGCATTCTGTTGCTCCGAAAACGCATCGTAAACTCTCGAGCGAAGAATTTTCATGGCTTTATCCTTGTTCTTAAGCTGAGATTTTTCATCCTGACACGAAACAACAATGCCTGTCGGAATATGAGTTATTCTGACAGCCGAGTCTGTTGTGTTTACGCACTGTCCGCCCGGGCCGCCGGCTCTGAAAACATCTATTCTCAGGTCATTGGGATTAATTTCAACCTCAACCTCCTCGACCTCGGGCAAAACCGCTACCGTAACCGTCGAGGTATGAATTCTTCCGCCCGATTCCGTGGAAGGAATTCTCTGCACTCTGTGCACACCGCTTTCAAACTTGAAACGGCTGTATGCACCGTTGCCTTCAACGCTGAACGATATTTCCTTATATCCTCCGATGTCGGTTTCGTTTGCGCTGAGAACCTCAACCTTCCACCGCCTTGCCTCGGCATACATGGAATACATTCTGAAAAGGTCAGCCGCAAAAAGCGCCGCTTCATCGCCGCCTGCGCCGCCTCTGATTTCGATAATTACATTCTTTTCATCGTTGGGGTCTTTGGGAAGAAGAAGAATTTTAAGCTCCTCCGCAATTTTTTCTATGCTTTCCTTTGCATCCTCAATCTCCGCCTGTGCCATTTCCTTAAGCTCGGGATCGGTTTCTTCCTTGAGGATTTCCTGCGCTCCCTCTATGTCGTCCTTGCACTTTTTGTATTCTCTGTATTTTTCAACAATCGGCGTAATGTCGGAATGTTCCTTCATAAGCTTGCGCCATTTTTCCTGGTCGGCAATAACATCGGGATCGCTTATCTGCTTTGAAAGCTGTTCGTATCGTTCTTCAATAAAAGCCAGTTTTTCAAACATTACAGTTCCCCCTTGCTTGCGGCTTTGAGATATTCATTTATAAACATATCAATATCGCCGTCCATAACCGCCGTGACATTACCCGTTTCACAGCCTGTACGATGATCCTTTACAAGAGTATAGGGATGGAACACATAGGATCTTATCTGACTTCCCCATGCGATTTCCTTCTGTTCGCCCTTAAGATCGTCGATTTTCTCCTTGTTTTCCTGTTCCTTCAGCTCCAGAAGCTTTGCCATGAGCATTTTCATTGCAATATCGCGGTTTTTATGCTGCGAACGCTCATTCTGACAAGAAACCACTATGCCGGTGGGAATATGGGTTATTCTTATTGCAGAATCCGTCTTATTAATATGCTGACCGCCCGCACCGCTTGAGCGGTATGTGTCAACCTTCAAATCATCGGGGTTTATGTCGATTTCAATATCGTCATCAAGCTCGGGCATAACATCGCAGGACGCAAATGAGGTATGCCTTCTTCCTGCGGCGTCAAAGGGAGATATTCGCACAAGGCGGTGAATTCCCTTTTCAGCCTTGGCATAGCCGTATGCGTTAAGACCTTCAATGCTGAAGGAAACACTCTTAATGCCTGCCTCATCCCCTGCAAGAAAGTCAAGTTCCGTCACCTTAAAGCCCCTTCTCTCGCTCCACCTTACATACATTCTGTAGAGCATTTCAACCCAATCGTGTGCCTCGGTTCCGCCCGCGCCTGCGTGAAGGGTAATTATGGCATTATTCTTGTCATACTGTCCTGAAAGAAGTGTTTCAAGCTTCATGTCCGCAAGATCGGATGTCAGCTTGTCATAACCTTCTTTGACTTCACCTGCGTAGGAGGGATCGTTTTCCTCCTCCGCCATTTCGATAAGAACCAAAAGATCCTCTCGTGACGAAGAAAGTGCCTCAAAACGCTCAACCTTATCCTTGAGCATTTTGGTTTTTTGCAGAATTTTACCCGAATTTTCCATATCATTCCAAAAATCCGGTTCGGAAGCCTTTGCCTCAAGCTCCGCTATCTCGCTTTTTGTACCGGCGATGTCAAAGTGAATCCCTCAAATCGTTAATATCCTGTTCCAGTCCCGCAAGGGATATACGGTATTCATCGTATTCCAGCATTATTATCAACTCCTTAAAATTATTCGTTTCTGCCGCAGCAGTGCTTGTATTTTTTGCCCGAGCCGCAGGGGCACGGATCGTTTCTTCCCACCTTTTTGGGCTTTACAACGGTTTTTGAAGCATTGTCCGAGCCGTCTCCGTGGGATTGCGTTACGGGAGCGGCAACCTGCTCTCGCTTGATTTCCTGCTCCTTCTTGATTTTAACCTTAAACAAAAGGTCTACCGTTTCACGGCGGATTGTTTCGTTCATTTCGTCATACATATCCGAGCCTTCGGACTTAAACGCAATAAGCGGATCCTGCTGTGCAAACGCACGAAGCCTTATGCCCTGCTTAAGCTCTTCCATGTTTTCGATATGCTCAATCCAGTTTTTATCGACCGTACGGAGAAGCATTACACGCTCGAACTCGCGCATAACCTCGCTTCCGACATCTTCCTCTTTTTGTGCGTAGAATTCGTTTGCCGCCTCGCAAAGGTCGTTTACAAGAATATCCTCCGTAAGATTCTGAAGCTCATCCTTGGTATATGTGAGCTGACCGGGCTCAAGGAAAAGCCCTTCAAAATGCTCTAAAATCGCTCTCATATCCCATTCCTCCGCATACTTGCTTTCGGAGGTATAGGACTTCACAAAATCTCTTATTACAGATTTTATCATGTGCTGAATATTTTCTCTTATATCCACGCAATCAAGCACCATCTGGCGTTGCTCGTAAATTTTCTGACGCTGTGTATTCAAAACATCGTCATACTCGAGCACGCTCTTTCTGGCATCGAAGTTTCTTCCTTCAACCCTTGACTGTGCGCTTTCAATCTGCTTTGTGAGAAAAGCGTTTTCAATCGGCTGATCGTCTTCAAGGTTCCTGTCAATAAAGCCCTGTATTTTCTCAGAACCGAAAAGACGCATAAGCTCATCGTCAAGGGACAGGAAAAATCTCGATTTACCCGGGTCACCCTGTCTTCCGGCACGTCCTCTGAGCTGATTGTCAATACGCCTGCTTTCGTGGCGCTCCGTTCCGATAATATAAAGACCGCCCGCTTCAAGCACCTTCTGCTTTTCGGGCTCAAGCTTTTGCTTAAACTCCCTGCAAAGCTCCCTGTATTTTGCCCTTGCCTCTTTTACCTCTTCATCATCGGTTTCTCCGTTTCCGTCGCAAAGAGCAACCGCAAGCCCCGAAAATCCGAGATGACGAAGCTCGTGCTTTGCCATAAACTCTGCATTTCCGCCAAGAACAATATCGGTTCCTCGACCTGCCATATTGGTCGCAACCGTAACCGCACCGGGCTTACCTGCCTGCGCAACAATCTGAGCTTCTCTTTCGTGCTGCTTGGCATTTAAAACCTCATGCTTTATACCTCTCCTTTTAAGCTCACGGCTCAAAAGCTCGGATTTTTCAATGGATGTTGTACCGATAAGCACGGGTTGTCCCTTTTCGTGCGCCGATGCAACCTCGTTTATAATGGCATTAAACTTACCGTGTTCGTTTTTGTAAATAAGATCCGGAAGATCCTCTCTGCCCACCGGCTTGTTTGTCGGGATTTCAACAACATCCAGACTGTAAATTTCACGAAATTCCTTTTCCTCGGTAAGAGCAGTACCGGTCATACCCGAAAGCTTATCGTAAAGTCTGAAATAATTCTGAAGCGTAATCGTAGCAAGGGTTTTGTTTTCGTCTGCTATTTTAACGCCTTCCTTTGCTTCTATAGCCTGATGAAGCCCTTCGCTGTAACGCCTTCCGAGCATTATACGCCCCGTAAACTCATCGACAATAAGAACCTGACCTTCTTTTACAACATAGTCAATATCTCGGCGCATAACACCGTATGCCCTTATCGCAAGATTAACATGGTGCATTATTTCTATATTTTCGGCATCCGTAAGATTTTCAATACCGAAATATGCCTCAGCCTTTTTGGTTCCTCTTGCGGTTAAAGTTGCGGTTCTTGCCTTTTCGTCCACGATATAATCCGCATCTACATCATCGTGGATTTCCTTGTTGTCAAGCTCAACAACCTTCATTGGCGTGAGAGATCTTGCAAATCTGTCGGTTCTTTCGTAAAGCTCACTGGACTTATCCCCGAGCCCTGCAATAATAAGAGGCGTTCTTGCTTCATCAATAAGTATAGAGTCCACTTCATCCACGATTGCGAAATTATGTCCTCTCTGAACCATGTTTTGCTTATAAATAGCTGTATTATCACGAAGATAATCAAAGCCCATTTCGTTGTTAGTTCCGTATGTTATGTCCGCCTCATAAGCCTCTTTTCTCATGGGCTGGGGAAGACCGTTTACGATAAGCCCCACCTTAAGCCCCAAAAACTCGTGGATTTTGCCCATCCACTCGCTGTCACGCCTTGCAAGATAGTCATTCACTGTTACAACATGAACGCCCTTGCCGGAAAGCGCATTAAGGTACGAAGGAAGCGTAGCGACAAGCGTTTTACCTTCACCCGTTTTCATTTCTGCAATTCTTCCCTGATGAAGAATTATACCGCCCAAAAGCTGAACATGAAAATGCCTCATCCCAAGTACCCTGTCAGCCGCTTCTCTAACGGTTGCAAAAGCCTCCGGTAAAATGTCATCAAGAGTTTCGCCGTTTTTCAGCCTTTCTTTAAAATACGGCGTTTTTGCTTTAAGCTCATCATCGCTCAATGCCTTGTATTCATCCTCATAGGACTCGATTTTTGCAACTGTTTTTTCAATTCGTTTTATCTCGTGGTCGGAATAACTCCCGAACACCTTTTCGATCATTGATTTTATCATTTAATTACCTCCAATACAATCGGTAACCGCCATCTTAATATTATACCACATTTTATTGGAAATTTCAAGCATTTTTAACATAAACCTTCTCTATTTCCGCAATATACAGAGTGTGATAATCGTCTCCGGGATACATTTTATCAATAATGCTTTTGTCGATAAAGGATTCCTTTGAAAATTCCTGAGCAAAAAGCTTTTTGCAAATGAAGGTAATTTCAGCCTCCGCAAAGCTTACCGTACCGTCCGAAAAAACGGGAGTAAGACCGGATCCTCGAGCCTTGTCTTCATTTTTACCGCTTGCGGAGCCGCAATAATTCAGCACTTTTCTGTATTCCTCCCCGTAAAACGAAAGAGAAAACTTATCCTCCTTATCAATAAGGGTTTTGGTAAATCTTTGGGGGCGAACCACCGCAAAAGCAACATTTTTATTCCACATAAAGCCCATACCGCCCCAGCTTGCGGTCATCATGTTGACTCTGCCTTCTGATTCTGCGGAAATGAGCATCCAGTCCTTTCCAATCATTTCAAAAGGAGTTTTCTTTAAATCGCAAACAGAAATTTCTTTAAAACCGTTCATAAAAATCACACCTCGACAATAATTTAATATACAAAAATGCCCCGCGGTGCCGTTATCTCCTTGAAAATTTAACCTGCTTCACACAGGTGGGTGACCCATCCTCCGCTTTATATGTCCCCTGGCGTCAAAAGACGGGGGCGTATACGCCACGGAAGAATAAGGTCTCCCTAATTTTCATCTATCGGTTAAATTCTTTGTCGGAGTTCACGCACACAGCAGGGATACCATACAATTTTGAACGCTATTCGTCCTCATCCTCATATTCATCCATGATTCTTGAAAACTCTGCAAAAACAGCGTCAAGCTCATCGTCATCATCAATAACAATCAGCATTTCTTCTCCGGGATTTTCGGGATCGGGAACAATCTTCATAAACACAACCTCAAGATCCTCCGATTCTTCCTCTTCCTCGGAAAGATTAGCCGGTGTCAGAACCACATAGGATTCGCCGTTAAACTTTATTGTATCAATATGCTCATAATTTTCCTCGTTGCCGTCCTCATCATAAAGAACGATTATGTCTTCATTTTCGCTCATAATTCTACCGCCTTTCATTTTACGATAATACTATTGTACAACATAAATACAGTTTAGTCAAGTCCCGATTTGTTCTCCTGACTTTTAAGATAGCTTTCAAGAATAATTGCCGCGGAAAGAGAATCACGCCTTTCCTTTCTCTTTGAGCTTTTGAAATTGGAACTGTTCATAATGTTTATTGCCGACACCGTTGACAACCTTTCATCCCAAAGGACAACCGAAAGCCCCGTCTTTTTCTCCAATATATCACGGAATTGCTCGGAAATTTCGCCTCTCGGCCCAACCGTGCCATTCATGTTTTTCGGGTATCCGAGTACGATTTTTTCCACGCCCCGTTCCTTGCAGATTGCCGCAATCTGATTTCCGGCTCTGCCGAGATCACCGCCCTTTATCTGAGGGAGCTCCGACGCTGTCCACCCAAACGGATCCGATATGGCGAGCCCGACTCTCGCATCACCATAGTCTATTCCGAGAACTCTCACAATATCACCCTTTTTTATATTTTCGTACAATTTCAGTATAACAAATATCAGAGCCCGTGTCAACCGTGAAAAATCGTGAGTTTTCGACAAAAACCCACGATTTTCGCAAAACAGGTTATCTGAATTTAATACCGTCTTCCAAAGACATTGAATCTATAATTGCAAGAGACTCTACTCTGAGCCCCATATCCCGCAGCATCTTCCCGCCGGGCTGAAAGCCTTTTTCAATGCAAATTCCGGCCCCGACAAGCTCTGCGCCCGAATCCTTCACAAGCTCCGAAAGCCCCATAAGCGCCGCACCGTTAGCCAAAAAATCGTCTATTATAAGCACCTTGTCGCTTGCACCCAGATAATCCTTTGAAACAATAATATCGTAAATCTTACCGTGAGTAAAGGACTTCACCTTCGATGAATAAACATCGCCGTCAATGTTTTTGGATTTTGATTTTTTCGCAAAAACCACGGGAACATCGAAAACCTCCGCCGCAAGGCAGGCAATTCCGATACCCGAAGCTTCAATGGTCAGAATTTTGTTTATCTCGCAGTCGGAAAACCTTTTTTTGAATTCCTTTCCCATTTCCTTAAAAAGCCCGACATCCATCTGATGATTAAGAAAGCTGTCCACCTTAAGGACATTCCCGTCCCTGAGCTTGCCGTCCCTTAATATTCTCTGCTTAAGAAGCTCCATAACAATTCCTCCGCCCCAATTCGACTCATTATACAAATATTATATATATTCTACTACATTTTTCTTCTTTTGTAAAGCGTTAATTTTCAAAAAAAATTGCGGAATTTCAAAAAAAGACTTGATAATTATTGCATTTTATATTATAATAATTAGGTAACCTTGATATTGAGTGTGTTTTGCACATTCATTATACCATAGTCGCACAGCCGGGGAGGTAGCGGTGCCCTGTACTTGCAATCCGCTATAGCAAGGGTGTTGTCCGATCTCGGGTTATTTCTGTATAGTCAGCCCTTTGTAAGTGGTGTTGAGATTCGGGTCTTGCGCAACAGATCGGATGTGAACCATGTCAGGTCAGGAATGAAGCAGCATTAAGCATCTGTTATCCGTGTGCCGCAAGAGTGCCTGGGTTGAGCTAACTGCAAGGGGACGTGTATGGATTTAATTCAAAATCGGGCGTGCGGCTTTTATTATTTTCGACAAAGGGGTTTTCCTTATGGCATACTTATCTCTGTACCGAAAATGGCGACCTCAGACATTTGAGGACATTGTCGGACAGGAGCATATTACAAATACCCTTAAAAACGAAATTGTTTCGGGTCATATTTCTCACGCTTATCTGTTCTGCGGTTCAAGGGGAACGGGAAAAACAACCTCCGCAAAGGTGTTTGCAAAGGCGGTAAACTGCGAAAATCCCGTAAACGGCAGTCCTTGCAATAAGTGCAGAACCTGCAGGGGGATTTCGGACGGCAGTCTGCTTGATGTTGTGGAAATGGACGCCGCTTCAAACAACGGCGTTGACAATGTCCGTGAATTAAACGAGGAAATTTCGTATCTTCCTTCGGGAATGAAATATAAAGTATATATAGTGGACGAGGTTCACATGATGACTCAGGGTGCTTTCAACGCACTGCTTAAAACCCTCGAGGAGCCCCCCGAGCACGCAATTTTTATACTTGCAACCACAGAAACCCATAAGGTTCCGGTTACTATCCTTTCGAGATGTCAGAGGTTTGACTTTAAGCTTGTTTCGGATGTAAAAATGACCGAAAGGCTTAAATACATATCCTCGCAGGAAGGCTTTACGGTTCCGGATTCATCCTACGCAATGATTGTTCGTGCGGCAAAGGGCGGTATGCGTGATGCTATTTCGATTCTTGACCAGTGTGCATCCTATAACGGCGGCGTGATTACCGATGAAATCGTTTTATCCGTTACGGGGCTTATGAGCAACGATTTTCTCATATCTGTTGCGGACGCTATATATAATCACAGCTTCACAAAAGCACTTACGCTTATAGATAAAATCATGGCGAGCGGCTGTGATGCGTTAAGGGTTACGGAATGTATGGCGCAGCATTTCAGAAATCTTATTGTTGCGTCGTCCCCGGATTCGGCAAAGCTTATAGATGCGGGGGATTTTGACCGGGAGCAAATTCTCGGGCAAGCCTCAAAATTCGGTACGGAAAAAGCGGTTTTCTGCCTTGAGCAAATTATGAAGGCGTATGAAACGGCAAGATATTCGGCGAACCCGAGGCTTGTTCTGGAGTCGGTTATCATAAGGCTTTCTCATCCGAAGGCGGACGCTTCCTTTGAGCCGCTGATGAAAAGGATGGACGAGCTTGAAAAAAGACTGGATTCGGGAGATTTTTCCGCTCCGCAAGTTCCTTATCAGGAGCAGCCTTCGGAAGTAGAGGATGAATATGTTCCCGACCTTCCCGAAGAAGATGATGAAGAATACATCCCCGACATTCCTTATGATGAAGATGAAAACCTACCGGATGCACCCGAGGCTCCGATTGAAGCGGCACCCCGGAAGGAAAACGAGGACAGAGGGGATTTATCCGTAATATTTGACCGCTGGACGGAGGTTCTGGAGCATATAGGAAATACAAATAAGCTGCTTTCGACAGGTCTTTTGTCGGCATCCTTCAGGGTTAACGATTCAAAGCTTGTTATAATAGGACTTGCCGATTTTCTTCAAACAAAAGAACATACAGAGGCAATAAAGGACGCGGTGTGCGAGGTTTGCGATGCGGTTTGCGACATCGTGTATGATAAGGGAGAGCCTGCGCTGTCTTCCGATTTTCCGGAACAGGCGGCAGACGAAGATCCCCTTGCCGCCACGGCAGTAAAATTAGGTAAAACAACAAATATAATTATAAAAGGAGATTTAAAAAATGGCTAAAGGAAGATTTAACGGAGCCGGTATGCCCGGAAATATGAACAATATGATGAAGCAAATTCAAAAAATGCAAAGAGAAATGACCGAAACCCAGGAGCAGCTTGAACAGAAGGTTTATGAAGCCTCCGCAGGCGGCGGTGCGGTTAAAGCGGTTGTTACGGGAGAAAAAAGACTTTCCGAAATTGTTATCGCTCCGGAAGCGGTTGATCCGGACGACATCGAAATGCTTACAGACATGATTGTTGCGGCAGTTAACGAAGCGCTTACTGCGGCTGAGGAGGATGCGGTTAAAAATCTCAGCAAATACACAAGCGGCCTTAACATCCCGGGGCTCTTTTAATCCATGGATTACTATATAGCGCCGGTAGCAAAGCTCATTGATGAGTTTGAAAAACTGCCGGGGATAGGACATAAAACCGCAGAGCGTTTGGCGTTTCATGTTTTGGATATGAATGAGGCAGATGCAGAAAGCTTTGCAAATGCGGTAATAAACGCAAAAAAGACCGTTTGCACCTGCCGGGTTTGTCAAAATCTTTCCGACAGCGAGCTGTGCAAAATTTGCGCCTCTCCCAAAAGAGACAATACAACAGTTTGTGTTGTCGAAAATCCGAGAGATGTTATCGCAATGGAAAAAACTCATGAATACAACGGGCTTTATCACGTTCTTCACGGTGCTCTTTCGCCAATGGACGGCGTTTCTCCCGAGGACATTAAAATCAAAGAGCTTGTAACAAGGCTCGGTCACGAAAACATAAAGGAAATAATTCTGGCAACCGGCACAACGGTTGAAGGTGAGGCAACGGCAATGTATATTGCAAGACTTTTGCGTCCGTTCGGGATAAAGGTTTCAAGAATTGCGCACGGGATTCCTATTGGCGGTGACTTGGAGTATTCCGACGAAGTTACGATAGCGAGAGCCATTGAAGGCAGACGGGAGCTGAAATAAAATGCTTTCTGAAATTTTAAGCTGTGCCATATCGGGAATAAACGGATTTCCCGTTAAGGTCGAGGCAGATGTATCACGGGGGCTGCCTTCCTTTGAGATAGTCGGGCTTCCCGATGCCGCAGTAAAGGAATCAAAGGAAAGAGTGCGTTCCGCAATAAAAAACAGCGGTTTTGAAATGCCGGTAAAAAAAATCACGATAAATCTTGCACCGGCTGACATAAAAAAAGAGGGTGCTATATATGACCTTCCTATTGCCATAGGCATTTTGCTCGCAACGGAAACTCTGACGGTTAATAACCCTTCGGAGTATATGTTTATAGGCGAGCTTTCCCTCGGCGGAGAAATAAGAAAAATCAACGGTGTTCTCCCCATGGTTGACTGCGCAAGACGGCTCGGAATAAAAAAGGTTGTTGTTCCTCCGGAAAACGCATCGGAGGCGGCGGTTGCACAAGGGGTTGAGGTTTATGCACCCAAAACCCTTAATGAGCTTTTACTGCACCTGACGGGCATGAAGCCGATTTTACCGACGGTCGGAAACATAGAACAAGCATTCAGGACGGCGGCTCGAAACCTTCCCGATTTTTCAGATGTGAGAGGGCAGGAAAATGCAAAATACGGTCTTGAGATTGCGGCGGCGGGAGGACATAACTGTCTTATGGTGGGGCCTCCGGGTTCGGGTAAGACCATGCTTGCGCAAAGGCTTCCCTCGATACTTCCCGATCTCACAATATCCGAAGCCATAGAGGTTACGAAAATCCACTCCATTGCAGGGGAGCTCCCACCGGGAATGTCTTTAATGACCGTTCGTCCGTTTCGGCATCCCCATCACACGGTTTCGTCCGTTCGGCTCGTGGGCGGCGGCACTTTTCCGAGGCCCGGAGAAATCAGCCTTGCCCATAACGGTGTTCTGTTTTTGGACGAGTTTCCCGAATTTGAAAAACGAGCTATTGATGTAATGCGCCAGCCTCTTGAGGACGGCATAGTCACCGTATCGAGAGTGAGCGGCTCGGTTTCATATCCTTGCAACACCATGCTCGTTGCTTCAATGAACCCTTGCAAATGCGGTCATTACGGAGATCCGAACAAAAAATGCACCTGCACGCCTACGCAAAGAATGAGATATATGTCAAGAATCAGCGGCCCGATGATGGACAGAATTGATATTCACCTTCAGGTTGCACAGGTAAAGTTTGACGATATGCGTTCAAAAAATCACGGGGAATCATCGGCTCAAATCAAAGAAAGAGTAAACCGTGCAAGACAAATTCAGCTTGAACGATATAAAGACGAAGGAATTTATTCCAATTCTCAGCTTTCGGCTCCGCAAATCGAAAAATATTGCAGGATTGACGACGAATCCTCGGCAATTTTGAAAGCGGCTTTTGAAAAGCTCGGAATGAGCGCAAGAGGATACAGCAGAATACTTAAGGTTTCAAGAACCATAGCAGATCTTGAAGGAGTGCCGGATATAAGAAAAGAGCATATCCTTCAAGCAATTTCGTTCCGTTCTTTGGACAGAGAAGACAATTAAATAATCCTCCCGAAAATTTTCGGGAGGATTTTTATTGTTCTTTTCCGATTAGTTAGCTTTCTTTGAAAGAATAAAGTTTGTGATAATTCCGAGAATGAGAGCTGCTGCAACAGAAGTAATTTTAACTGCTCCGAAGTCGAGTGTAAGACCACCGATACCTGCAATAAGGATTGCGCTGACAACAAAGAGATTTCTGTTATCATCAAGGTCAAGATTTTTGAACATCTTAAGACCGGATACAGCGATAAATCCGTAAAGTGCCATACAAACGCCGCCCATTACGCAGTTGGGGATTGAATTAACTATTGCAACAAAGGGAGCAACAAAGGAAATAATGATTGCACCGATTGCCGCCGCAATTATAGTAAGAACGGAAGCGTTTCTTGTGATTGCAACGCAGCCGATAGACTCGCCGTAGGTTGTGTTGGGGCAACCGCCGAAGAACGCACCTACCATTGAACCGATACCGTCACCGAGAAGGGTTCTGCAAAGTCCGGGATCCTTAAGAAGGTCTTTTTCAATGACAGATGAAATGTTCTTGTGGTCTGCAATATGTTCTGCGAAAACAACGAATGCAACCGGAACATAAGCCGCCGCGATTGTTGCCACATATCCCGGGGTAATTGCGCTTACGCCCTTAACGGCTGTAAGGAATGTAAATTCGGGAACTGTCAAAAATGTCTTTATTGTAACGCCGTCGGCAACCAAAGCCGTAAAGTAAGAGAAGTCGATAACCTTAAGTGCATCTATTCCTGCAATATTACCGATTACCGTAAAGATTGTCGCAACAGAATATCCGCCTATGATACCAATAATGAAGGGGATAAGCTTTGCCATCTTTTTGCCGTATGTTGAAGCAAGCATGGTAATAAACAATGTGATGATACCGCAAAGTATGCAAATAAGCGGAGAAGCTGCCTGATTGCCGTCAATCATAACTTTGCCCGTTGCAAGGTCGCCTACGGCATTCCCTGCCAGAGAAAGACCGATAATTGAAACGGTAGGCCCGATAACAACAGCCGGCATAACCTTATCAATCCAGTTTACACCTACGCATTTAACAATAATAGCAATAACTACATAAACAAGGCCTGCAAAAACCGCACCGAGAATAATACCTGCATAGCCTGCTTCGGCAGAAACCGCACCTGCGAATGCGGCAGCCATTGAACCGAGAAAAGCAAATGAAGAACCGAGAAATACCGGGCTTCGTTTTGCGGTGCAAAGCACGTAGATAAGCGTGCCGACACCTGCTCCGAAAAGAGCCGCCTCGGGTTTCATTCCGTTACCCACAATTACAGGAACAACCAGAGTTGCCGCCATAATTGCGAGAAGCTGCTGGATTGCGAAAACGATCAGCTGACCGAACTTGGGTTTGTCGTTTACGTCGTAAATCAGTTTCATTAGTGAAAGACCTCCGAAAAATTTAATAATTTCCAACCGAACAGCTAAAAAAACCCAAAAAAAAATCCTGTTTGCCAAACTCAAACAAGACTTGTTCTGCCTAAAATTTTCAAAAAAAAAATCCTGTTGATGTTTCGCATCGATTTTTTTAATTTTTCCCGTATTCAGTTGTCAGGTAAAATATTAACATATTTTAATCAATTTGTAAAGGGGTAAATGAATATTTTGGTATTATTTTGTATAATTAAACAAAAACAAGACGATTTTCGCCTTGTTTTTGCATTTTTTTATATATTCTTTTCCAATGACGGAAATCTGATAATAACAGTTGTACCTTTGCCAACCTTGCTTTCAATCGAAATTGTACCTCCGTGCGCCTCGACTATTTCCTTGGCAATGGAAAGCCCGAGTCCCGTTCCTCCGGATGCGCGCGAGCGAGCCTTGTCAACTCTGTAAAACCTTTCAAACACTCTTTTCAGATCGCCCTCCGGAATGCCGATTCCGTTATCTATTACCTTTATGTACACCTCATTCAGAAGAAAACCGGCATATACCCTTATTGTTCCGTTATCGGGAGTGTACTTTATGGCGTTAGATATAATATTTGTAACCACCTGTTCTATTCTGTCGCGGTCCCCCTCAAAAACAGGAAGAATTGACGATGCCTCATAAGTCAGGCTGTGTCCTCGTTTTTCTGCATAGAAGCTCAGCTTTTCAATAACGCTTTTGATAAGCTTATCAAGAGAAAAAGGCTCCTTTTGCCAATCTGTTCTGTTATAATCTATCCTCGACAGCAAAAGAAGATCACTCACAAGGCGGTTCATACGGTCGATTTCCCCGAGAATTACATTCAAAAACCTTATTCCCATATCTCTGCTTTCAAGACCGTCATCAAGCAGTGTTTCGGTATAAGATTTTACAGTCGTCAAAGGTGTTTTAAGCTCATGAGAAACATTCGCCACAAATTCACGGCGCATTTCTTCAAGCTTTCGGCTTTTTGTAACATCCTGCCAAACGGCAACAACTCCACCTGTTTTGTCCTTTTCCGAGCGGAAGGGGGCAATCATTGCAGTAAGTATCATGCCGTTAAAATCAATGGTTTTTTCCACCGTGCTGTACATATCAAGATACAAAAAGTGCCCAAGGGAAATATCCGCTCCGAGAGATGCGAAAAATTCATCAAAGCGGATTTCGGATTCATCCTCTATTCCAAGCATATTTTTTGCCGCAGGATTTATATGGATAACCTCGCCGTCCTGATTGAACGCCATTACGCCGTCGGTCATACAGCCGATAACCGTTTCAACCTTATCCCGTTCTTCCCCGATCTCCTCAAGTGTCGCTTTGAGTGTTTTTGACATATATCCGAAGGTATTAATAAGCTGTCCTATTTCGTCGTTGGACGCAACCGAGCTTATATGTTCAAACTCTCCCAGGGCGATTTTTTCCGCCTTTGCGGTCAGATTTGAAATAGGTGTTGTGATACTTCTCGAAAGCAAAAAACCGAGTATTGTTGCAAGAAGTATGCCCATTACCAAAGCTTCAAGTATTATTGTGAAGATGTTTCTTGTAATTTCGTAAACCTCTTCCTTTGAGTCACGGATATAAAGAATATACCGTGTTTCGCCGTCCGAATCCGGTATCGGATAAGCATAATCCATGTATCCTACGCCCGAATGTGTTTTATTCCCGACTTTTCCTCCGATTGCCGTAATGATATTATCGGTCTTTGCAAGCTTTTCTCCGCCCAACGAATTTCCGAAGGAATCAAGAACATAATAGTTTCTGTACGAATTAATACCAAGGCGTGCCGAAAAAACCTGCGCAGTCTGAAAAACAGCCTGCTCGGGCTGTTCTTCTGAAAGCGCGGCAGTAAGCCTGTCTGTAAAATCGGCTGTAAGCGCAGCTTCTATCTGGTTTTTAAAATCCTTGTTGTAAAAATCCGCAACACTGTTTATGGTAAATGTACCGATAACGATAATAACCGCCAGTGCCACAAGAAGAAACATTGCAACAAGCTTCCATTGAATACTTTTGAACATAAAGCTTTATTCCTTATTAAAGTAGTATCCCACGCCTCGTTTTGTTATAATATAGGTAGGCGAGCTCGGCTCATCCTCAATTTTTTCGCGAAGTCTTCTGACTGTAACATCAACGGTTCTCACATCGCCGTAATACTCATATCCCCAAACCTTTTCAAGAAGATTTTCACGGGTGAAAATGCGTTCGGGCTGAGTTGCAAGGAATTTGAGCAGTTCAAATTCCCTTAATGTAAGGTCGATTACGGTATCTCCCTTTTTAACCTCGTAGCGGTCGCAGTTTATTGTAAGGTTGCCTGAAACGACAGTACCTGCGGATGCATCGGTTTTTTCCGTGTTTTCGGGCGGAGTTATGCGGCGAAGGTTAGCTTTAATCCTTGCCATAAGCTCACGAACAGAAAACGGCTTTGTAATATAATCGTCCGCCCCGAGCTCAAGCCCCAAAATTTTGTCTACCTCTTCTTCTCTTGCGGTAAGCATGATAATCGGAACGGAAAGCTTTTCTCTGATTTTTTTGCACGCTTCAAAGCCGTCCATTTTGGGAAGCATTATATCAAGCAAAATAAGGTCCGGATTTTCGGAATAAGCCTTGTCAACGCCCTCTGCGCCGTCGTAGGCTTCAACGGTTTCAAAGCCCGACTTTTCAAGATTGAATTTTAAAATGTCAACTATATTTTTTTCGTCATCAACTATAAGTATTTTTCTATCCAAAGATATTCCTCCTCAGTATAGCTGTAATCATACACATTCATTATAACAGAAATATTTCAAAATTACAAGATTTTTTTATTTTTTTGTCAATTTTTTTGTTTTCAGTTATCAAATTTAGTTTAACAGCAACAAAAAAATAATTATTTTGTTCAAATTCATTCATAAAAATTTCTCACTGCTGTTGCGGCCAATGAAGGTATTCGGTCAGATAATGTTCCAAAGTTTTTCTGTTTTCGATGCCGCAATGCTCCATAAGCCGCTTTAAGCGGTATTTAACTCCGTTTACGGATAAGAACGACTGCTCTGCAACGGTCTCGTAGGATTCCTTTTTCAACAGCAGCCTTAATATCAGCCGATCGGTTTCATCCCATGTGCAAAGCAATTTTTCAAGACAAAGCCATGGCGTCAATGACGAATCCTTATAAAAATCAAAGCGATTCTCCTTTGACACGGGAAACGAAACCGAGCTTTCGGTAACCGGAAGAAATTCTGTGGTTTCTCCCGGAATAAGGCTTCCTTTGATACGAATTGTTATACCGGAAATCATAGGGCTTTTCAGTAATCGAAAATATATTGCCACTGCCGCCTTACCGTACTCTTCATAGTGATACTGCACAGAGGTGAGAGAAGGCTTCACAAAAGAAGACAGGCAACCTTTGTGAAAGCTCACAATAAAAAACCTTCTGTAAAGCCCGGGGCGGTACTGCTCCATAAATCGAATCAGAGAAAAGGCTATGGAATCATTGGCACAAATAACAGAATCATAATTGTCTGCTTTTTTAATAAACTCGTTAAAGCAAGCGGCGGAATCGGCATAATTGTAAAACACGTGCCCGGGCATTGCAAATGCTATTTCCTTTGCCAAGTCCATTTGCGAGGACGGGTTAATCCCATAAAGAGCCGTCCGACTCCTTCCCCAGTGATTAAAATAAGTGAGAATTTGCCGCATTGAGGAATATGTATCGGGTACAATGCTGCTTACGGGGGTATCGCAAAGCAAAGGACTTATCAACAAAAGCATGGCATTATGCTCTCGGCGAAGACGGTTTATTGATGAGGTAATCCAATACGGAGTTGAGCCGATTAGCAAAATCAAATCCTTCTCGGAATACTTGTTCTTCCGACTATAGTTGTCCAAAAAAATTCTTTTCTGCTTTGCCTCCGCTATTACGCTTTTTGAAATACTGTCGTACCAAGGACTGCCCTTGTATGACGGTTCTGTCAAAATATAAATTCCCATACCCCGTTTTCCTCCGATTCAACCTGCAATCGTCCGACTGATTTTGTTATGTTATCTTCAACTCTTGCTTTCTATAATTATTCTACCACAGATTTCTTTGATTTGCAATTTTAAAAAGACAGTTATTTTTGTTTTTATCGGCAGTTTTTTCTTGCTTGACAGTATACGGAAGAAAAAATATAATAGTGTCACTGTTATACTTAAGGAGTGAAAAATTTTGAAAAGAACTGTTTTTTTACTGTTGACGGCAATTTTACTGCTCACCGTAACACCGACATCGGCAGAAGAGCTGAAATCCTACACCCAAACCACCGTTGTTTACGAAGCGGATTTTCAGTCGGATCTGAATAGCTGGAAAAAGGTGTCGGGAACAGAGCCGACAATTTCTCAAAATGCACTGTATGCAGAAACCCTTTCTTCCGAGCAAGAAGACGGAAGCTATATATTACCACAGACCAGAATCAAGTCTCCTTCTCTCAATTTGCAGGTGTTTCCGGGAAGAAAGTACACTCTCAGCGAAACCCACAGAAAAGTTTACGGAGAGAACGCTGTCTCAAGCGCTCCGGTTACATTGCTCAACGGAGTTGTTCTGAACAATACCCAGGTGGACTATTCGACCGATAATATAAATTACTCAACAACCGTTACAAATCAGCATTATTGGTATCCGTCCTTAACCTTTGAGGATATTACCGTTTCACAAGATTACCGGTGGAAAAAGGACGGCGTTTCCGATCTGAAAATCTCAGAGGTATTTTTCATTATTTTTCATAAAAATGCTCAGGCAAGCGATGTGTGGGGCGGAAAAATGGGATATTATCTGAAAAATTTCAAAATTTCGGAAACTATCACATATCACGAAATCTCCGTCGGAATTTCAGGCTCGGGAACCGTTTCGGTTGAAA
This sequence comes from uncultured Eubacteriales bacterium, assembly GCA_902492655.1. Classification (GTDB taxonomy): domain Bacteria; phylum Bacillota; class Clostridia; order HGM11514; family HGM11514; genus CAKSKB01. The sequence goes on along the minus strand of CABUMF010000009.1, from coordinate 31,158 downwards.
AGGCCGATGCGGACGGCAAGAACGCATTGAACGGCGAGCTTACAAACGGTCAAATCTTCGCCGCCGAGGAGGGCACATCTCCGGTGCTGACTTTAACTCCGCAAGAAGGGTACCGCCTTAAAAATGTGGTAATCAACGATAAATCAACAGAGTATAATTCGGAGCGGCAGATTGCCATAACCCTTTCCTCGGTTTCAGAACCCAAGAAGGTGGAAGCGGTGTTTGAAGAAATTCCTGCCGAACCTGAAATGCCACATATGTCTGTCGATCCCTATTTAATCGAAGGGGAAATGGACGGGCAGTATTGCGTAACCGCATATTCCACCGTTTTCGGAAGCTCGGACTGGAACTTGACGAAATACGGAATTAATCTTTATCACGGAAGCGACAGTCTGTTCCTTCCGGGGATTGAAGGGCTGACAAACGGAAAATTCGGCATTAAAATGTACGGACAAGCGTTTGTCCCCGGGGAAACCTATCAAATCGAATCGACGGCAACCTTTAAAAACAGTCGGGGAGAGAATTTGACGGTATTCGGAGAGGAACGAAAAAGCACTACCGTAACCAAAAGCAGCACTCTTGAGAATGCCGAAATTTGCACATTTTATCAAAACAAGCCTGCGGCGGTTTCCTTGACCTTTGATTCAAACACGCTGTCTCACGGGCAAATGTACGACAGCGTTTTACAGCAATACAATATGAAGGGAACCTTTTTGGCGGTTGTAAACTGGATGAAAAAGGATCTTGCGAGCTGGAATCAAATGGTAAACGCAGGCAGACTTGACATATGCAATCATTCCGTCAATCACGATGTTCGGTATGCGTCTGCAACCGCGGCAGAGCTTGAGGCGGATATTTCGGGAGCTCATGCACAGCTTTGCGAAATGTTCCCGCAACTGCCGATTTTAACCTTCGGAGCTCCGTGGGGAACCACAACCGATGCGTCTATTGCGGAAATGAAAAAGCTCCACTACGCAAACAGAAAGGCGGGCGGAAATAAGCCTGCTCCGTCAGATCCTACAGAAGCTGAATGGTTTGTGCTTCCGTGCTATTCGGTTCAGAGCACCGTTACCTCACAGCAAATGAACGGCTGGACGGATACGGCTATAAGCCAAAACGGCTGGGCAATCGAAATGTATCACGAAATCGAGGATGCTTCCGAATCAAGCTATACATACGGCACAACCAAGCAGACCTTCTCGGAACACATGGCATACATTAACAGCAAGCAAAACGAGATTTGGTGCGGAAGCTTTCAGGATGTTACAGCTTATATCCGGGAACGGCAAAACGCAACAGTTTCCGTTACCGAAAAAGACAGTCATCATGTTTTGGTCACCCTCACGGATTCCTTGCCGGACAATCTGTTTTTCCACCCCTTAACGCTGAAAATCAATGTGCCGGAGCACTGGAGCGGAAATGTTCTCTGCACTCAGGGAAGCAGTGAACAGACAAAATCGGTAGTTACGGAAAACGGCAAAAATTATGTCTATGCGGATATTATTCCCGACGGAGGAGATGCCACTCTCGCATTGGAATAAATCTGCACACTAATTAATCTTTTCAGTTCCTGAACGAAATTTCATTTCAAAATTAAAAAATAAGATTGACTTCCGCCGTCAGATGCGGTATAATGTCTGCAAAAGAGAGAATTGTCCTTACTCATTTATGCCGATCAATGGCGGCGGAACGGAGATTTTATTATGATTAAAGGTCTTGAAATTTTATCGGGAAGCTTTGGGATATTCAATCATTTTTTGTATTCGGAGCAAAACAACCCCGAAAGTATAACCAACAAAAACGGTCGTGAAATTAATTGGAATGAGCTTGTAGACAGCATAGATACGGAAAAAATAGCTTACAATGTAAACTCCGTCGGAGCAAAATATTATTTCTTAACCCTTATGCAGGGGCGCAAATATATGTGCTCCCCGAATGAAACCTTTGACAAAATCGCCGGCACAAAGCCGGGGGAGGCTTGTTCCTATCGTGATTTACCCCTTGATATGCATAAGGCGCTTTCAAAATACGGCATTAAGCTGTTCTTGTATTACACCGGGGACGGTCCCTGGAAGGACGAGGAAGGCAAAAGGTTCGGGTTTTCAGCTCCGAGAAAGAACATAAGCGAAGACTTTGTTCAAAAGTGGGCTTCTGTTTTGGAAGAATATGCGGTAAGATACAAGGATATTGTAAACGGCTGGTGGATTGACGGCTGTTATGCGGACAAAATAGAGGGCTTCGGTTATACCGAAAATATGCTGGACTATTATTACAAAGCTGTAAAAAAGGGAAATCCCGAGGCGGCAGTAGCCTTTAACGACGGTGTGAAGGACAGGCTTATCAAATATTATAAAAACGAAGATTTCACCGCCGGAGAATTCAATAATTTCAATGTTTTCCCCGAGGATAAATTCACGGACGGGGCGTTAAGTCATGTGCTTATATCTCTCGGCAAGGCTCCCAATCCCGAAAAGCCCTGGGAAGGCTGGGCAAAGCCGGGACTTTGCACCACGAAGCAAAAGCTGGTAGAATACATCGGTAAGGTTACCGAAATGGGGGCTTGCGTGACGATAGACATACCGCTTTTTTCAGACTCGTCTTTTGATAAAGAGCAAATGGATGCTCTTAGCGGCATTTTAAAATAGCATATGACGAAAAAGACGATTATGCCCGTTTTGCACGCTTACTTCCGTCGTCTGCACGAAGCTTAAGGCAGATTTGCCCATAACATCCTCGGCAGTTTACGGACATCTTGGAAAAGTGCAAGCAAAATAATCAAACATAATCCTCTCATAAAGTCATATGCTTTAAAAAATATATCAAATATCTTTTTGGTAACATTTTAAAAACTACTGTTACATACAGTTATTCATATTTTAAACTCATATCTTTTGTTCTTTTCGGCATCAAATTCGATAAATCCGTCTTTTACGAAATCAGCAAAATATCCTTCTCCCAAATATATCCTGCATTTCCCGCCCGATTTTGCAAGCACCTCAAGCTTTTTGACCTTCTTTCCCTTCCATTCGAGAGAAACTTCAAAATTGCCTCGGGCTGTAAGAGCCGAAAAGCTTCCGTCTTCCCATTCGTCCGGAAGTGCGGGAAGAATATGGATATATCCCTCATGGCTTTGTATAAGCATTTCCGCAATTCCTGCAGCAGCACCGAAGTTACCGTCAATCTGAAACGGCGGATGCATATCCCAAAGATTGCTTGCAGTGCATTTGGTAAGAATCATTTTCAAAAGATCAAAAGCACGATTTCCGTTTTTTACTCTTGCCCACGCATTTATCTTGTGTGCGGTCGACCAGCCGGTAGACTCGTCTCCCCTTTTGTTAAGGCTTACCTCTGCCGCCTTTATCCATTCGGGAGTGTTGCGGTTTATTACCGTTCCGGGGTAAAGTCCTATTAAATGAGAAATATGTCTGTGATGATATTCTCCTATGTCACCGTAATATTCCTCTTCCCTGAACTCCTTTATCTGCCCTGATTTTCCTACAATAACAGGATCCAGTTTTTTAATGTCCGACTTTATCTTTTCAACAAATTCGTCACTCTCACCCAAAATTTCTGCCGATTTTAAAGTATCGCTGTAATTTTCATATACCATCTGTTGATCAAAAGCACAGCCTGTTGTATAGTAATGGCTTCCGTTATGTACCTGCTCCGGAGATGCCGAATATTTAACAAGAAGCTTATCCTCTACAGGTATCATAACCTTTGAAAGGAATTTCGACATTGAAAGTATTGCAGGATATGAAATGTTTTTTAATATTTCCTTATCCATTGTAAAAGCATAATAATCCCAGAAAAGCTTAGTGGTAAAAGCACCCGTACCGGGGCCTGAATGGCCGCGAAAAGGCTTATCCATTCCGAAAATTGTGTAGAGCCACGCACCTGTTCCTATAATCCATCCGTCCTCACCCGGTTGTTCAGAATGATTTTCTGGGAAGTATTCTTTGACATACTCGGCAGCAAGCTCCTCCGCCAGCGGCTTATACGCTTTAAAATATTCGGCATACGGCTCGAACATATCAATAAGATTTGTATTGAATGCAGGCCAGTAATTCATCTGAACATTTATGTTGTGCCAGTATCCCGCAGACCACGGAGCACTGTCATATTTATTCCATGTACCCTGCAGATTTGCAGGATAGGTTCCCGGTCTTGACGAAGCTATAAGAAGATACCTTCCGTATTGGAAATAAAGCTCCTCCAGATACCTGCTTCTTTCGCCTTCTTTATATTCTTTCAGCAGCTCATCTGTCGGAATATCCTCTTCCTTTCCGCCCAAATCCACACTCGCACGCTCAATTATAGGGCTATAATCCTCTTCATGTCTTTTTAAAAGCTCACTGTAGCTGTATCTTTTCGCATCCGCTATAATACCCGATACCCTGTCATGCGGATGTTCATATGGTGCGAGCTTTTTTCGGGGGTCTTTTTCGGTGAATACACGGCTTTCCATTTTATAATTTGTTCCCACTGCCATGATTATTACAGCACTGTCGGCATTTTTTATTTCTATTGTCTTTCTCTTTGAAATAAGCTCTCCGCCCTCTGTGTGCACATATATTATTCCCTCATATTTAATACGGTAATACTCCATTTCACCGCCGATTGTGATTGTATCACCCGAAACGCTTACCTTTGCGGTCTTTCCCATTCCGTCTCCCTCTTCAAAAAGATAAGACTTTACATATGGTATTTCGGGACGTAGCACAAAAGAAAGTCCGCCGGGCTTATTGCATGAAAGCTTGGTGACAAATACTTTATCGGGATAGCTTGCAAAATGCTCCCTTTTAAAATGTACTCCGTTACAGTCATATTCCGTATATGCAACCGCATTGTTAAGACAGAGTCCGCGTTTGTAGTTTTCAACATTTTCATGTTCAAAATCAAGATAGATGTCACAGAAATTGTTAAGTCCGCCGTTTCCTTTGGAGTATGGATTACAAAGACTGTTTTCGGTTATCTGCATTCTTTCCTCTTTAGCTCTTCCGAAAATGTTCACTCCCATATATCCGTTTCCCAAAGGCAATGACCACTTTTCCCAGCCATCATCCGAAATATCGTTACCATGATTATAAATTGAAAAATTTTCATTTCCGAACGGTGCTTCCTTTTTATACCGGAGTTCATATTTTTTCATTCATCGTCACCCTTTTTTTAAATTGCAGTTGGATTATATCAAGCACTCCGCCCGCGAAACTAAATTTGGCGGTGGCTTCTTTAATCCTCTGCCTCGGCTGTTTCCGATTTTTTTTCGGGTTTTTGAGATTCTTCCGGTTAGTCCTTTTTATCTTCCGAATCTTTTCCTATCTCGACAATCTTGGGAATTTGCGAGTAACGGCTTGTTGAAATTTTAACCGTACTTTTTTCAGCGCCGTCTATGTTTATTGTTTTATAGGTTTCAACAACACAGCCGTCAGATCCGTTTTGCTTTATTCGTTTTTCGCCCGGGGATAGATCCTCGGTCTCGATTTCCTTGGTTTCATAAGGAATTGTTTCAATTTTCTTGTTTGATATTTCAACTTCCTTTGAAGGCTCGGTGTTTGTGCCGATCAGCCTTATTTTGAGTACGCCGCCGCTTGCCGTCGCCTCGATTTTCAGCGGATAATCCGTTGAATTTGAGAACTTGAAATCTATATACGGTGTAGCAATCGTTGCGTCCATTCCGTAAGGAACATACCCAACCGGCATGGAGTGGTTAACCCTCTCCACAACCTTCAAATCCGCAAAAAGCACTGCACAATAAAGGGTTGAAGAGCCCTGACATATTCCTCCGGCAACACCGGTTGCGACCTCTCCGTCCGCATAAACGGGCGCATCGACATATCCTTCCTCATAGGTTCCGTTGCCTACCGTCCCCACATATGAAAAAACCTCTCCCGGAAGAAGCTCCGTTCCGTTAAGCTTTGAGGAAGCAAGCTCGAGATTTTTCGCTCTTCCGGTATTCCCAACCGTATATGACGATGAGTAACTGCTGAGCTCATCGCAATACAGCTTTGAACTCAATTCATCGCTTTTTACATCGGGCTTTGTTGCCACTATCGGAATGAAGGCCTCGCCGCCCTTTGCCTTGTCAAGAATTTTCTGTGCGGTTTTTATATTGAAATCCACACCGATTTTACTGTCGGTTACAACAATTTTGCCGTTCTCATCCCTTGCAAAGCCTGCATTTTCAGGCTCGCAAGCAAATATTTTGTGAAGCCTTTCCGCAGAAAATACGGTTGGATCGCAATCCGATATTTCAACCTCTATCCTGCTGCTTTTTCCTATGAAAATGCAATCGTATAATTTGTCTTTCAGATTTTTGCGATCAATTCCCTTGCCTCTTTTTCCCGGAATAACAACAATCTGTTCCGGCTCAACAACATAATTTGCCGGTAAATACGGATTTTCAATATTCCTTGTAAACGGTTCCAAAACATCGGTAAGAGCGTCATCATTTACATCTATCACCGCTCTGACCTCATGCCCGAAAAGCTTGGCTAAAAGCAGTTTTTTAAGCCTCGAAAGCGCAGAACCGCTTTTTCCGTAGTCAAACACTTTGTCAACCGTTTCGGAAACATTTATTTCGGGAGAGAGCTCATCGGTGCTTACACTCACGGTTTCCTCCCCGCAAATAAGCTCAATATCCTTGTTATCCAATTTTTCGGGAAGATTATCTCTTATCTTCTGTCTTGCATCCACCCTTGTCATTTCGCCCACATCAATACTAAGTACCGAAACGCCGTCCGCCACCGTTTTGTCGTTGCCGAGCAAAACCAAAGAATAAACAACGCTCCCAAAAACAAGCAGTGCCGCCGCAATAATTATTATCCATCTTAATTTATGAGTCTTAATTTTTGACATTACCGTAAACCTTCTCAGTATTCGTTTTTAAGAAACGGAATTATAAATGATGTTGTCTGAAAACGAAAGCTTCTCCAATCGCCGCGGTCTTCGCCTTCGGATTGAAGCTTTTCCGATATTTGCTCCAAAAATTGAAGATCCGCTTCCGCAAAATCACTTATCTCATTCTGCGTTGCGTCCTTCAATATCGTGCCCGATACTTCCTTCATCCAGAACACGAACGAATAAAAATCAATATGCTCATCGTGATAGCTTATATCATATTTCACCGCACCGAGAAAACGCTTCAGTTCAACATTTACGCCAAGCTCTTCACTTATTTCACGGTATAATGCGGATAAGACATCCTCTCCGAAACGGATCCCGCCAGTAGGAATTCTGTAAATACCGTCCGGATAGATATTGTTTCTTATGACGACAAATTTCCCGTTTTTGCGTTCAAGAGCAAATGCAACCTCTCCGCAACGATCGGTTCGGATTGTTCTTTTGAAGGAATTAAAAAACTTCTTGCTTTTAAAATCCAGCTCAACGCATTTCAGAACGGCGTTTCCGCCGAACCGGCCGTTAAGCTTTTCAAATTGTTCCGACATTCTGTTCAGCGTAAACACCTCCTAAATCTTTATTATTATATTATACATCAAAATATTGATTATGTAAATACAATTTTCAATAATTAATTTTACTGTAATAAAACCTGTTTTAACCAAATACACTCAAAAAAGGGGGTGGCAAGGATGAAAAGAGGCTTCAAAAGCGTGGCTTTTGTGATTAAAAAAAGGCAGCTTGCGGTTATTTCCGTCTTAATTCTGATAATATTGACGGCAAGAATAAGCTTTCGTGTTCCCTGCAGCCTATTTGTTTTTCGTACCGCTCTTTTGTGCATGGACAACTCCGAGGGAATACTTTCAAACTATAAAGCCCTTTTCGCAAGCTCCAACATAGTATTTGCGGCAGCATCCGAATCCCGAAAACCCATAAAAGAGCTTAAGACAGAACCCCCGGAAGAAGAACAGGAGGCTCCTGCCTCTGCGCCTGCCTCGAAAGCGATTTCAATCCCGTCAATCGGAACGCAAACAAAAAATCACACGAGCTTTTCGGTTGATGCCGATGCCCTGTCCGAAGAAAGCCTTGATTTTATCCCGATTGAGCTCAATTCAACGCTTCCGCAGGTTCTTATTCTTCATACGCACACCACCGAAAGCTTTGAAGGCTCCGATCGCACGGACGATGAAGAAAAAAATGTTGTTGCAGTAGGAAATGTCATAGAGAGCGTTCTTTTGGAAAGGGGCGTAAATGTAATTCATTGCAAAACCGTGCATGATTACGACTACAACGGTTCATACTTAAGGAGCTACGAAAGCGCCGAAAGTATTCTCTCCGAAAATCCGTCCATAAAGATTGTTCTTGATGTTCACCGTGACGGTATTACATACGAGGACGGCTCGGGGCTGAGGGTAACCGCCGATATTAACGGAGAAACAGAGGCTCAGATAATGCTTGTAATAGGTACCGACGAAGGAGGCCTTTATCATCCGAACTGGCGGCAAAATCTTTCATTGGGGCTTAAAATTCAAAGGAGCATGAACGAAAAATATCCGGGGCTTGCAAGGCCTCTCGATTTGCGCACAGAAAGATTTAACCAAAACCTTTCTCCCGGCATGATGATAGTGGAATGCGGCGGAAACGGCAACAGCCTTGAAGAAGCAAAACTCGGCGCCGCATCGTTTGCGGATGCGCTTTTTGATGTGATTACGGCTTGAAATCCGCCAAAAACTCTAAAAAAATTAATTTTTTTCAAAAAAATGCTTGATTTTTTGAAAATAATGTGTTAAACTATGTGTTATGAATGAATAGGTATCGGGAGGTGAACGATTTGCCTAATACAGTTTCTGCGATTAAAAAGGTTAGAGTTATAAAAACCAAAACTATCAGAAATCAGATGATTAAGTCTGCATTGAAGACAGCTCTTAAGAATTTTGATGCTGCACTCGAATCGGGTGACGCAGAGGTTAAGACAGCTGCTTTTAAGCTTGCTGTAAAGAAGCTTGACCAGGCTGCCGCAAAGGGTATTCTTCATAAGAATAATGCTGCACACAAAAAGGCTCAGCTCGCAACCAAGCTTGCAAAAGCGTAAATATTTAACTAACCTTAAACAACCGACTTTTTCGGTTGTTTTTTGTTTTTTGACGCTTAACAAAGCATTGACAATGTATGGATTTTATTGTATAATATGGGCATATTATAATATTGGGAGATGTAAAATTATGAAAAAACTGATCGTACTTATTCTGGCGTTATGTATGGCGTCCGCAAGCGTGTGTTATGCAGACCAAAAGGTCTCAAGCTTTGATGACGGTGTGGCGTTTTTCCTCTCGGAGGACTGGGAAAGGCTTTCCGGCGAAAGCTTCGGATTCAAGTATAAAACTACTGACGAGCAATTTGTTATAACCTCCTGCAACATAGGATATACTATGGCTGATGTTACCGAGGATTATCTTCGCAATTTTTGCGAAAACAAGTACAGCGACGACAGACTTGCGGCATATATTCCCGGTGCGCCTATCGTGACAGCAAAAACCGAATCTATCGTTGACAGAATGGAGTATTACGGAGGGCGCCTGTATTACAGATATGAAAAGGCTTGCGAAGTATCCGGAAAAAAATATTATTTCACTACCTTGCTGACGGTGGAAAACGGAAGAATATACGAGGTTATTTACACAAGAAACAGGGTTGACAACCATTTTTCCGATATTGAGACTATGCTCGAAACCATTGATTATTCAAACGGAGCAATAAAAATCCTTGTAAATGCCAGCCCGGTAGAATCCGACAGTACCCCTCTTATTATAGATGACAGGACTGTCGTTCCGATTCGTGCAATAGCCGAAAGCATGGATTACAAGGTTTCATGGGATCCCGATAAACAACTTGTAACACTTGTGGAAAAAACCGGTGCGGTTACTCTTGAGCTTTATGTAAACAAAAATGTTGCGTATCGCAACGGCGAAGAAATCATGCTCGATGTTCCGCCCGTTATAAGGAACAGCAGAACTTATCTGCCTGTTCGTGCAGTTGCGGAGGCAATGTACGCAACCGTAAAATGGAAGGCAGAGTCAAAAGAAATCATTATACTTACCAAATAAGGGAGGAACCAAAAATTGTGTACTGCGGCTTGTTTTAACGATAACGGTCTTTATTTCGGAAGAACGCTGGATTACGAGTTTTCATACGGCGAGGAAATTGTTATACTCCCGAGAAACAAAGAAATCAAATTCTTTTACGAAGGGACTCCGAAAAGTTGCTATGCAATAATCGGTACGGCTCATGTCGAAGGCAATTACCCAATGTTTTACGATGCCGCAAACGAATGCGGTCTGTGTATGGCAGGGCTTAACTTTGTGGGTAATGCAAGGTACAACGAGTTTAAACAAAATGCAAAAAATGTTGCACAGTACGAATTCATAATATGGATTTTAAGGCAATGCAAAAGCGTTTGCGAAGCAAAAGAGCTTCTCCGGAATACAAACATTACGGACAAGCCCTTCAGTGATAAATTGCCGGCGGCACAGCTTCATTGGATGATTGCCGACAAGAGCGAATGTATTACGGTCGAATCAACAAAGGACGGCTTAAACATCTATGAAAACCCCACGAATGTTATGACAAACAATCCGCCGTTTCCGTTTCAGATGTTCGCCCTCAATAACTATGCTTCCCTTTCTCCAAAACAGCCGGAAATTAATTTTGGCAGCGAGCTTGATATTAAGCTTTACAGCCGCGGTATGGGTGCAATCGGGCTCCCGGGAGATTGGTCTTCGGGCTCGAGATTTGTGCGTGCGGCATTTGTAAGAGCGAATTCCTCACCTCAGAATGATGAGCAAGGCTCGGTCGGAAGGTTATTTCACATATTGGGCTCTGTTAATCAGGTCAAGGGATGCTGTGATGTTGACGGAAAATACGAATACACAATATACACCTCGTGCATAAGTGCGGATAAGGGCATTTATTATTATAAGACATATGACGGTCATCGAATTTGTGCGGTCGATATGCACAAAGAAAATCTCGATTCGGCAGAGCTTATAAGATTCCCCATGATTGACACTTTTAATGCAGAATTTCTCAATTAATGCAAGTTTATAAGACAAATCATGCAAAATTGTCCGATTTTATACACAAATTTAAGCTCTAAAATATATCTTTTGCACAATATTACAAACAGATTACGCATTTTTCTTGACACGACGCAAAAATTGTGTTAACATTTTGTTAACAAGTAATCTTATAGAAAGAGGTAATCGTATGAAAAAGTTTTTAAAAGTTGTAAGCATTGTTACGGTTTTCGCGGTACTTTTGACATGCTTCGCAGGCTGCGGGAAGAAAGAATCTTCCGACGCAATCAAAATCGGTGCAATCGGTCCGATTACAGGCGGCGCTGCCATTTACGGACAGGCAGTTAAGAACGGAGCGGAAATCGCTCTTGAAGAAGTTAACGCTAAGGGCGACCTCAAGTTTGAACTCAAATATGAGGACGATGAAAACGATGCCGAAAAAGCGGTAAACGCATACAACAAGCTTAAGGACTGGGGTATGCAGATTTCTCTCGGTACAGTTACAACACAGCCCTGTATCGCAGTTTCCACAGAGCTTGATGCTGACCGCATTTTTGCAATCACTCCTTCCGCTTCTTCCACAGATGTTCTCGGAGGACAGCCCGACGAAAACGGAAATGTTACAATTCAGCGTAAAACATCAATGTTCCAGATGTGCTTTACAGATCCTAACCAGGGTGTTGCATCCGCAGAATACATCAAAGAACAGAACCTCGGTTCAAAAATCGCTGTAATCTATAACAACTCTGACGCTTATTCAACAGGTATTTATCAGAAGTTCCAGTCTGAAGCAGATAAGCAGGGACTTGAAATCGTATGCGTAAAGACATTTACCGACGATTCCGCAAACGACTTCAACTCACAGCTTTCCGAAATCAAGGCTTCGGGCGCTGACCTTCTGTTCCTTCCTATTTACTATACACCTGCTTCTCTTATCTTAAAGCAGGCAAAGGCAATGCAGTATGAACCTAAGTTCTTCGGCGTTGACGGTATGGACGGTATTCTTACACTCGAAAACTTCGACACTTCCTTGGCAGAAGGCGTAATGCTTCTTACTCCCTTCACAGCCGATGCAGAAGACGAGCTCACAAAGAACTTCGTTGCTAAATATGAAGAAAAATTCGGCGAAACACCTAACCAGTTTGCTGCCGATGCTTATGACTGCGTTTACGCAATCTACGAGGCTTGCAAGGCTGAAGGTATTACAGCTGACATGAGCGCAAACGACATTTGCGAAAAGCTCATTGCAAGATTCACTTCAAGCGACTTCTCCTTCAACGGTCTTACAGGTGATAATATGCACTGGTCCGAAACAGGTGAAGTTTCAAAGGCGCCTAAGGGTATGGTTATTAAAGAAGGCGTTTATGTAGGTATGTAATTTGTGCAATCACTGTCACAATATTATTGCCAATTTAGTTGTCAAACGAAAATAGAGGAGACATTTTGTTCTCCTCATTTTCTGCTTATAGGAATTTTGCGAGCCGTATTTTGAGGCTTCGCTTATTCACTCTCAGTTATGATTTGAGGTACAACAAATGACTTTTATTTCTAATTTGATTAACGGTATAAGCCTGGGCAGTGTCTATGCCATCATTGCTCTGGGATATACAATGGTCTACGGTATAGCAAAAATGCTTAACTTTGCACACGGCGATGTTATCATGGTAGGCGCATATGTTTCGTTCTGCACTACGGCATATCTCGGCTTACCTCCCATCGTTTCGGTTTTGTTTGCTATGATTGTTTGTACCATACTTGGCATACTCATTGAAGGCTTGGCATATAAGCCTCTGAGACGAGCTACATCCCTGGCGGTTCTTATCACGGCTATCGGTATGAGCTATTTCCTTCAAAATGTCGCATTGCTTATATGGGGAAGCGCACCAAAGGTATTTGGCAGCGTTGTTCCCTTTGGTTCGTTATCGCTTTTTGACGGAAAGCTCATTGTAACCGCAGAATCAATTCTCACGGTTGCTGCCTGCATAATAATCATGGTTTGTCTTGTGTTCTTTACCAAAAAGACAAGAATGGGCAAGGCAATGCGTGCCGTTTCTGAGGATAAGGACGCGGCAGAGCTCATGGGAATCAATGTTAATGTTACAATTTCCGTAACCTTCGCAATAGGAAGTGCGCTTGCCGCAATCGCCGGAGTTCTTCTTTGCTCCGCTTATCCCACGCTTGTGCCTACAACAGGTTCAATGCCGGGTATCAAGGCATTCACCGCCGCTGTTTTCGGAGGTATCGGCTCAATTCCCGGCGCTATGATCGGCGGAATTTTACTCGGTATTATCGAAATTTTCAGTAAATCATATATTTCCACTTCCCTGTCGGATGCAATCGTGTTTGCGGTTTTAATCGTGGTTCTGCTTGTGAAACCGACCGGAATTCTCGGAAAGAAAATTACGGAAAAGGTGTGAGGTGTGAATCATGAATAAACTTAAAAATTTGAATAAATCCACCTTGACAAACATCAAATCCTACGGGCTTATTATTATTGCCTTTGCTATTCTTTTCCCGCTTCAGGAATTGGGATACATAAGCAATTCCATAAGCGGTCAGCTTGTTCCGATTTGCACATACATTGTTATGGCAATCTCTCTTACACTCACAGTCGGCTTCTTAGGCGAGCTCAGTCTCGGCCATGCGGGTTTTATGAGCGTGGGTGCTTTTACGGGAGTAATTGCGGTGGCTTGCATTAAGGATACAGTGACCTCGCCCGCAATTCAGCTGTTGATTGCAGTTATTGTCGGCGGAATATTTGCAGGAATTGCAGGCCTTTTAATCGGAATACCGGTATTGAGACTCAGAGGCGACTATCTTGCTATTGTAACGCTTGCATTCGGTGAAATTATAAAAAATATAATCAACTGTATATATGTCGGCGTTGACAAGTCAGGTCTTCATGTTAATATGACGGGCATTGACCGGCTCGGTCTTGAAAACGGCAGAGTTATACTGAACGGTCCGCAGGGTGCGGTCGGAATTACAAAGATTGCAACATTTACATCCGGCATAATTCTTATTATCTTCACGCTGTTTATTGTGCTTAACCTTATAAACAGCAAGGTAGGAAGAGCAATAACCGCAATCCGCGATAACCGCATTGCCGCAGAATCTGTCGGCATAGGTATTACAAGATATAAGCTTACGGCGTTTATCACATCGGCTTTCCTTGCAGGAATGGCAGGGGCTATGTATGCCATGAACTTCTCCACAATCGCCGCTAAGAAATTCGATTTCAACACATCAATTCTTATACTCGTGTTCGTCGTGCTCGGCGGTATGAGCAATATTCCGGGAACGATAATAGCAACCGCAGCTCTTTATATGCTGCCTGAGCTTTTGAGAGGTCTTGCGGATTACAGAATGCTTATATACGCAATAGTTCTTATCATAGTGATGCTTCTCACAAACAGTGAAAAAGCAAAGCAAATGCGAGAAGTGATTGCATTTAAGCTTAAAAACAAAAAGAATTCAGGACGGGAGGTAAATTAGTATGTCAAAGATGGTACCGGTTCCGAGCCATTCCATTGTCCCGGAACGCGATGTAGACAAGCCTCCGATTTTGGAAACGCATCATCTCGGAATAGATTTCGGCGGACTTACCGCGGTTGACGATTTTACCCTCACGGTGGGAAGAACGGAAATCGCAGGACTTATCGGTCCCAACGGCGCAGGAAAGACAACGGTTTTTAACCTGCTGACGAATGTTTACAGCCCCACACGCGGCGACATTATGCTTGACGGACATTCGACCGCAAGAAAAACAACCGCTCAGGTCAGCCGTATGGGTATCGCAAGAACATTCCAGAACATCAGACTCTTTTCTGATATGACGGTTATTGACAATGTTAAGGTAGGACTTCACAATTCGCTTGAGCAGTCATTGTTTTCGTCCTTCACGCATATGTTTGGCTACAGAAAATCGGAAAAGGCTTCAGACGCAAAGGCACTTGAGTATCTTGACTTTTTCGATATGGCGGACTTTGCGAAGCAAAAAGCCGGCTCCCTCCCCTACGGAGAACAGAGAAGGCTTGAAATTGCACGAGCTCTCGCAACCAACCCGTCAATCATATTGCTTGACGAACCTGCCGCCGGCATGAATCCGTCGGAAACATCCGAGCTTATGCAAAACATACGCCGTATAAGGGATGAATTTCACATTGCGGTTATGCTTATCGAGCATGATATGAGCCTCGTTATGAATGTGTGCGAAGGAATTTGCGTTCTTGACCACGGTAAGATTATCGCTAAGGGCTCGCCGGAGGAAATTAAGAATAATCCTAAGGTTATAGAAGCATACCTCGGCAAGAAAACGGAGGCGTAGCTTATGTTAAAGGTTGATAATATTAATGTATATTATGGGCAAATCCATGCTCTGAAAGATGTTTCCATCGAAGTAAACGAAGGGGAAATCGTAGCTCTTATCGGCGCAAACGGCGCAGGAAAATCAACTACTTTAAGAACCATTTCGGGGCTTCTCCGTTCAAAAACAGGTTCAATCACCCTTTTTGATGAGGATATTTCAAAAACGGATGCCTGCAAGCTTGTTTCAAGAGGTCTTGCACATGTCCCGGAAGGCAGAAGGGTTTTCTTGCAGATGACGGTACTTGAAAACCTTGAAATGGGAGCCTTCACAAATCCTTCAAATGTTAAGGAAGGTATTGCGGAGGTGTTTGAACGCTTCCCAAGACTTAAACACAGAAAGAACCAGATTGCCGGCACGCTCTCCGGCGGTGAACAGCAGATGCTTGCAATGGGCAGAGCTCTTATGAGCCGCCCGAAAATTCTGATGCTTGACGAGCCTTCAATGGGACTTGCTCCTATACTGGTTCAGCAGATTTTTGATATTATAAGAGAGCTTCACGAAGCAGGCGCAACAATTCTGCTCGTTGAACAAAACGCCGAAATGGCACTTAATATTGCAGACCGTGCATATGTTTTGGAATCCGGAAAAATTAAGCTTTCCGGAACCGGAAAAGAGCTTGCACAAAGCGACGAAATTAAAAAAGCATATCTCGGCGGCTGATGAAAAACCGTAATACAAAAACTCGCCCATGGCATTTTCAGGCATGAGCGAGTTTTTTTATCTGCCTTCAGGTACAGAAATTGATTTTTTTATATGCAAATTGTTTTTATATATGTTATACTCGGCTTTGCTGATAACAATGTACCATTTTTAGCACATAATATATTGTATAATTATGATGAAAGCTTATTCTTTTACAATAAACAACGGGGTTGTTGTGCTTGCCTTTACTAAAATTTTATCGGTGTTTTTATACTTCTCGCCGGTAATTAAGTTTACATAGTTTCCCGTATCTCTGAGATTGATTTCAATATCTCCTGTCTCGGACGGGAATATTCCGATAAAACGATTGTCGCCGTAGACGGTGTTTCCGGCCGGAGCATATGCGTAACAGCCTGCCATATCCGTTATTTTTCTCAGTTCAAGACGAGATATAAACGGCTTGGTATTTATGATGTTTATGCCTCCGTTTGCGCGTTTTATCAAGCCCGTACGCACATTTTCGCCGTCACATACTATCGGCTTCGTTTCTGCGGTTTTTGAAATTGTTATTGACGGGAAAGAATAATTTTCGTTAATCGGCTCAACTTTTGCCCCTGCAAAGTCCTCTACATTATCAAGGCTTACACCCGTTTCGGAAATGATACCCGATGCATAGTTGAACATCAACATTTTATCAGAAGGGATATTTTTTACAAATTCCCTTGTTTTTTTGTCGATTTTGAATGTGTATGCAAATATTATCAGTTTGTATTGACTTAAATCCAGTTCATTAAGGTCGCTTAGGCGATAAACATCCGTCAGGCAGCCTGTCATATGCAGTTCGCAGAGAAAATCCTCCATAAATCCGCGTCTTAATTCTCTGCTTATATTCATGTGATAAATTGATTCATCGTCTACAATCATCAAAACATCGCTTTTACTTGTTTTCTGTTTTGATCTGATAAGATTATTTGCTTTGACAAGAAACGAAAACTCGTCCATTATCTCCTTGCTGTCGAACCAACCGCCGCCCAGGTCCATCCACCAGAAACCGGAATCGTCCGCAAGATTTTTTGACAGCTCGCGCCAGAAAACCGTTCTTGTTGTGTTAATATCCACCGAGGTCTTTTCGTGGTCTGCGCCACGCGAAAGATGCGTTCTGTTGTCAAGCTCATCGAGCCAAATCTTTTTTCGATTTATTGACTGTGTGGCAGAAAGCACTCCGCCCGGATCTCCGACTTCTTTTCTGTAATATGATTTCGGAGCGGCAAAGAAATCAATATACGGAGAATCAAGAAGCCTGTCAATCGCAAGATGTCCTGTATATGCCGAATTATCGACGTGTATGAAATAACCGTAAAAGGCGCCCACAAGCTTATCGGCAGTTCTTTCTTTCACTGTTTTTCCGAAATGTTCAATGGCATTTGCGTTTGCCTCTGAGATAAAACAGTCGAAATCCGTGGAAATCGTTTGAGTTTTCCCGGCTCTGAAGAATTTCTCAACGGAGTCAAGCTGATCGTATCGTTCCTTTGGAGACGGCAATTTTACATTATTTCTTTCAATATCCGCCTGTCCCCAAGCTTCGGCGAGCTTTTCACGATTGCCGTACTTTTTTATTCCCCAATCGAAAAACTCTTTTTTGTTGCCTATACCGTAATCGCCGTAGCGGTTTGAAGCTCTTCCCCAAAGCACACATTCGCCGCACGCTCCGTAAGCAATATGATAACCTATAATACGGTCTGCATATTTACTGTTTTCAAGTCTGTCAACCACTTTTTCAAGGGCAACCGTCGCATCGTTAAGCCATTTTTTCGATGTAAAGCTCTGCAGCGCAATAAGTCCTCCCGTGTTAGGTCTTGTATCAACATAATCACCTGCCATATAATACCCATTCGGTGCTTCATATCCCAAAAAATCCTGTTTAAGTGTTCCTACAAGTTCCAAAACGCCCCGAGCGGTTTCCGGGCCTCCGTAATATACAAAAACATCTTCAGGATTTTCTTTACACCAGTCAACCGGCACATTGAGCTTAATTCTCGGAATAAAATATGCGTCGGGATTACCGCGGAAAATTTCTTCAATAACCCTGTCCGTCAGTGAATAATCATATTCGTTCACGCCAACCCATCCGGAGTGCACTATACACGTATGAATTTTCACCCCGATGCTGCCAAACGCCCTGTGAAGATTGCCGTACCTGCTTAAATCTTCTGTAAAAACCAACGGTTTGCCATGCTCGTTTTTGATAGGCGGATCGTAACAAAAACCGAGTCTTGACCAAAAAACAGGATTGTTTTTAATAAGTTTCAGTGCTTCATGTTTTTTCATAATTCATTTTCCTCATTTTATTAAAGTGCCGACTGCGTGTCGTTCGGGTCGCCGTTTATTGCAAGGTCGTACTCCTCAGACCAGTCAAGCCCTCTGTATTCGGCGGCTCTGTCGTCGGTTTCTATAAATTCCATAAGTAAATCAAGCATTTCTTTTGTCCAGGTATTTTTATCAATCTGTGCCGTTGTGAATTTATTAAGGCTTATCATTTCAAAGCCAAACATATCCTTCACCTGCGTCTTTGCGGCTCCTCCGACAACCTCTTGGACAAGGTGCGACGGGATAAAAAGAACTCCTCCGCCCGCACCGAAAACAACATCACCCGGCAATACAACGGCATTACCTATTCTTGTTGCGGTATTATATCCGGTCATAATAAAATCACGGATGGGTGTAGGATCAATTCCTCTGTAATAAACCTGCGTGTCTTCAACCTTTTTCATCTGCTCCGTATCTCTTATTCCGCCCCAGATTACCGCACCGCCGTTTTCGTTTTTGGTTTTATTCTTAAGAGCGGTTGTAAGGTTTCCGCCGAGGAACGTACCCTTATATATTTTGTCATACATATCAATTACGGGAACATCGTATTCCATAAGATTATCAATTACCCACTGGTTATATGTACCCGTTCTTCCCTCCGAACGCCCTATGTTTTTTGTGAACTCATCAAGATCGGGACGGAAAGGGCAGTAAATTGCCGTTACGGCACGGCCGATAAGCTTTCTGCCGTCGTCATGAAGGGTATGGAGTCTGCCCTCAAACTGACTTTCGTAGCCCTTTACAAAAATTGGCTTCCAGACTTCCTCAAGTGTAAGTGTTTTAAGTGCTTTAAGGTACTTTTCATCAACTTTGGGCCTTCCGTCGGGAAGCCTTTCGCCCTTCCACAAAGGTGTAAGAGCAATTATTTCATCTCTGTCATTAAAATGCATAATCTTTTCCTCCTGTTTACAGCAGACTCATTCCGCCGTCTATTTTAATTTCAGCGCCGGTTATATATCTGCCCTCGTCAGAGCACAAAAGAAGCACCGCAGGGCTTATATCTTCCGGTTGACCGATGTATCCGCACGGAATTTTGCTTTCAACCTTTTTCTTGAATTCGCTGTTGCTGAGAGCTTCCTCATTTCTCGGAGTTTCAATCGCTCCCGGAGCAATATTGTTTATCGTTATGCCGTACGGGGCAAGCATTGGCGCAAAATTCTGTGCCATTTTAGCCTGTGCGGCTTTCGTGACTGCATAAACAGAAAGCTCGGCATGCTGATTATACTGATTAACACTCCCGACCGTAACAATTCTGCCCCAATGGTTTTTCTTCATTCCGCCGGCATATTTTTTAATAAGCAAATAGGAGCTTTTTACATTGCAATCCATTTGAATATCGTACTCCTCGATTGTAAATTCGTCCCATTTTCTTTTATACTGAACAGAGGCATTCAGCACAAGAATGTCGACATCTCCCGTCATTTCGTAAAGCCTGTCGATGTCATCCGGATTGAGAAGATTCGCCAAAACCGGTTCGGAGCCTGATATTTTCTCGCAGGCTCGTTTGCATTTTTCAATGCTTTTTGCTCCGGAAACATAAACCTTGGCACCGTGCTCCGCAAGAATTTTTGCTATTTCAAAACCGATACCTTGTGTTGAGCCCGTTACAAGTGCGGTTTTGCCGTACAGATCAAACATTTCTCATCACCTCTGCCATGTCATATTCGGTGTTGTATGCCATTATAAATCCGCAAGAAAGCTCGTTTGTATAAAGCAGAGGGTTTTCCGTGTTGCTTTCAAACATACCGTAGTGTGTCGGCACGCCGATCTTCGGACAAAGTATTTTTGTGAGCTTCACCGCATCCTTAACATTCATATTTCCGAGCTTGCCGTTAATACAAACAAACATAATATCAATGCCGTAATCCTTTAATTTTTCAAGCTTTCTGTTGTACTCCGTATCTCCCGAAAAATAAAGTGTAATTCCCCCGTGCCTGACGATCACGCCGACTGCGGGAACGCTATGGTCGGCAAATACCGCTTCGAGTTCAAATTCTCCGATTCTGATTTTTGTTCCTTCGTTAAATGGCTTATAATTTGTAACACCGCATTTGAGCAACGTGCTTTTTGCATCATCCGGAGCCAAAAAGAGCATATTTTCCTTGTTCATCCGCGGAATTGAGTCAATATCGACATGATCGAGATGATTGTGCGTGCAAATCACAACATCGCTTTTTATATCCTCGGGAAAAAACGGCGCGGATACCATTCTCGGCCTGTTTGCAACACGGTTAACAACATCGGATAAATACGGGTCGATACAGATTTCATTTTTACCGTCGTTTAATATGTATCCGTTTTGTCCTATCCATGTAATTTTCATATATCAGCTCCACTCCCTGTCATTTGCCCATTCGTTATCCCACTCGGAGGTAGGTTCCCAGATTCCGGGATATTTTTCGTGCATATGCTGTGCAATAAGCTCTTCGTTGAGCTCGTCAATTCCAAGACCGTGCTTGTTGGGAACATTTACAAAACCGTCTTTAAAAAGAGGATTTTCAATACCGATTGCCAAATCATTCCACCACGGAATATCAACAGAGTGGAACTCAACCGCAAGTATATTCTGAATCGCCGCTGCGGCATGAATTGCCGCCATGCAGGCAATAGGACTTTCTGCCATGTGTATCGCCATTGCAACTCCGTACTTTTCGCACATATCGCCGAGCTTTTTCATCTCCAACGCACCGCCGACCGTCAGCATATCGGGATGTACAACAGATACTCCGCCGCATTCCATAAGCGGACGGAAGTTCTCGGCAAGATAAATGTCCTCGCCCGTACAGATAGGCACATTGCACGCGTGTGAAATTTTTTCATAATGCTTTGTATAATGCCACGGCGCAATGTCTTCAATCCATGCAATGTTATATTTTTCAAGGCGTTTTCCAAACATGATGCAGTCTTCAATACAGATATGCCCGAAATGGTCAATGGCAAGAGGAACTTCATAGCCTATAACATCTCTTACTTGCTTAACATAATCTTCAAGGCAATCCATTCCTTTTTGCGTGAGGTGTATTCCGGTTGCATGATGCGGAATGGTAAAAACCTCGTAATTTTTGCCAAGCATCATATCCATATCAATCGAGCCCTTTTGGTGATTGATTGCTTTCATGGAATATTTTTTTATATCTTCCAAAAAACCGACAGGCGCATTAAGACAGCCCGGCTCATCAAGCAAAAGCTCAATTCCCAAATCCATTTTGAGGAATGTAAATCCCTGTTCCATGCGTTTTTTGAGAGCATTTCCCATATCCGTGCCGGTGTGTTTTCCGTCAACATCCGTATCGCAATACATTCTGACCTTGTCTCGGAATTTTCCGCCAAGCATCTGCCAAAGGGGAACGCCCCATGCTTTACCTGCCAAATCCCAAAGAGCAATTTCAATTCCGCTTACGCCGCCGCCCTGACGGGAATGACCGCCAAACTGCTTTATTCTTCTGAACAGCTTATCAACATTGCAGGGATTTTCTCCGACAAGTCTTGATTTCAGCATAAGAGCATATGTTGCACTTGAGGCATCTCTAACCTCGCCGTAACCTATCAGCCCTTGGTTTGTGTACACCTTTATAAGCGGGCAATGCTTGGGAGCACCGTTGATATTTGCAACTCTTATGTCGGTTATCTTAAGCTCGGAAGGATTTGAACACATATTCACGTTTTCCGAAATCAATTCCTTTATTGACTGATTCATATTTTTCACCCCATATTTAACTCTAAAATCTTTATTATTCTGCACACGATACACGACCTCAATAAATCATCTACCTTATAATAGCACACGGTTTAAAAATATTACACCTTAAATCCGAACATAAATATTGACTTTTCGAAACAAAATATTTATAATAACATTGTAATGTGGGGGTGTTTATCGTGATTTTCGAACAAGAATATATTATATTTGAAATACTTGATGTTTTGTATTTAGACCAATCTTTCAACAAGAGGAAAACAGATACAAACCGGAATTTTGATGCTTTGTCGTTCCGATATGAAGCTGATACCATTATTCAAAACAAGAATCAGCAGATTGATTTTCATGATAATTCCATAGGCTACTTCCCCTCGGGGCTGTCTTATACCCGGATTTCAAGAAACGATAAACTTATAGTAGTGCATTTCAAAGCTTTTAATTATCGTTCAAAAAAAATCGAGCAATTTATACCGGAAAATCCCGAAAAGTACGCAAGCCTTTTCAAAGACCTGCTCGCTTGTTGGGAAAACAAAGACATCTCATACAAAAGCGACTGTGCTTCAATCCTCAACAAAATCTTTTCAGAGTTTTTCAAAGACAATACAATCGTCTGCAAAGAACAAAAAATTTTGGAGTCGGTCATGTATATTCAGAAAAATTATCTTAAGCAGAATTTTTCGCTTTCCGTTGCGGCAAGCAAATCCTTTGTAAGCGAGCCTTATTTTCGCAAGCTTTTTAAAAAAGAATTTAATGTTTCACCGAAAAAATACATTATTGAAAGCAGAATCAAATATGCCGAAGCACTCATACTGACAAATTATTATACCATTCAGGAAGTATCCGAAATGTGCGGATACAACGACTATAAGCATTTCTCAACAGAATTTAAAAAAATAACGGGGGTATCCCCGTCGGAATATTATTATAATTACAGATAAAATGATACGGCAAGCATCCCTGTTTTAATTATCGGGATTCTTCATAAATCTCTGTTAAATCTGTGGCAAGCTGATACATTTCCTCTACCACATAATCGGGAGATATGATTTTAGCTTTTTTCCCAAAGCTCATAATCCAGGAAAGAAAATGCGGACTGACCGCAACTTTAACACGGCATATAAAACGACTCTCGTCCTTTTTGACAATCGGAATATCCGAGCCGAACCTGTCAAACACCACGCCCACAAGAGAATTATCAAACTCAACGGAAACATCCGTTTCTTCGCCGCCGAACATCTGAAACATGGTTTTGGAGTAAACTGACAAATCAAACGGCTTGCTTGACAAAACTCTGTCATCTTCAGTCAGCTCAATCGTTTCCATTTTGTCAACACGATAGTGTGTGTAATTATCGTATTTTTCTTTGTATGTAATCAGATAATAGTTTTCGTCATCCCAAGTGAGTGCGACAGGTGATTCTGTATATAAACCACCGTCTTTACGATATACCTTTTTCTTATTCACATCAAGATTGAAATACTTAAAAGTAATCTGCTTGTTCGCGGCTATTGCCTCGTGAATTTTGTCAACATTATAGTAAATCTGCTCATTAACGGTTTTTACACGGTTGGTTATAAACACCTGCCTTTGAAGCTTTCTCGCATTCTCTCGACTGGTGAGCCTTTCGATTTTAGATATTAATTCCATGCTCTTTCTGTGCGTGATAAATTTCGACGACTGAACGCTGTCCACCAAGAGTTTAAGCTCAGGCAGTTCAAAATCACGGCTTGCTATATAGTAGTTTGTCGTCCGAGTCTTGTTCGAGCAAATATCCAGCCCGAAAAGCCGCAGATATTCAAGGTCATCATAAATGCTTTTGCGCTCGGCAGAAATGCCAAGCTTTGAAAGCTCGGCAATCATTTTTGGCACAGTGATTGTGTGCTCCTCGTCGGTCTATTCCATAAGTATCTTTGCAAGATACATCATTTTAAGCTTTTGATGTGACAGTTTCATGCTAATCTCCCCAATCAATCGTGATGTTCGTTGAAATAGTCTTCCGCATACATATTTTTTACTTTTGCAATATAAACATTTGTCATAACAACACTAAAAACAATGAACGCCATATGCACCCAACTTCCCGATTCCTGCACATTTCATCCAACTGTCAATAAATTGAGTTTTGTGCAAATGCCGGAATAAAAATCACTTTTTACGAATCACTTCTTTAGTTTTTGCAATCGGATAAGGAACCGCATTGGACAAATACTCTCCTACCGAAACAACAGTTGCTTCTTTTTCCTCATTGTTTATCCCGACAGGAACGATAACAGCATCTCCCGGTCTGATATTTTCGTCATTAGCAATATAATGAAATACCAGTGTATTATCATCAAAAACAACACCACAATATTTATATATTGTATTATCTTCGCATTTTTCGTCTATGTAATAATTCTTTGTCACATTTTCTATTTTCTTCTCGTATCTTTCTTTTGCCCTTTTAGCATACTCCAATACTGCAATATACTCTGCTTCCGTTTTATATTGATGAGGACTTAAAAAATACTCTTTTCCGGATTCGCACTTTTCTCGCCAGCCACCCTTGTAATAATTAAGAATCTCCTCAACTGTTTTAATCTCCGGTTTTTCGTCAAATTCAATTCCTACGTATTCCTTAAAAACCGATCTTAATACGCTCCATATTATTTTATATACATCCTCGGTTTTAAATACCGTTTCTTCAACGGTATTTTGGGAATCGGTATTTTCATAATCGTTGTCAGTTTCATTGTCGTAATCAGCCGTGCTTAGATTAAGAGGGAGTTCGGGAATAAGTTCATCCAGAAAATCAGTTTCTTCTTTTTGAAAGCTTTCATAAACTTTCATTTCCATAGCTATATCAAACAAACTATCTGTGGTTCCGTCTCCATCCCAATCATTAATTGGAAATCTGATTGGTGCCATATCAAATCACTCCTAATACCAAATTTAAGTGTGTCAAAAACAGTACAGTGTTCAATCAAAGTATAACATATTGTAAAAGTAATTGCAATATTTAAAAAGAAAAAGCCGTAAATCCATATTGTGAATTTTCGGCTTGTTGTTGATTTTGTCGGCTTTTCTGTTTTGGGAAATTAATTCATTATATTGCGTCATATATGTTTTGATCCATTTTTTCTTTTATGTGATAAATTGCCGTAGTAGAAAGAGCCTATCGCAGCTGCTGCGGTGACGGAGTCGATCTCCGTATCTCATTTTTTCAAAGTAATTGTATAATTCTTGTTACTGATTGTCCGGTCGCATACCATATCCGCATCGGGCAGATCGTATGTGAGGTACTCATATGTAAAATCTTGGGAGATAGTTGCTTTTAACGTTACATAACCGAACTTTTCTATTAAATATACGATAACTTAACATTGAAAATCAAAACATAAACAATATACTAACGTATATTTTTTTAATAAATAATATTTTCTCTTAAAATCCTATAAAACATATGATATTATAGTAGTTTAAAAAAGAAGGGTGCACTTTATGAAAATTCCGACAAAAAATTAAAGCAGCAAAAATGCTGCCTTAAATTCAGTCTGAAATAATATAAAACAATGCTCCCGACAAACCAAATGTCTGTCGGGAGCAAAATAAGGAGAGAGTAATAAGCTAAACTACCATTATAGTAATGATAGATAGTTATTTGTTTAGTCTTTGTCGATAATTCCCTTGAGAACTACCACAGCTTCAGCTCTTGTTGCATTATTTTCGGGAGCAAAGCTTCCGTCGGGCATACCGGAAATAATTCCTGCACCGACTGCAATCTTGATATAAGGCTTAGCCCAGTCGCCGATATTATCCCAATCTGCAAATGTTCTGTCGCTGTCCTCATATTTCTTTTCAGCGTAGTCAAGCATCTTAACGGCTACAACTACCATTTCCTGACGGGAAATAGGATCGTTCGGTCTGAACTTTCCGTCATAGCCTGTAATAAGCCCTGCCTTTGCTCCGAGTGCCACATTTTCAGCGAACCAGTCACCTTCCGACACATCGGAGAAGGTATTTTCGGCTTCGCCCGTAATATCCAGAGCTTTTACAGCCAAGGTTACAAATTCGGCTCTTGTAATTGCTCTGTCGGGTTCAAACTTATTCTTTGAAACGCCTGACACAATACCCTTCTTAAACATTTCAAGAATTGAATCCTTCGCCCAGTGGTTAACTATGTCTGTGAAGGTGGTGTCGGAATTAATGGTTGCGCCGCCTTCAAAGAACGAACCGGATGTACCGCCTATGTAGTTACCCTGTGAGTTAATTACGCTTCCGCTTCCTGAGCCTGAACCGCTTTCTTCTTGACTGTCAGCCTTTGTATAAGTTACAAATTCGCTGAGTGCGTATGTATAAATAATCAAATCGTTGCCGGAAGTCATCTTAACTGCCGCAAATCTTGTTAATGCTTCTTCTGCGGCTGCCATACTGTCTTCCTTTATAGTTTTTCCTATAGCGGTATAGCTTCCTTTTTCGTTAAGATAAGCAACAAGTTTTGCGCCTTCGCCCTTAAGAACAACTCTTACAGGTTGATTGAAGCTTGCATAAGAAGCTCCGCCGTAGGATGCGCTTACATCGCCAAGAACGAAATCCTTTGAAGTGCCTGTCTTTTTCAGCGGAAGGTTGAATGAGCCGCTGGGGATTGTGCCTGCTATTACACTAAGCTCGGAATCAGCAGATGCTGCATTGATAATCGGCAGGAATTTGTCTTTTTCCGCGTCAATAGTAACATTGTCGACTCCTGCGGGAATGTTAATCTCTGCCTTTTCTCCGCTGTAATTGATTGCAACAGTACCGTTCTTTGTTACCGAACCGCTCTGATTGAAGGAATTCTTTGTGCTGATGAGTGCTTTTCTGAGAGCGGTTGCTGCTTGGTCTACATTGTATTGAACTGCATTTTCATCTGTCAAAACAGTCTTTGCATCAGCAATTGCACTTTTGAGTGAATCTACCGTGCTTTGAGGATATTCGCCGTAGCCTTTTCCTGCGACTGCACCGGAAATGAATTTTTCCGCAGAGGAGATTTCGTTTTCAAGAGCTTCTAAATCAACATCTGCCGGATAAAGTGTTACCCTGGTATCAACTCCGGCGGAAATTGCGAACATTCCGGCTGTGCCATACATGGGAATATCATTTAATGCGTCGGAATAAACGGTATTCCCGTCAATAATGAGTTCAACAATAATCTTACCTTCGGTATCAGTATCATATACACCGATTGTAACATCATAGGTTTTGCCCATTTCAAGCATTTTGTCATCCCTAACCATATCGGGATAAATATTTGCAGTCCATGAAGCCGGCTTCGGCCACTGCTGATACTGAATAAGCTGCTGCTTCAAGTCAAACATTGCCGCGCCTTTACCGGTTCCCCAACAGAAGCCTTCATCGCTTAACTGTCGGAGATAAATGCCCACCCAAGCATCTCCTGCTCTCCAGAAGTCGGGATCGATGATTTCAGCCTTCATCTTGAAGCTAAACTGAGTGTTTTTAAACTCTTTGGCATTGTATACCGCCAGGGATGCAGTTGACTCATTTCCTGCTACGCACATAGAACCGTCTTCAAATACAAGATCAATTCCCGAGCCGAGTGCTTCCTTCCATCCCTCCTGATCGTCAAGCAATTCCTTAAGAGAAATTCTTTCAACATTCAGGGTGCTTAAAATATCATGAACGCTGTTAAGGAAGATTTCCAAAGCTACACTGAGGTCTTCTTCTGCCTTGTTAACCTGGTACTGGTAAGCATTAATGTTTGATGCAACCTCAACAGCCTTATCGCGAGCTGCTGCCAAAGCGTCAACCGATTCCTGATCATACTGACCGCCTTCTGTTCCAACAACCGCATTTTCAAGAGTTGAATTAACCTTTGAGAGCAAAGCCCACAGCGAGGTTTTATCAGCATCGCCTTTCGGTGTTACGAAAACAGGCTCAGATACATAGGATGTTTTTCCGTAGTGGTATTCCGTATCTGTGGGAACAACCTCGAAGCGGATATATTTTCCTTCTTCTTCGGAGGAAATAACAAAATGTTCACCGTATCCACGGGTAATTCTCTTATATTCACCATCGGCGGTTTTGCTTTGATACCAAGTGATTTTGGAAAGACCTTCCGTGTGACCGTTTTCATCGTTAAAGGTATAGTTTGCTGTTAATGTACTGCCTTTTCCTGCCAATCCGGTAATTCGTAAATCGGATGCGGTAGGATCAGTCTCTTTGGTTGCGCTTTCCTCTAAGCCCATAGCCTTGAAATTCGGATCTTCAAAATCGGGAATCTGAGAACGGATTTCTGCCAATCCCTGAGAAGTCAATGTAAAGTCTGTTCCGTAGTTTTCAAAGAGATTTTTACCCTCATTAAGAGTCTTGGTTATGTTATTCTTTACATCTACATTTCCGCCTTCGTAAACAGTGTCCACATTGATGAACACATTGTTATAAAGTCGGTTTGTCGGACCTACGGGAAGATCCGAGTTAATCATGGAAGTAATGTCGCTTTTAGCCTTTTCTTTATCCTCTTGTGCATACAAGGTATCAAGCTTTGCGCAAATGTCCCCGTTGAGATAATCGTACATTCCTTTCCACTGTCCGGTAGGCTCATCTTCGGTGTAGTATTTAATCCATTTATCACTCAAAAGCAAATCTTTTCTCTGAGCCCACCAACCGCCTGTGCCGTTAGCGCTGTGCAAATCACCCTTATCTTGGATATACAGCCACCAACGACCTTGGCGACCTTCCGTTGAGCCCGTTTCGCCGGCAGGCCATTCCTGCATGAAAGCTCCGGTTGAATTATCAATAATAATATTGTTGGAAATCCAATGGAACTGTCCTGCATGAGTTTTGATCGGGAAACTCGGCAAGCCTCCGCGATAAAAGATGTTGCCGTAAATAAACGGACCGGGTTCTCCGTCATCGGTGAATATAGATTGCTGTCCGTGCTGACCGATGAGATTTCCGATGTCATGGAAATAGTTATAGCGAATTATATTTCCCAATTCGGTAACATTTCTGCCGAAATACAGTACACCGCCGTCAGCATTAAGCAACTGGCAATCATAAAACTCGTTGTATTCCACCAAAATATTGTTTGTTTCGTTGGAACGAATAGCGCCCATGTCATATTCATAGAATTTGTTGTGAGCAATTACATGACCGCAGCCGCCTACATCAACAGCATCTGCTGTTCCCGAAGCACTGTGAACGGTATTGTTTTTCAATATGCTTCCGCTGGGGGTAAGTGTTTCACGGTTTCCTCCGCGCATGAAGATTGCGTTGTTGGAAATGTCATAAAGATCACAATTCTGAACCGTGGAGTTTTGTCCGTACACTCTAATTCCATATCCGCCGATACCGTTAATGGTAGCGTTCTGAACGATAACATTTGTAGAGCTTCCGCCTATTACCATAGCCTCGGCGCAGCTCTCTTTGATATTAAGTCCGTCATAGGTCACATAGGATGCGCCTTCGTTATATATCATCGTGCTGTTTAAGGTTGAAAGGCTCATGGTAGCGTTTTCAACATCCCCTACGGGATAGAAATACAGAATGTTATTTTCCCTGTCGAGATAGGATTCTCCTGGCACATCAATTTCTTCAAACAGATTTTCAAAGTACAAATATCTGTCATCGGCAGAAGTATGAGTGTTCTGACCGTATTGAGAAGGATTCGATGTTTTGAAGACCTTATTCTCGGTGTCAATTGTGGCTACCTTCAAGGTTTGTTTACGCCACAAATATGCAAACGCACCGCCGATATACAAATCATTCGGCTTGATTTCCCACAGCTGACTGCGATTTTCGGAATCAACATACTGCATTTTTACAGGCTGATTTGCTCCGTTGTATTTGCCTTTTTCATCCGCTGTCAGTTCTGCGCCTTGGGCTTTCACGAAATACTGCTCTCCGGATTTATCGGCATTTGGCCAACGGGCATTTGTCAATGCCACGCCGTTCATATAAAATACGCTTTTGCCGTTTTCGCCGTTGTATTTAAGTTCCGGAGCGGTTATTCCCAATGTGTTGAGATCAAGCTGATAAAGATGTTCTCTTGCGGGAGCTTCTATTAATCTGTTTAACAAGGTTTCATCGGTTACCTTTGTGATTTTTGATGCGTTCAATTCCTTTGAGCCGTAAAGGTTTACCGTTTCGCCGTTGTATGCTCGATATACAACAGGGCAATCGGCTGTTCCGGAATCCGCACCTAAGCCTCTGGCAATCATTGCACGAACGGTATTTCTTGCCTTTTCGATTGTTGCAAAGGGTTTATCTATTGTACCGGGATTGCTGTCACTTCCGTCAGGAGCAACAAAATATTCCATAGATACAGGTACCGGATCAGGATTTTCTCCGCCTTCTCCGCCGGAGGACGGCTTTTCCCATGAGAGAACCGGAAGACCGTTGTTGAGATTGTATATATCTGCGACAAAAGCACTTCCGAGGCCTGTCATCTGTTCGGCTGTTGCCGAGGTGGTAATCTTGTACACATTTGTTGTGTTTGCAGGGTCGGCAGTACCGAATTTATCCCAAGGATTACCTGTACTGTAGCAGTTGCTTATTGTAGAACCGCCTTGGGGTGCACCGTATTGGTTACCTACCAAGCCCTGTATGCCTGTACCGGAAAGCTGCGCAGAATAACAATTTTTAATTACTATTCCCGCAACTGCCTCGTTTCCGACAAATGCACCGACAGCGTTTGAACCGTTGCTGTTTGAAAGAGTTATGTTTCTTACATAACAGTTTTCGATTGTTGTTGTACCGTTGCTGTTAAAGTTTCTTCCGATAAATCCGCCCATACCCTGGGAGATATTTCCCGAAATGCTTAGGTTTTCAAGACCGAAATTCTTAATCGTAGCGCCGTCTGCCAAATTGAAAAAGCCCGCAAAACCGTCGCTTGAGAAAGTAAGATTTTTAACACTGTGATAATCTCCGTCAAACACACCGCTGAAATGAGTGCCCCAACCGATTCCCTTGAAATCGGCTACGCCGTTCATATCAATGTCGGCTGTTACCTTGTAATATTTGCCGTTATAGTCTGCCGCGCTTTCACCTAATGAAAGGGCGGATAATTTAACCAAGTCTTCCGCAGTTGAGATAAGATACGGATTCTCCGCCGTTCCGGCACCGCCGCTGAA
>CABUMF010000008.1 GCA_902492655.1 uncultured Eubacteriales bacterium | reverse complement strand
TTTGATATGCCCAACCTCTATCTGAATGGAATGTTCTTCTATATGGGCAATCAGATGTTATTTCTATTGCTTGTTGTTGTTGTGCCGATAAAATGCTTGCTGCTGATGGGGTTTTGCTTATTCCATAGCTTAACACTTCACCATTAAACATATCGAGAAATGGATCTAAATACAATTTCTTAATCACCATTCTGCCTTTGTTGTCTATCTCATAATACTTAAATTCAGTGGTATCAGTAGTTATTTTTTGATGTGGCACAGATGTATTAAATCGTCTGTTAATTCTATTTGGTGCTATTCTACCAATATTACCCTTGTATGAATTATATCTGCGACTTTTACGAGTAAAAGATATAACCTGAAAGCCTAATTTCTGCATAATTCTTTGAACTTTCTTTTTGTTAACAAAAATCTTTCTGTTTCGTAGTTCTCTATATACTCGTCTGTAACCATAATCCTTGTGTTCAATATGTATTTTAGTGATCTCATCCTCTAATTGTTTGTTAGGATTTTCTCTGTCAAACCGCTTTAGCCAATACATATATGTCGCCTTTGGAAAACCAACTACTGCGAGAATGTCTTTTAATTTGAACTGTCCTCGGAGACTGTGGACGATTCTCGCTGTTTTTTCAGAAGAGCTTCCTCCTCTAAACGCAGTCTCCTCAATTCTTTTAAATATGCGTTCTCTATTCTTAATTTTAAGTTTTCATCTTCAAGTTCTTTGATGTGTTCGGCACTTGTATCCACAGGCTTTTCTTCGTCAGATTTAGAAGGCTTTTTAAATTCTCGTATATCCAATGTTTTCTTACGACCTTTCTTTTTAGGTCTCAAAGCATCAGGACCGGCAATTCTGTAATCATTGACCCATCGTGCTACCAATGACGGATTGTTAATACCCTGTGAAAGAGCTAATTCCTGATATGAGACTTCGCTTGTTAAATACAATTCTACCACAGAAAGCTTAAATTGAAAAGAGTAATTTTTATTTTTCCTTGAACGCATTAACCCTTCTTTTCCAAGTTCTTTATATGCGTTCACCCAAATACGCACCTGTTTTTTATCAGGCATGTTGCTTTGTTTTGATATATATTCGTAGCTACCTTTGCCATTTAAATACTCCTGTACTACCTTTTGTTTAAATTCATAACTATATTTTGCCATGAAAAACCGACCTCCTAATCGTTAGATTTTTGGTCTAACTTTGGGGGGGTCGGTTCAGCTTCAGGGGGTTTTTGCATACAAAAAAATCTGCTCCAAAGAGCAGATTTTAAGCAGCGAGAGAAGGATTCGAACCCTCACAAATTGAGTCAGAGTCAATCGTGCTACCTTTACACAATCTCGCTATGTTCAACCGACTTATATATTATAGCTCAATTATGCTTATTTGTCAAGTATTTTTTATCAAAAAATCAAAATTTCCTCAAGAATTTTTCAAAAGGAAGTCCGAACCGCACCTGATTTTGCTCATCTCGAGCCTCAAGGATTGATTTTTCAACTAATTCCGCCGCAAAGCTTACAGATTGCGATACTCCTTTGCCGCAAACAATTGAGCCCGTCATTGCGCTCGCAAACAAATCGCCGCAGCCGGGGTACGAAATATGTACTCTTTCCTGTGAAATTATTTCACTTTCGGTCTTTGACTTAACGACTGTTAAAATACTGCTTCCCGAAGGGATGCCCGTAACAACCGCAGTTTTACAGCCGGTATTTAAAAGCTCGTCCGCGATTTTTATAGCTTCGTCCCGACTTAAAGTTTCCTTTATCGGCTGTTTAAGAAGCATTGCAGCCTCCATATAATTCGGTGTAATAATATCGGCACGGGAGATCAAGCCTCTCATACCCTCAACAAGCTCCTCGGTTACGGTGGAATAAAGCGCTCCGTCATCTGCAAACGCAGGGTCGACCACGGTCATTTTTCCGCCGAAGGTCTTAATAAAATCACAAACCACCTCAACTTGCCTTGCGTTTGCAAGGTATCCGCTGTAAACACAGTCAAAGGTCAGATTAAGCTCTTTATAATGCTTTAATGCGCCACTCATAAACTCTGTCAAATCAACGCTTGCAAAGTCTGTAAAACCGCCCGTATGAGTTGACAGCACCGCAGTAGGCACAGGTACTGCCTGAATGCCGAAGGAGGACAAAACAGGTATCACAACCGTTAATGCGCACCTTCCGAAGCCCGACATATCATGTATTGAAAGCACTGTAGGAACACTGTTCAAAATCAATCACCTTTTCATTTTCGGACCGAAATACTGATAATAATCGCATTTCATCATGCCGTTATATATTTTTCGTTTCTTATCCGCTTTTTTGCCGAAGCATTTTTCAAAATTCTCGTCCGATGTAAGCATATAATATGACCATGTGGGACAGTTTTTCAATACCCTGCCCATATCACGGTATAAGCTTTCGGCTTCTTTAATATCTCCGAGCCGCTCGCCGTAGGGGGGATTGCATACCATAACGCCGTATTCTCCCTTGGGGCAAAAAGTCCGTGCATCCGAAACCTTCACGCTTATTTCATCGCCTACTCCCGCAATTTCTGCGTTTTGCTTTGTAAGAGAGGCACAGCTTTGGTCAATATCTGAGGCATAAATTTCAAGATGCCTGTCATGAAACTCTCTGTCTTTTGCTTCTTCCCTTGCTCTGTTCCAGATGGATTTGTCAATCTGCGAAAACTTCTCACCCGAAAAGCTTCTTGAAATACCGGGTGCAATATTTTTTCCGATCATCGCAGCTTCAATCGGAATCGTTCCCGAGCCGCAGAATGGATCGGCAAAAATCCTGTTTTCGTGCCAAAAGCTCAGCATAATAAGCGCCGCACCGACGGTTTCGCGAAGAGGCGCCATGTTTGATTGCCTTCTGTATCCCCTTTTATGAAGTCCGTTTCCGCTTGTATCTATCATTAATGTAACGGTATCTCTGATTATTCCGAACTGCACCTGATACACCGCACCGTTTTCATCAAACCAATTCACCTTATACTTCTGCTTAAGCGATTCTACAATACTCTTTTTTATAATCGCCTGGCAGTCCGAAACGCTGAAAAGCTTTGATTTTATACTAAAGCCCTTTACGGGGAATGCAACATGCTTTGTAATCCACCTGTCCCACGGAAGCTTTTTTGTCTGTTCAAAAAGCTCCTCAAAGGTTGTTGCCTTGAATTCGCCAACCTTTATAAGAACTCTCTCACCTGTTCTGAGATTGATATTTGCTCTGCAAACCGCCTCGGCATCCCCCTTAAATGTAATTCTCCCGTCCGTAACTGAGGTTGTTTCATACCCGAGGTTTCTTATCTCACGAGCGGTTATTGCTTCAATCCCGAAAAGCGTAGGTACAACTATTTCAAGCTCATCTATCATAAATTACATCCATTTCTCTGCACGAAGCAGTGCAATTATTGTTTTTGCGTCGGTAATCTCGCCGCTCTCTATCATCATAAGTGCTTTAACATACGGCATCTTGATAACATCCAAAAACTCATCCTCATCCATATGCTGCTCGCCCTCTATCAGGTTTTTTGCGATGAAAATATGAATCTTTTCGGTGTCATACCCCGGCGTTGGATAAATATACCCCAACGAAACAAGCCCTGATGCTGAAAATCCCGTTTCCTCTGAAAGCTCTCTCAATCCGCATTTAACGGGGTCTTCGCCGATTTCAAGCTTACCTGCCGGGATTTCAATGAGTTCCTCCGAAGCGCCGACTCTGTACTGGCGGACAAGATAAACATTTCCCTCGGAGTCAATCGGCAAAATGCCCACACCTCCGTTATGCTCGACAACCTCGCGGGTAACGACATTTCCGTTTTCAAGCTCCGACTTATTACAAAACACCCTTACAACCTTGCCGTCATATACACAATTTTCCTCAACTGTTTTTTCTAAAGACATTATAATTCCTCCAACTGTTCGCTTATTTCCTGCCACTGCTGCATAAGAGAATCAAGCTCGGCGTTAAGCTTTTCGATTTTTTCGGAAAGCTCCATTGTTTTTTCAAAATCGCTTGAAATCTCGGGGGCGCAAAGCAGCTCGCCGCACTCGGCAACCTCGGCTTCAAGCTCGGAAATTCTCTGTTCGCACCGACTGAGCCTTCCGCTTAAACGGTTTTTCTCCGAACGCCTTTGTTTTTCAAGCTTATATTCATTGACCTTTTCAGTCTTTTTACCGCTATCCGATACGGCATTTTCAAACATTGCGGATTTTTCCAAATAATAATCATAATTGCCGTCATAAAAAGAAGAGCCGGACTTATCAAGATGATAGATCTTGCGGGCAAGCTTATTTATAAAATAACGGTCATGGGAAACCACAAGAAGCGTTCCGTCATAATCCGAAAGCGCAGACTCGAGTGCTTCGCAGGATTCAATATCCAAATGGTTTGTGGGTTCGTCCAATATAAGAAAATTCGCACCCGAAAGCATAAGCTTACAAAGAAGCACCCTTGCACGCTCTCCTCCGCTGAGCTCGGAAATGGTTTTGAAGCAATCGTCACCCCTGAACAGAAATGCCGCAAGCGCATTACGAACCTCCGACTCGTGCATTTTGGGATATGCGTCATAAATCTCGCTGAAAACATCCTTGTTCTCCGAGATATTGCTTTGCATCTGATCGTAATACCCTATCTCAACGCCTACTCCGACTGAAAACTCGCCCTTGCTCGGCATCATTTGACGCATTATAATCTTAAACAATGTGGACTTTCCGCAGCCGTTGTTCCCAAGAAGGAAAACCCGATCACCCTTCTTTATATCCATATTTACCGAACCGAAAATCTTTTTGTCCCCGAATGATTTTTCAATGCCGGAAACCTTAAGAACATCGTTTGCGGAAGGCTTGTTTATTCCGAATTTGAACCTGATTTGCTTTTGTGCGCCTTCGGGAGCCTCTAAATTTTCTATCAGCCTGTCAATCATTTTCTGTTTGCTTTCGGCAGTTCTGATATTCCTTTCCCTGTTCCATTGCCTTTGCTGTTCGATAATACCCTCAATACGCTTGACTTCACGCATTGTATTGTTGTAATTTCTGCTGATTGTGAGCTCCCGTTCCTCCTTAAGCTTTACATAAACGGAGTAGTTGCCGGGATAAACCGAAAGCTTGCCGCATTTCATGCCGAATGTTTTATTAGTTACTCTGTCGAGAAAATAACGGTCATGAGAAACAACGAGGAACGCTCCTTTGTAATCAATCAGAAATTTCTCCAGCCACCTGACCGAAGCAATATCAAGATGATTTGTAGGCTCATCGAGAAAAATCATATCCGAATCCGAAAGAAGCGTTTTACAAAGCAAAAGTCTTGTTATCTGTCCGCCGCTGAGCTTTGAAACCGAAAGAGAAAAATCGTTTTCCGAAAAGCCCAATCCCAAAAGCGCCGATGTTACCCGACTTTTATACACAAGTCCTCCGCCCTGCACAAATTCATCGTGCAGTCGCACCGAATAATCGGCTTCCTCGGCTGTCATATCGGTTTTTTTATTCATTTCCTCAATCTTTTTCTCAAGCTCGATTAAATCAGAGAAAACAGACAAAACCTCATCATAAAGCGAATTTAAGGAAACTGATGAGGTCTGTTGTGCAAGATATGAAATTTTACAATTCTTCTTAACAAAAATCTCTCCCGAATCATAGCTTTCGGACCCGAGAAGGATTTTTAATAGCGTAGTCTTTCCGCAGCCGTTCACACCAACAAGCCCAACCTTGTCCCTTTCTTCAATACCGAAGGTGACATCCTTAAAAAGCTCATCGGCGCCAAACGACTTGGAAAGATTACTGACTGAAATAATTGCCATTACTCAACATCCAATCCGGATTTTTTAAATAGTACCATTGTTCTTATATCGTCTATAAGTTCTGCATCCGCCTCTATATCAAAGCTGAGTCTTTTTATGATATAATAGCCGTCCTCAGTTTCAACAGGCGTCTGGGTAACCTCATTAATCGAAAGATTTTTAACAGTTTCCTCAAAGACAGGTATCATTTCCCCGTCGGTATAAGCATATTCGCAGTTTTCGTCTTCGGTGTTTTCGTTTATGAGCTCGTCAAAATCCTTGCCGGATTTTGCCTGCCTTGCAATGCTTTCAGCCTTTTCCTTATCTTTAACGAAAACATACTTTGTCTTATAATAGTTATCTGTGAGATACTCTATACAGTCATCGTCGGTTGCTGTCACAAAGCCGGAATTATCAAGGTTAATATCAACCGTTTTTGTGTCCCCGTCCCACGAAACATCGGCACCCATGGAATCGGCAAGACTGCGAAGGGGAATCATGGTTCTGTCGTTAATAATCCTCGGCGGAACATCGCCCTTTATAGACTCGATCGTCTGATCCATTCCCTTATCGCCGTTAAAATAATCAATAATTCTGATTTCGTAATTGTTTACCGAGAACACGATTATCTTTGCACCGTTTTGAAAGCCGTATGCAACATATACTTCAGCCATTTCAGGATACCACTCAACAATGCAGCCGAGCGCTTCGGCAATCGCACGGAAAGGAACCATTGTGCGATCATCCACGATAACGGGCTCCTGATCCTCAAAAACAAGCTTTTCCCCGTTTAAGTTAACCGTTATACCGTCCTGTGCAAGTACAGGAGTAAATGCCGACATCAAAAGTGTAATAGCCAATAAAAATAATACTGTTTTTTTCATAACATCCTCCCATATACATATAATATACTATTATAGTACAAATTAAAGAAAATTTCAACCGTCATTTTTCACAATAATAAACGGAGGTTAATTGAAATGATTATAGCAATCAAAGCAAAGAAAGTCGTGCCGATACTGGTATTTTCGTTTGCATTGGCAGCAGGATTGCTTACATACGGTTTTAGGAGCGTTACCGTTGCAAACTGCGACTGGGGATTGAGCTTTTCGGGGGAAAACTCACCTCCAAGAGGCAACGAAACCGCAGAAAACCTAAAAAAAAGCAATGCTTATTACATAGGCGATACCGAAAAAAAGAATATATATCTGACCTTTGACGCAGGCTACGAAAACGGTTATACCCCTTCAATTCTCGATACTCTCAAAAAGCACAATGTAAAAGCCACTTTTTTTGTTGTGGGAAACTATATTACATCAGCACCCGACCTTGTAAAACGAATGAATGACGAAGGCCATACAGTGGGAAATCATACATATCATCATCCGGATATGTCATCAATTTCGGAAGAATCGGCATTCAGGGAAGAAATCTGTTTCCTTGAGGAAGAATATAAAAAGGTCACTGGTTGCGAAATGATAAAATACTATCGGCCGCCCCGGGGAAAATACAGCGAGGAAAACCTTGAAATGGCAAAAAAGCTCGGATATAAGACATTTTTCTGGAGCCTTGCATATGTTGATTGGAATCAGGACTCACAGCCAACGCACGAAGAAGCAATACAAAAGCTGACATCCAGAATACACAACGGTGCTATCGTACTTTTGCACAGCACATCGTCAACAAATGCCGAAATACTCGATCAGCTGCTTACAAAATGGGAAGATATGGGGTATAAAATCAAGCCCCTCAGTGAGCTCGGATAAGGCAAAACACCTTATCCGAGCATTATTTTACACTGTTTCATATAATTTCCGTCCTATGCGAAATAACATAACGAATATTTTGTAAATATACGGAAAGAATATTTTACAAACAACCACTATGATATGTTAAAAATTTGGTGAAATGTAACAGATTTTTGATTTTCGGTTAATTTTTTAACAATCACTATTGAAAAAATTTGGTTTTTGTTGTAAAATAGAAGTATATAAAAATAATTTTATATTTATATTTTTTAGGAGGTATTATCCAATGGCAGTAAAAGTTGCAATTAACGGATTTGGCCGTATCGGTCGTCTTGCTTTCAGACAGATGTTCGGTGCAGAAGGTTACGAAGTAGTAGCTATCAACGATTTGACAAGCCCTAAGATGCTTGCTCATCTTCTCAAGTATGACTCTTCTCAGGGAACATATGCTCTTGCAAGCACAGTAACAGCAGGCGAAGATTCAATCACTGTTGACGGCAAGACAATTAAAATCTATGCCGAAAAGGACGCTAAGGATCTTCCTTGGGGCAAGCTTGATGTAGATGTTGTTCTCGAATGCACAGGTTTCTATACATCTAAAGAAAAGGCATCCGCTCACATCGAAGCAGGTGCAAAGAAGGTTGTTATTTCCGCTCCCGCAGGAAAAGACCTTCCCACAATCGTTTACAATGTAAACCACAATACTCTTAAGGCTGAAGATACAGTTATTTCTGCTGCATCCTGCACAACTAACTGTCTTGCACCTATGGCTAAGGCTCTTAACGACTATATGCCTATCAAGAGCGGTATCATGAGCACAATTCACGCTTACACAGGCGACCAGATGACTCTTGACGGTCCTCAGAGAAAAGGCGATCTCCGTCGTTCTCGTGCAGCTGCAGTTAACATTGTTCCTAACTCTACAGGTGCTGCAAAGGCAATCGGACTTGTTATCCCTGAGCTTAACGGAAAGCTTATCGGTTCCGCACAGCGTGTTCCCACACCTACAGGTTCAACAACAATCCTTATAGCTACAGTTGAAGGTGCTGCTACTGTTGAAGGCATCAACGCTGCTATGAAGGCTGCTGCTAACGAATCTTACGGCTACAACGAGGACGAAATCGTTTCTTCCGACATCGTAGGAATGAAGTTCGGTTCTCTCTTCGATGCAACACAGACAATGGTTGTTGACAACGGCGACGGAACAAGCCTCGTTCAGGTTGTTTCCTGGTATGATAACGAAAACTCATACACAAGCCAGATGGTTAGAACAATCAAGTACTTCGCTGAACTTGACAAATAATAGTATTTTGAATAAAAACACGCATACGATATTCGCATGCGTGTTTTTTATATCAAAAATGTTACTTTTTTTCAGATTTATTTCATAATTATATATGTTTCTTTAATTTTTGTATGAATTTTCAATAAACTGTTGACAAATCGAAGAAAATGTATAAAATATAATATATAGTATTGTGTTTCGGAGATGGAAGGCTTGAGGGTTATTTCGGGCACTGCAAGAGGTACAAAGCTTAACACTCTGCCGGGCGATGATGTAATCAGGCCGACAACGGACAGGGTTAAAGAGTCCATATTTAACATTATTCAGTTCAGCGTCAAGGGGGCGAAGGTACTTGACGTTTTTTGCGGTTCGGGAGCACTCGGAATTGAAGCTCTCAGCCGTGGAGCGGTATTTTGCAGCTTTGTCGACTCGAATGCAGGCTCTCTTGACATTGCCGGTAAAAACATCAAAAAAACACATTTGGAAGCGTATTCAAAACTGATTAAATCGGATTTTAGACAATTTTTCTCGACAAATTCGCAAAAGTATGATATAATATTTGCAGACCCTCCATATGCGTCAGGCTTTTTAAAGGATTTTATTTGTGATGTTGAAAGAAACGGTGCGCTGTCGGATGACGGAATACTGATATTTGAAGCATCGGCAGACACGAAAAGCTTTGAGGGAGAGCAGCTATTTCCTGCCAGAACAGCTTTATACGGAAAAACAAAGGTATTATTCTACAAACACAAGGGGATCTGAATAATGAAAATTGCAATATACCCCGGAAGCTTTGACCCCATAACGAACGGACATCTTGATATTATCGAGCGTTCATCAAAAATTTTTGATAAGGTAATTGTGTCGGTTCTTCACAACAGTGCTAAGCAACCGGCATTCACGGTTGACGAACGGGTTGAGTTTATCAAAGCAGCC
This sequence comes from uncultured Eubacteriales bacterium, assembly GCA_902492655.1. Classification (GTDB taxonomy): domain Bacteria; phylum Bacillota; class Clostridia; order HGM11514; family HGM11514; genus CAKSKB01. The sequence continues at coordinate 54,638 of CABUMF010000008.1, read as the reverse complement.
ACATCTCACCTTAAAAATATCGAAATTGACTTTTTTGACGGTCTTTTGGTAGATTACGCAAAGAAAAAATCCGCAACTACCATTATTAAGGGGCTTCGTGCCGTTTCTGATTTTGAATATGAAATGCAGATGGCACTCATGAACAGGCGTCAGAACTCCGAAATAGAAACGATGTTTCTTATTTCTTCCAGCGAATACTCGTTTTTAAGCTCAAGTATAGTTAAGGAAATTGCACACTTAGGCGGTAATCTTGATGGTTTTGTACCTGAATGTATAAAAGCACGGATTTATAATAAATTTACAAACTGAAAAAACGGAGGAGAACTAATATGGAACTTTTATCATTAATTGATACCCTTACCGAAAAAATCGAAAGTGCATCTTCAATACCGCTTTCGGGAAAGAGCCTCATTGATAAAGAGGAAATACTGGAACTTATACAGGAAATTAAGCTCAAGATGCCCGATGATCTCAAAAAGGCAAAATGGATTACCGATTCAAGGGAAGAAATCATCGAAAATGCAAAGAAAGATGCTGCCGCAAGAATTGAAAAAGCAAAGAGCGAAATTATTACAATGATGAGCGAAACGGAAATTGCACGCCAGGCTCGCGAGCTTGCTGCCGACATCGAAAGCAAGGCTAACGCAAATGCTTCTGAAATCAGAGTAGGAGCAATGAGATATTCCGACCAGCTCTTAAACGGTATAGGCGGAACGGTTGACGATGCCAAGACGGTTCTTGAAAGGGCTATAAACGACCTTAACAGTTCTGTTAGTATAATTAATCAGACTCTCGCTGTTATCGAAGAAAACCGCAAGCAGTTAAGAGACTGATTGTAAATCAAAATACTTGTTTACAAAGTCATCTCGTATGTTCGGGATGACTTTTTTGCAAGATTTTATAAAAACACTTGCATTTTTTGGCAATATGTGTTATAATAAAAACTGATACGAAAAAGGAGATGATCAAAATGGCGACAAAGAATTTAATGCGCCACATTCATGACGCAAGTTATACAATAGACCCGTCCAATTATCAGATGTACAATGTTAAAAGAGGCTTGCGAAACAGCGACGGTACAGGCGTAATTGTCGGCCTCACTTCCGTCGGTGATGTAAGCGGCTACATTATAGACGATAACGAAAAAATTCCTACAGAAGGCAGGCTGAGATACAGAGGAATAAATGTTACTACCCTTGTTGAAAACTGTATCGCAAATGACAGATTCGGCTTTGAAGAAACCTGTTATCTCCTTTTATTCGGCTATCTTCCGACTGAGAGTCAATTGCAAGAATTTTCAGAACTTCTTGCACAGCTCCGTCCCCTTCCTGACGGCTTTATTGAGGATATGATTCTTAAGGCTCCCAGTGGAAATATAATGAATAAGCTTGCAAGAAGCGTTCTTGCTTTGTACTCATACGATGATAATCCCGATGAGCTTTCTTTTGAAAATGTTTTCAGGCAGTCTGTTGAGCTGATTGCACGCTTTCCTTCCATGATTGCGTACGCACTTCAGGCAAAAGAGCATTATTACAACGGAAAAAGTCTTTTCATTCACCAGCCTAAAGCAGACGGTTCAACAGCCGAGAATTTTCTTCATCTTATTAGAGCCGACAACAAATACTCGGACCTTGAAGCAAAAATTCTCGATTTGTGCCTCATTCTTCATGCAGAACACGGAGGCGGTAACAACTCTACATTTACAACCCATGTTGTTTCATCAAGCGGAACAGACACATATTCCGCAATTGCGGCTTCCGTTGGTTCCCTTAAAGGCTCAAAGCACGGCGGAGCAAACATCAAGGTTATGGCAATGATGGACGAAATGAAAAACAATGTTTCCGATTGGAGAAACAAGGACGAGGTTGCCTCATACATTGCAAAAATAATCAATAAAGAGGCATTTGACAAAACAGGGCTTGTTTACGGTCTTGGGCACGCTATTTATACTATTTCCGACCCTCGTGCCGTTCTGCTTAAGAAATACGCCAAATCCCTTGCCGAGGAATCGGGACACGCGGAGGAGTTTGCGCTTTATGAGCTTGTTGAGCGTTTGACGCCGGATGTATTTTCCAAGATCAAGGGCGGTTCAAAAATCATTTCGGCAAATGTCGATTTTTATTCCGGACTTGTGTACAGAATGCTGAACATTCCCGATGACCTGTTTACGCCGATTTTTGCAATGGCAAGGATTTCAGGCTGGTGCGCTCACAGGCTTGAAGAGGTTTTTGCAAACGGCAGAATTATAAGACCGGCATACAAAAGCATTTCGACAAAATCGAATTATGTACCCATTGAAGAAAGAGAAGAACCCTTTGATAAAAATAACGATAAACCCGAAATCAACTGATTTCGGGTTTATTGCTTAATTGCTTAATTACCATTGCTTCAAATTCGCTGTTGTTTGCGGTTGAAACAATGCCTGAAATTACTCGCTCCGTCACATCCTGAGTCGAGAGCGATGAGAATGATTTTCTTATGTTCCACACCGCCTCAAGCTCGCTTTGGCTCATTATGAGTTCTTCTCGTCTTGTGCCGGATTTATAAATATCAATAGCGGGGAAAATTCGTTTTTCCGACATTTTGCGGTCAAGATGAATTTCCATGTTTCCCGTACCTTTGAATTCCTCATAAATTACATCATCCATACGGCTGCCCGTATCAATGAGCGCAGTTGCAAGTATCGTCAGGCTTCCGCCCTTTTCGATGTTTCTTGCGGCTCCGAAAAATCTTTTCGGCTTATGAAGCGCCGCAGGGTCAAGTCCGCCCGAAAGCGTTCTGCCGCTTGAAGGAACAGTGAGATTGTATGCCCTTGCAAGCCTTGTGATGCTGTCAAGCAGAATAACAACATCCTTATTGTGCTCAACAAGTCTTTGCGCACGCTCCAAAACCATTTCAGCAACCTTAATATGATGCTCGGGCAGTTCGTCAAATGTAGAATAAATAACCTCTGCTTTTGTGCTTCTTATAATATCCGTAACTTCCTCGGGGCGTTCGTCAATAAGTAAAATGATAAGCTCGCATTCGGGGTGATTTGCGCTTATACTGTTGGCAATATCTTTTAAAACCGTTGTTTTTCCCGCTTTAGGAGGGGAAACTATCATCCCTCTCTGACCTTTTCCGACAGGAGCAATAAGGTCAATTAATCTCATCGAAAATCCGTATCGGTTCGTTTCCAGACGAAGTCTTTCATTCGGATAAATAGGCGTGAGATTTTCAAAATGAACCCTTCTTATTGCAGTTTCGGGGTTGCAGCCGTTTACGGTCTTAACATAAATTAAAGCCGCAAAACGCTCTCCTTCACGCTTAGGCCTTGTAATTCCGTCAATATAGTCACCCGTACGCAAGCGAAAACGCCTTATCTGCGAAGGAGCAACATACACATCATCCGCACCGGTTAAGTAATTTTCGCATCTTATAAAGCCGAAGCCGTCATCCATAACCTCCAAAACGCCGCTTACCGTACCGGTTTCACCTCGTTCCTCGGTTTTTACATCCTCTTCTTCCTCCGATGCTTCCTCCGGGGAAACTCTGATTATTTCGTTTATCAGCTCCGCTTTTTTAAACGATGAAATTTTTTGTATTCCAAGCTCTTTAGCCTGCTTTTTCAATTCGTCAAGTGATTTTGATTTCAATTCATCAAGTAACATCATACACCTCAAATCAACTTTAATAAAATATTGTTTTCATAGATTTCTTTTACTATTCGTGATTTTTCAATAAAATCCGTTGCGGCGGTAACATCGCAGGTATTTCTTACGGAATAAATAACCGCCAAAACCGCAAGAACTACCGCTAAAGCCATCGCTCCGCCAAACAGTCCTCCAAGGAGGGAGTTTATAAATGAAGGCATTGCAAAATCAATTACGCCGATTCCGATTTTATACAATATTCTGATGCCGACATACAGCAAAATTGCAATAATCGCATTCAAAACATAGCCCGATACACCAAAAGCCTCCAGCTTATCGTAGGTATTTTGCGGAAGGAATGTTTTTAACAAATTCCCGATTAATTCCACCGCACCGGTCTTATCTATGTACTTATAAATAAACACAGTCAACGCTCCGCAAATAATCACGGAAAACATACCGAGAACAGACCTTGCAAACCCCGTCTTTCTGCCCTTCATTATGAATAAAACAACAAATACAATCAAAATAATATCAGCCAACATAACATCACCTTGCCAAAAGAGTTTCATAGCCGAAGCTGTGAACTATTATACCCGTTCTGTCCTCATCGAGCATAAAAGCGTTTTTAATGTCCACCGAAATTTCCTTTTCGGCGATTTCGTAGCCGTGTGTCGTAACAAAAATAACGCTTCTTGGAGTAACCGCCATAACAGCATCGTCATTTAAGTCTATCATTTTAATGTTTGAGCCCGAATACTCATACTCATAATTGCTCCCGGAGGAATCAATGCACACAATGCTTTGCTTGCCTTTTTTGAGGCAAAGTGCGATATAATCTTCGCTGTTTAAGGAAAAGGACTGCAAAACCGCACCGTCATAGCTGTACTGCCACTCCGCCTCTCCCGAAGAAGAAAAACCGACCGCCTTTTTATCACCGACCGCAATGGCTCCCGAATCCGAAAAAAGCTTGACATTTGTAAGAACCGTATCGGTATAGACTTCTTCCGCATAGGGTTCCTTTTGACTTATATCGTAAAACTGAACAATGCTTTCAAATTCATCGCCTTTTGTATCAAAAAGGCAAAGTGCAATTTTTTTACCGTTTTCGGAGATTGCGGCGTCAATCACATATTTTTCACCAAAGGATGCACGAAAAGCCTTTTCCCCGTCAGGATCATAAACCGTAACCTTTCCACGGTAACCCGGCTCGTTAGTCACAACAACTGAGCTTCCGTTTTCACCGACCTTTGCAAACTGGATACCATTTTCATCAGAAACGGTATAGGATTTCTTCATTCCGCTGAATACAACCGCCTTATTGTCAATCTTACTGAAGACAACAAAGCACGAGCCTGCCGACTCCATATTAGGCTCCGTGATTTTAAGCTTAACCTTCTTTCCGTCGTCACGGCAGACAGAATCAGTGTCGTAATAAACCAATCTGTTTCCTACAAGACAGGATGTCGACACGGTGTCAGACTGGAATTTTCCCGTATTCTCAACCTCAAGCTTCTCGGAATACAGCTTAGAAAATAAAGGATATACCAAAGCTGTATCACGAAAAGCGAAAGCCAGCACTACAATTACCGCAATTATAATTAACAAACTCATTAAAACTGTTTTTAATCTTGATTTTTTAGCCATTTGTATAAATCCTTTCACGATAGAAAAAATCAATAGTACACATGATTTAAGTAAAGTCCCTGCGGAGGAGCGGTTATACCTGCCGCCCTTCTGTCTTTTGAATCAATTATATCGGTAATATCGGAGCTTTCGATTTTTCCTACCCCGACATAGAGAAGCGTTCCCGCAATAATTCTGACCATATTGTAAAGATAACCGTCCGCCTTCGTTCTTAATGTTATAACATTTCCTTCCTTGGAAAGCTTAACATACTCTAAATTTCTGACAAAATCCTTAACGGTTGCACCCGAAGCGCAAAATGCCGAATAATCTCTTTTTCCGTGCATGAAGCTTGCTGCATCAAGCATTTTTTCAAAATCAAGTTTATATGGGAAGTGGCAGGCGTAGTTTCTTAAAAACGGATTGATGTGCGTAGAATTGTCGATAAGATAAATATATTCCTTTCCCTTACAGGAAAATCTTGCATGAAAGTCATCGGAGGTCTTTTCGCATCCGATAACAGAAATATCATCCGGAATAATGGTGTTCAGCGCATACGGAAGCTTTTCGGCAGGCACGCTCATGGGATAATCAAAGCTGCAAACATACTCTTTCGCATGAACACCCGCATCGGTTCTGCTGCATCCGGCAACAGTGACATCGTGCTTAAAAAGACGGGCAAGCGCATCCTCCAGAACCTCCTGAACTGCAAGTGCGTTTTTCTGCCTTTGCCAGCCGTGATATGCGGTTCCGTCATAGCAAAGCGTTAATTTATACATAATATTAACCTCAGATAAATCTTGAAATTATTACAAGCGTTAAAAATACGGCTACAAACAAAAAAGCAATTAAATCTACATAGGAGCATTTAAGCTGAATAAGCTTTGTTCTTCCGTCGCCTCCACGATAACAGCGACATTCCATTGCCACCGCAAGCTCATCGGCTCTTCTGAAAGCACTGATAAACAACGGAACGAGTATCGGCACAAAGCTTTTTGCCCGTTTTACAATACCGCCGTTTTCAAAATCAGCTCCCCTTGCCGACTGTGCCTTCATTATCTTGTCCGTTTCCTCAATCAGCGTCGGAATAAACCGAAGCGCAATGCTCATCATCATCGCAAGCTCGTGCGCCGGAACGCCGAACCTTGAAAACGGCTTAAGAATATATTCTATTCCGTCCGTCAACCGAATGGGAGAAGTCGTGAATGTAAGAAGTGTAGTGCCGGTAATAAGAAAAAACACCCTCACTATCATCATAAGTGCCATTTTTCCGCCCTGAACTGTTGCGGTTAAAGGCCCGATTGAAAAAAGCTTATCTCCCGGCACCATGAACAGATTAAAAATGCCGGTAAATGCAATAATAAACAGCACTGACTTAAGCCCTCTGACCATATTCTTAAACGGAACACTTGATGCCTTAACAGAAACAAACAAGAATACTCCGCAAATCAAAAAGCTCAAAACATTGCTCGCAAAAAAGACCATGGTTATATAAAGGCATGTCAAAAGTATTTTTACCCTCGGGTCGATTCTGTGAACAAAAGAATTACCCGGAAAGTACTGACCTATTGTTATATCTTTTATCATATCAATTTACTCCGTTACCCGATTATGAAGCATTTTCTCGATGGTTTTTGCGGTTTCAATCGGAGTGCAGGCGGTTTTGTCAACATCGTACCCCATATTGAAAAGCCTTTGCGCCACAGACGCCGCCGGCGGTATCGCAAGACCTAATTTTTCAATCTCGTCACCACGCTGAAAAATATCCTTGGGTGCGCCGGAAAACTTAAGCTTCCCATCACCGAGTACAATCATTCTGTCGGCATATTTTGCAATATCCTCCATGCTGTGCGAAACTATAACAACCGTGAGAGCACGGCTGCGATTAAGTTCTTTAAGGAGAGAAAGCACTCTGTCACGGGCTTTTGGATCAAGCCCTGCGGTAGGTTCGTCCAAAACCAAAACCTCGGGTTGCATAGCCAACACACCGCCGATTGCAACCCTTCTTTTCTGCCCTCCCGAAAGCTCAAACGGAGATTTTGAAAGAAGCTCTCGGTCAATTTCCATTGCATCCGCCGCAGATAAAACACTTTTTTTAATCTCGTCCTCCGAAAGCCCTTGATTTTTCGGGCCGAACGCCATATCTTCAAACACGGATTCTTCAAAAAGCTGATACTCCGCATACTGAAAAACCATGCCGATTTTGAAACGAATATCCCGAAGATTTGCTTTAGAAATATTCTCGCCGTCAACAAAAACTTTTCCTGATGTAGGTTTAAGCAATCCGTTAAAATGCTGGATAAGAGTGGATTTTCCGGAGCCTGTATGCCCCACTATTCCCAAAAACTCACCGTCATAAACAGACATGGATATACCGTTTACCGAGGTTTTTTTGAAAGGTGTGTCCGGCATATATGTGTGTATTAAGTTTTCAACCCTGATTCTTTCCTTCACTGTGTCAACCTCTCAATTTCAGCAATAAGCTCATCCTCGGTAAGAATATCCGTTTTTATATCAAAGCCGTCATTTTTAAGTTCATAGGCAATTTCCGTAGGCTGAGGAACATCAAGTCCGTATTCCTTCATCTTTGAAACACACGAAAAAACCTCTCTCGGCTTACCCGAAAGCACAATATTGCCCTTGTTCATGACCAAAACCCTGTCCGCATCCACTGCCTCATCCATATTATGAGTTATCAGAACAACGGTTATCCCAAGCTCACGGTTGAGATTTTTAATCGTTTCTATAACTTCCCGCCTGCCCGAAGGGTCAAGCATAGCCGTAGGCTCGTCAAGAACAATATATTCGGGGAGCATCGCAATAATGCCTGCAATCGCAATTCTTTGCTTCTGACCGCCCGACAGCATATGCGGTGCGTGCATCTTGTACTCGGACATACCAACTCTCTCAAGAGCCCAATCAACCCTTTTTCGGATTTTTTCGGGAGGCATACCGAGGTTTTCGGGCGCAAACGCAACATCCTCCTCAACAACCGTTGCAACAAGCTGATTATCGGGATTCTGAAAAACCATGCCGACAAGCCTTCTTATGTCATAGGCATCCGTGGCTTTCGTGTCCATTCCCTCAACATATACCGTACCGCCCGTCGGCAGCAGTATAGCATTAAAATGCTTTGCCAAAGTGGATTTACCCGAGCCGTTTCTGCCCAGAATACATACAAATTCGCCCTTTTTTATCTCAATATCTATATCTTTAAAAACCGAAACGCCGTCATCGGTGTTTTTATATGAAAATGAAATTTTATCTGCTTTTATCAAGCTACCAACACCCTTTAATTAACTTTCCCATCTTGCCGTACAGCCTGCCGGAAGCGCAATATCGCAATTATTGAAAGGTAAACCGATTTCATCTGCACTTACAAAGCCGCCGTAACGAGTTCCAAGCGTCATCTTAAGTAGGTTGCTCACCGCACTTGAGGCAATCCCGGTAGAGTACGTATTAACCACAAAGAAAAGCGGATTATCACTGAGTATCTCAATACAAGCACTTACAAGCTTATTAAGCAAAACATCAACTTCCCACTTTTCGCCGTTGGGTCCTCTGCCGTAAGAGGGCGGATCCATAACAACCGCATCATATTTTTTGCCTCGCCTTGCCTCTCTTTGCACGAACTTAAGACAATCGTCAACGATGTATCTTATCCTATCCCCGGAAAGTCCGTTAAGCTCAACATTCTGCCTCGCGTGGGAAACCATGCCCTTAGACGCGTCAACATGACAAACATACGCTCCGCCCTTAAGACACGCAACCGTCGCACCGCCCGTATAAGCAAAAAGATTGAGTACACGGATTTCCCGACCGGAGCCTTCGATTTTATCTCGCATAAAATCCCAATTAACCGCCTGCTCTGGAAAAAGCCCCATATGCTTAAAACCCATGGGTTTAATGAAAAACTTCATATCACGGTAAGCGACGGTCTGTCCGTCCTCGGAATCCCTTTTGTTAAAATCCCAATATCCACCGCCGCCGGAGCGTGTGTAAACCGCATCGGCATTTCTTTTAAAATCGCTCATATGCCAGATAATCTGCGGATCGGGACGAAGATAAGTGTAACGTCCCCATTTTTCGAGCTTTTCGCCGTCCGAACCACCGAGCAAGGCATAATCTTTCCATTTATCTGCAATCCACATAATTTTGCCTCAAAACATAGTTTTCTCTAATTCTCTATTTTACCATTTTTTTAAGCGTCAGTCAATATTTTTTATAAAAAAATATTGGATTAACGGAACCGTTAATCCAATCAAAAATATTATAAAAAGGAGGGAAAATGAAAAAATAATTACTATGGTTATATAATAACACATTTCCCCTCAAAAATCAATACCTTCTTTTGTGGTTTTTGTACTAAAAATAATACTGATTTTTGTGCATATTTCACAAAAATCAAATCAATTTCTTCATATGACGGAGTGCCGACTTTTCAAGCCTGCTCACCTGAGCCTGACTTATTCCCACTTCATCGGCAACCTCCATCTGTGTTTTTCCTTCATAAAATCTCATTGCAAGAATCTTCTTTTCCCTATCTTTCAGGTTAGCCATAGCTTCACGAAGGGATATTTCCTCAATCCAGTTTTCGTCAAGACTGCGCTTGTCGCAAACCTGATCCATAACATAAACCGCATCGCCTCCGTCGTGATATACCGGCTCAAAAAGCGACACCGGTTCACGCACGGCGTCAAGCGCCAAAACTATGGTTTCGCTCGGAATTTCAATCTCCTTTGCAAGCTCCTCGATAGTTGGGTCGCGGTTCAAAGACGAGGAAAGCCTTTCCTTTGCCTGAAGTGCCTTATAAGCGGCATCTCTAAGGGAACGGCTTACTCTTATGGAATTATTATCCCTCAAGTATCTTCTGATCTCCCCTATTATCATAGGTACAGCATAAGTGGAAAATTTTACCCCTTGATTTGTGTCGAAGTTGTCTATTGATTTAATAAGCCCTATGCAGCCTATCTGAAACAAATCATCCGGATTTTCTCCTCTGTTTGAAAACCTCTTAATTACACTTAAAACAAGCCTTAAATTGCCCTTAATAAAAACCTCGCGGGCATTTTTGTCTCCTGCCTTGATTTTTTGAAACAGCTCCTCTTTTTCTCTGTTTGTAAGCACCGGCAGTTTTGAAGTATTAACACCGCAGATTTCTACTTTGCTCAGCATATTTTCGTCCTCCGGGAATTAATTTATCAATATAAATTTTCCCCACGAAGGACGGTTTATATACTTAGTTTTCCTTATTTCTGTAAACGAGTTTCTGAATAAAATCAGATGCACGCTTCATCAAATCGAAATCGTGCTTTGCGGTAACATAGCCTAAAGCCGATGCAATCGGCGCAGGCAAGAAGGTTATAAGGTGGCACAAGGTGCTGCTTCCGAACATCTCATAAATTCCTTTATACGGAAACATATAAAGCTCGAACCACGCAGTCTGCCTTACAGCTTTTACATAATCGTAAACCGGAGGAACACCGTTTGAAAGGTCGCCCGGCTCGATTATGTATGCCTTGTCAAAATAAATAGGAAAAGCAATCGACCAGATGAGCAACACAGCCGGAATTATGTACACCACAGCATTTGCCACGACCGGCACGGGCGGCTTTTTGCCGAGCTTTATATACTCTCTTGTGGTTTTATATGAATCTGAATAAAACATCAAAAGATATACAAATAAAATAAGTGTGCTTGCAATAATATTTATCCAAAGGTGCGACAGCGTAAACTCATTTGTCGCAAAGATCATAAATGCGAAAAAAACCATCACAAGCTGAACTTCAAAACCCTTAAGTATCAGTTTTTTCATTAAATCAACCCTTCCGCAAAAAATTAAGCATAATATATTTTACCACAAATCTTTTTAAAAGTAAACAGTTGACTTTATAATTTAAATGTTATATTATATATTATACAGTAATATAGCAAAAGGGGACAAAAATGAAAACTTGTTGTTTTACAGGACACAGAACAATTCCGAAGGCAGACGAAGAAAAGCTGAAAAACGACCTTTACAGCACCGTTTTCCGGCTAATTTCGGAGGGCTATGATGAATTTATTTGCGGCGGCGCAAGAGGTTTTGACACACTTTGCGGAATTTTCGTATTGGCGGCAAAAAACAAGTATCCCCACATTAAACTAAGGCTTATAATCCCGTGTGCGGATCAGGATAATAACTGGAACGAACATGATAAGCTGTTGTATCGCTACCTTCTTGAAAGAGCAGATTCAAAGGAAATATTGCACGAGGTTTATATCAGGGGATGTATGCATGAGCGGAACCGCAAAATGGTCGATGCGTCATCGGTTTGCATCGCATACCTCAAAAAGGATTTCGGCGGCACAAAGTTCACCGTCGATTACGCAAGGAAGAAGAAAATTAAAGTAATTCTGTTATAGAATTATATCAAACTTGGCTAAATACAATGATAATTTGCATCGGAGGAAATCTTATGATAGACATATTTTTGTACTCATTTAACGCCATTGTTCCGATTTTGGGCATAATACTTCTGGGATATATTCTTAAAAGAACGGATTTCTTAAGTGACGATTTTTTAAATGTCGGCAACCGTCTTATGTTCAGGGTTTGTCTTCCATGTATGCTTTATTATAACATATACTCCATAGAATCCTTTTCGGTTATCAATCCGGAGGTTATCTGGTACTCGATAATTTCTGTTTTCGTTCTGTTTTTTATAGGCTGGCTGTCGGCAAAGCTCGTATCCGACCCAAAGCAAAAGGGCGTTGTGCATCAGTGTGCGTTCAGGTCAAATTATGCAATAATAGGTATTGTTCTTGCCTCCTCGTTGGGAGATGAAGCATCGGTTGCGGTTGCAAGCATTCTTTCGGCTGTTGCAATAAGTCTTTTCAATGTGCTCGCCGTTATAAGCCTTACAATGTACGAAGGCGGAGGTAAAACAGATTTCAAAAAAATAATTATAAGAACCTTGAAAAATCCGCTTATAATAAGTATTTTTATGGGAGTTGCAACAATTGGTTTAAGAAATTTCGTGCCTTTTTCAATAAAAAACGATTTACCTGCGGTTTATTCGATTATTTCAAGTCTTGCAAAAATGGCTTCTCCCCTTGCGCTGATAGTTCTCGGCGGAAAATTCACATTTTCGGCAAGCCGAAAGTTGGCAAAACAAATTACTCTTGCAACGAGTATAAGGATTATAATTGCTCCGCTTTTAGGACTGTGCGGAGCGATAATTCTGACAAAAATGGGGGTTTTACATTTTACAAAGACTGAATTTCCCGCACTCATCGCACTTTTCGGTACGCCTGTTGCGGTGTCAAGCACGGTTATGGCAAGCGAAATGGGCTCTGATGAAATACTTGCAGGTCAGCTTGTGGTCTGGACAAGCATATTATCAATTTTCACCCTGTTTGTTACCGTTTCCGCTCTGAGGTTTCTCGGTTATCTTTAATCTGATTCATCAGCTCGCATACAGCATCCGAAAGACCGCCGACGCAATCAATCAGACCGCATTTTACGGCTTCATCACCGAAAAGCACGGTACCCACATCGTTTGCTATCTCATCGGTTTTAAGCATCAAGCTTCTGAAATTTTGTTCGGAAATACCCGAATTTCTGCATACAAAGGAAACCACCCTTGCCTGCATTCTGTCGAAATACTCAAATGTCTGGGAAACGCCTATTACAACGCCGCTCATTCTTATAGGGTGAACGGTCATGGTGGCGGACGGAACAATGAACGATTTTTTTGCGGAAACCGCAAGAGGCACACCAATGCTGTGCCCGCCGCCCAATACCAAAGATACCGTAGGAGTTTTCATTGAACTGATCATTTCGGCTATCGCAAGTCCGGCTTCCACATCACCGCCCACGGTATTTAAGATAATAAGCAAACCTTCGGTATCCTCGTCCTGCTCTATTTCAACAAGCTTGGGAATTACGTGCTCGTACTTTGTACTTTTATTCTGAGACGGAAGCACCATGTGTCCCTCAATCTGTCCTATAATGTTTAAGCATTGTATGTTGCCGAGCTTGGTTTTGGCAACGGTGGTTCCGTATTCCTTTATTGAATCATCTTTTTCAGGCATAATATACTCTCCTTTGAGTCTATTATGAGCAAATTTCAAAAAAATATTATTTAACGAAACTTTTTATGTGTATCAAAAGTATTATATATGAGAGGAGGCTGAAGTGATGATTGATTTGGAGCAAAAGCATCGCCTCACGGAAAAGTATTTTAATACCGTTTACAGGCTTGCGCTGTCTCAAACCAAGGATCAACACACAGCAGAGGATGTAACACAGGATGTTTTTTTGCGTTTTATTCGCACAGACAAAGATTTTGAAAGCGAAGAACACGTAAAAGCATGGCTTCTTAAGGTTACGGTCAACCGCTGCAAAAGCTGGTTTTCTGCGTTTTCGTTCAAGAAAACAGTCCCTCTCACAGAAGAAATCCGCTTCGACCCACCCGAGTACAGCGACATTTGGTCAGCCGTTGCAAAGCTTCCTCTCAAATATAAGACGGTTGTGCATCTGTTCTACTATGAGGATATGTCGATAAAGCAGATTTCCGAATGCTTATCTCTTAACGAGGCTACGGTTAAAACTCAGCTTAAGCGTGGCAGAGAATTACTTAAAGATTTATTGAAAGGATGGGATGATATTGAATTTTAGAGAAATATACAAGGCGGCAAACAACCAAATTCAAGCTCCATCCGAAGCCTTGGAAAGAGTTCTCGGGCAAACAAAACCGGCTCCGAAACGGATTAATTTCAAAATTATGAGCTTTTGCGCAGCTGTTGCGGCGGCAGTAGTTATAATGGTTTCCACCGTTTATTTTACTGCTCCGAAGGATGTATCCGAGCCCGTAAAGCTCATGCAGGCAAATCCCAAAACCGAATTGCCCGAAAATGAGGCTTCGCCGTATTCTTTGCAAAAGGAAGCTTCATCGCAAGATAAGCTTACGACTGATGAAGGAATTTTGCAAGAAGGAAAAGAAAGCTCACAGGACTATACTGCAAAAAGCGAAATTATAGAGGAAACCCCCGTTTCACAGGATGAAACCCCCGCTTTTAAAGAGGAAATCCCAAGCTCTGAAGAAAAAGAAACCGATTTGCAGAATGAATCCCTCGACCTTCGGCAAACACCTCTTTCCGTGGATGATGAAACTGTCGCAAAAGGCTCGGAAGCACCTGAAATCATAAGCGCGGCTCCGTTTGCAGCTGCCGTTACTCAAAGTGACGACAATGGGATAAAAGCAGTAAGCTACAACGAATACTGTGATATAATCGGTTTTGACATAATAGGAAAAGCTAAGCTTCCCGAAGGGGTAACTCTTATCACTCCGGATGAAGTCTATATTGACGGCAACGAAAACGCACACACCTTTTACACCTCGTCTGATAATACTAAAAGCTGTTATATTTCCGTTGTTTCAAAGACCGAATCTGAAAATACGGTAAATTCATCTGTTTCGGAAGGTGAAAACGAATACTCTGTAGTCGCAGAAACCGACAGCGTTTACATCACGGCAAAAGCATACGGATTTACAAAGGATGAAGCAAATGCATTGGCAGAATCACTTGCAAACTAAAAAGATATAAATACGCAACACATTAATACAATATACCAATTAAGCCTGAAGCGTAGTGCCTCAGGCTCATTTTTTGTTAAAAATAATTGACTTAAGCCCAAAAAAATGCTAAAATAGAATGTAAACTTTCAAAGAGGTATGTATTATGACATTACAGCAAATAAAATATGTTTTGACAATAGCCGAAAAAAGCTCGATGAATAAGGCTGCGGAGGAGCTCTTTATCTCACAGCCCACGCTTACTTCTGCGGTAAAGGACTTGGAAACGGAGCTTGGAATAACCATTTTTAAAAGAAACGCAAGAGGAACCGCCCTCACCCCCTCAGGAGAGGAATTTATAACATATGCCCGTCAGCTGTATCAACAATATGAGCTTTTATCGAGTAAATACAGCGATCCTACGGAAATTAAGCTGAAGTTCGGGGTATCTTCACAGCACTATTCTTTTGCGGTGAAAGCTTTTGTTGAAACGGTTAAGCAATTTGACCTTAAAAAATACGAATTTGCAATGCGCGAGGTTAAAACGCTCGATGTTATTAACGATGTGACAATGCTCAAAAGCGAAATCGGGATTATATACATGAGCGATTTCAACCGGGATATTATACAGAAAATATTGAGAGATAACGGTCTTGAGTTTCACCATCTTATAAACTGCAATGCATATGTGTATCTTTGGAAAAAGCATCCACTTGCAAAAAATTCGTCCATAACCTTCGAGGAGCTTGCGGATTACCCTTGTCTTTCGTTCGAGCAAGGAGAAAAAGGCTCTTTCTACTTTGCGGAGGAAATTCTCAGCACACGGGAATATCCCAGAACAATCAAGGCGGCTGACCGTTCGACAATGCTCAACCTTATGGTGGGACTGAACGGTTACACGCTTTGCTCGGGTATAATTTGTGAGGAGCTTAACGGAAACGATTTCATAGCCGTCCCCTTTGAAACAGAGGATAAAAATTTCTCAATGCAAATCGGTTACATCACTAAAAACGGTTTGCCGCTATCGGAAATAGGAAAAATATATATCCATGAAATGACGGAATATTTAAGCAAAATTAATAAGCATTAATATCTATGAGTTCAGGATATTTAAAAAAGGGCGATGCCTCAATTTTGTGAAAACCCACTTGTTGAGAAACGCCCTTTTTTGATACAGAAAATTATTTATCACACACAAAAGCTTTGGGACTATTTTACTTCATGTCCTCCGTCGCCCAAATCGGAAACATAGAACGATGCGGGATAGCCGATTTTTTCTTCGTATGCCCTGCCGACCTTCTCTATAAACTCGTCAACGGCTGTTTCTCTGACGATGCTGACGGCACAGCCTCCAAAGCCTGCTCCCGTCATCCTCGCTCCTATACAGCCCTCAACCTTAAGTGCCTCCGATACCAATGTATCAAGTTCAATTCCCGTTACCTCATACAAATCACGAAGAGAATTGTGAGAGCCGATCATAAGCCTTCCGAATTCCTTTATATCTCCGTTTTCCAATGCGGTAACCGATTTTAACACCCTGTCATCCTCTGAAACCACATGCTCGGCACGCTTTCTTACAACATCGTTTTTGATTGCATCCTTATGAGCGTTAAACTGCTCCAAAGTGACATCTCCGAGACAATCAATGCCGTCTATTACTTCTTTTAATTCATTGAGAGCCTCCGCACATTCCGCACATCTCTCGTTATATTTCGAGGTGGCAAGGCTTCTTTTTTTATTGGTATTCAAAATTACAATCTTATATCCGTCAAGGGCTACGGGAACAAGCTTATATTCAAGATTTTTACAATTCAGCAATATAGCATGATTTGCCTTGCCGTTTGCGGAGGCAAACTGATCCATAATTCCGCACATAACACCCACATAGTTATGCTCGCTTCTCTGCCCTATCTTTGCAAGATATACCATATCGGGTTCACGCTTAATTCCCTTTGCCTCATCCGCCAGAGTCGAAAGTGCAACCGCTGTTACAATCTGTATTGCGGCGGAAGAAGAAAGTCCGCTGCCGATAGGTACTGTATCGTCATAAAGCATTTCACAGCCCTGAATTTCATATCCGTCCTTCATCAGCTCGCTTGCTACGCCAAGCTGATAATTACCCCACTTAAGGTCCTTATAATCATCAATTCTGTCAATATCTGCGGTAACAATACCGTCAAGATCGGTTGCCGCAAGCTTTATTTTACGGTCGCCCGTCAGCCTTACAACGCACAGAGAACGCAATGTAAGTGCCGCAGGGAAAACATATCCACCGTTGTAGTCTGTATGCTCGCCGATTAAGTTAACACGCCCCGGGGACATAAAAACCCTGATTCCCTCCTCGGTGCCGCCGTAAAGTTCGATAAATCTCTTTATTACTTCTCTTTTCTCCATTGTTATTCTCCTTTTGAAATAAACTTACTGTATGCCGCGCGAAGCTCCTCAGCTATTGTTTCGGGAGCTGTTGTATTGCAGTGAGCCCATGCGCCCGTTTCGCTTGACGCATTAAACTTTTGCTTGTCAGCCGACCTCATCGGCGGGAAAAACTTAACATGAAAATGATAATATTCACACGAATCATCAGTGTTTACTGCATTTTGATACATACACATCATATATGGAAAAGTATAATCAAAAAGCGAATCGAGAGTTCCAGCGGTTTCCTTCAGGATTTTAGCAAAATTATGCTTTTGCCTGTCGGTGAGCTCGGTCACATTTTGTATGTGAGCCTTGCACATGATATATACTCCGTAAGGATACTCGGTAAAATAAGGCAGGAAGGTAACAAAATCCTCATTTTCGATAATAACCCTCTGCCCGTATTTGAGCTCGTCCGAAAGCATATCGCAGAAAAGGCAGCTTCCGTGTTCTTCTTTATACTCCCTTGCAGAGTCAAATTCCAGCTCGAGTCTTTTGGGAATAAAGGGATAGCCGTAAATCTGCCCGTGCGGATGAGGCATTGTTACGCCGACAGCCGCACCGCGGTTTTCAAACATAAATATGTACTTGACATTTTCATCCTTCTGAATTTCCGAAAATCTCTCCTGCCAAAGCGAAACAAGCTTTTCAAGATGTTCAACCGGAAGCTCCGGAACCGTAACGGTATGCTCGGGGCTGTAAAGCACAACCTCGCACTTTCCGAAAGACGGCATGGATTTATAAAAATCGGTAGGTACATCATCGGGAACCGGAGGATTTGAAGAAAGCGCCGGAAAATCGTTATCATACTTTAAAACATCATAGGAATCGGGAACCTTGCCCGAGCCGGGGCAAAAGGGACACCAATCCTTTGGCATCTGCGGTCTTGCCTGACGGTTCGACGCAATCATAACCCAATCTTTTATGAGAGGATTCCACCTAATTTCTGCCATAAAATACATCTCCTAACACAAAATTCATATATTGATTTTACGAAACCTTTTCAAAAGAAAAAGCCCAAAAATAAGAAGCACGGGGAAAATCGTTGCCGCCAAAAGTCCGATTTTAAGGTTTTCATCGAACATTCCGGAAACCACGCCTACAACACCGGGGCCGGAGCTGCATCCCAAGTCGCCTGCCAAAGCAAGCAGAGCAAACATCGAAACTCCGCCTGACGGGATTCTTTTTGCGGCGATACTGTAAGTTCCCGGCCACATTATGCCGACCGAAAATCCGCAGAGAGCGCATCCCAAAAGTGCAATAACGGAGCTTTTTCCGAGAGATGCCAGAAGATAGCTGACAATGCACAAAACAGAGCTTACAGCCATGAACCTTTCTATGCTTACCCTATCGCTTAGCTTTGCATAAAGCACCCTTGAAATACCCATGGTTACAGCAAACATACAGGTACCGAAAACATCTCCCACAGATTTTGAAACATCGAGAGCCGACTCCGCAAATGCGGATGCCCACTGGCTCATAGCAAGCTCAGACGCACCGCTGCACGCCAGAATAAGCAAAAGCACCCAAAAAACGCCTGTTGAAAAAAGCTTTTTATGAGATGCCGATTTCTCACCGCCGTTAAGCGTGTACACGGGGACAAACATGAAAAGAATCGCATTAAAAAAAGGGATAACCGCCCATATGAGCGACATCACATGCCAATTATCCACCCCGAACAGGGCAAAAAATGCAGTTGAGCAAAGTACGGTAAAAGCCTGTCCCCAACAATAAAAGGAATGAAGAATACTCATGGTCGCAGACTTTTTCTCTGTAGGGCAAGCCTCGACAATAGGACTCACCACAACCTCTATAACACCGCCGCCAATCGCATAAACAACCGTCGAAACGCAAAGCCCCCAAAAGCCGAACAAATTCGGTAAAAATGCCATTAACGCCATGCCGAGAGCCGCAAAAAAATGCGCCCCCACAACAGATGCCCTGTACCCTATTTTATCAACGAATTTTGAAGATAAAAAGTCAAGAATAAGCTGTGTACCGAAATTAATCGTAATAAGCAGGGCAATCTTATCCATTGAAATTCCAAGCTTTTCGTGAAAGGTCAAGAAAAGCAAGGGTGCAAAGTTATTTACAACTGCCTGAGTTATATAACCGATATAGCTTGCAAAAATCGTTGCATTGTAGTTGTTTTTCAAAAAATCAAACCCCCACCGAGTTTCGCTGTCTGTGAATTCTTCTTGTACGCTTTAATGTCTTGCAAGCCCAGACACACATTGTAACGGAATAGATAACACCGATTGCCGTAAGTGCGGCAAATATAAACAGATACGGCTCAACAAGATCATAAATCTTAAAAGCGTCCTCATCAAGTATGCACTTTAAAAGATACCCCGAATTAATCGTAAAGAATATGTTTGATACTGCGGATATAACCGTATATGCAATAAAAAGCAACCACTGAGAATAGTCTTTTTTAATCATCTTAAACGAAGCGATCATCAAAATCAGAATCGAAAGCAGTTTTGTAATCGAAAACAAATAGTCCTCAAGAATCATTTTATTTGTAAAGAAAACAAAGATATACATTGCCAAAGAAACCGCACCGAAAAGGAGCTGTATCCAGTTTACGGTGATAAACCATTTTTCGGAACGGCTGATATTCAGAGGATCCTGCGCCGCCGAAAAGGCAATGCAAAAAAATGCAGAAACGAGCGCAAGCACCAAGCTTGCCACAATGCCTATTCCATAGCCTCCCGAATATCCCAAAAATTTAACAAGGCTGCCGGCAATCATCAAAACAATCCATAACAAAATGCACGCACACGAAAAAACAAGCTCAATCATGCCGATAATGCTGTATCTTGTATGAATATTCAGTTTTTTCATATACAAAACAACAATAGAAGCTATGTGCGGAATTATAAAGAATAACGCAACAAAAGGAATTGCGGAAATTTTCAAATTTCCGATTGAAGCAAAGCCGAAGGACAGCCCAAGCACGGAAATCGAAGAATAGCTTTCCTTTGCAATCCTGAAGTACGGCAATGCTATGCACAAAACCGAAAGCACAAGGCTGATTGTAATAAGCACCTTCTGAACAATATATCTCGAAGCTCGTTTTATTTTTTCATTTACCGGAGTTCCACACTCGGGGCAGAATGCCGAAACGCCTTCTGTAAGCGGACAACCGCATTTTTTACATTCCATTGAAACCTCTCCCAATAATTGTTAATAAACCGTTATTTTTCATTATAACATGAAATAATGATTTTTTCAAGTGTTTTAACGCAAAAAAAGCGACGGCAGAAGTTTTTCTGCCGTCAAAAAAGCTTTATTTTCTTGTAAACTCGGTTGCCTCGCCCTTAACTACACTCTTTTGGTATGTAAATTCATCATTGATATAGTCTTCTTTCCAGTTCTCCAAGTCCCCGGTAACGCCGGGAATTACCCTTAGTGACTGCCCGAGATTTACGCCGCTTGCTATAAGCTCCTTCTGAATTTCGCGTCTGTCAACCTGTCTTGGTGTTACACCGTTTTTAAGTGCAATGGCGGCAGCTGTTCCTGCGGCTTCGCCCATTGTGAAACAGCAAAGAATGAGCCTTGCTCCGGACTGTGCGTAAACATCTGAGGAAAGATTTCTTCCTGCCGCAAGCAGGTTTTCTATTTTTTTGGGAAGAAGGCATCTGTAGGGAATATCATAATAAAGGTTCGGCTCAAATTCCGCAAACTCTGCGGTCTGCCCCTTTGCATTTACAACAGGTGCGCCGTTCGGAGGAGGTGTGGTGGTACCAAAACCGCCGGGATTACTTATTACATACTCAATCTTACCGTTGATTTCAATAGGTGCCCACTTAATATTTCCTGTTTCCTCATAGTTATGAATATCGTAGCCATGATTGGATATTGCTATAACATCGTCGTGCTTATTGCAGAAAGCTATATCCTCTGCCGTCAGCATATATTCTCCAACAATTCTCCTGGATTCTCTTACCCCCAAAAGAGAAGCTGTGGAAGAAAGATAAGAATCTTCAAAGCCGGGAATTCTTTTTTTCATGTAGTCTGCAAGCATATGAGCCTGCTCTCTGCCTTCAAAGTACATTCTTGTAAGGTCGCGACTTTCGATCGGGAAGCATTTTCTCGAATGAACAAGGCAAATGCTGACCTCATCCTTACAGCAATGCTCCGGTCTTCCCGGAATATGGGTAATCCAATTAAGGTGATTATCGCTTTCATAGGGTAGATAACCTGCGGCTAAATCATTGCGGATTGTCTTCACCCAACGGGGATCATTCTTTTTGATGTCGCTGTCCATATACTTATCCCAGTTCACTCCTCCAAGGGTGAATTCCAAGGAGCACGCCTGGCTCATACCGTCCTCAGGTCTGCCGGAAACAGTTTCTGCACCGGCATAATAAGCAAGATCGCTATCTCCCGAAGCGTCAATAAACATATCCGCCATAATGCGTTTTCTGCCCGTCTTTGTTTGAATTACAACGCCCTTAACCGTTACTCCGTCCATAATTGCATCCACAACCTGGGTTGTAAGCAGAACATCTACATTATACTTTTTTATCATTCTGTCGAGCACGAGCTTGTGTTTTTCGGGGTCTGTATTTCTGTGCCAGTGACCGTTAATTTTATCAAGCTCATTCATCATCTCTTTGCTGAGGCCCGAAACAAAATCAAGAGGGATGTTCACAAGTCCCATTGTTGCAAGTCCTCCGAGTGCGCTTGTCGCCTCGCAAATCAGAACCTTGTACCCTCTCTTGCCGACCGCCATAGCAGCCGCTGCGCCCGCAACACCGCCTCCGACAACTACACAGTCATACCTCGATTCTTCCTCAATTACGCCATTGCCCTCAGTAATAATTCTTTCATCGAATTTTATCATCTATGCTCTTCCTTTCTCAGTCACACTTTGTTATTGCCTCGCTTGCGCAGTTGTTAACGCAAATTCCGCAACCCTTACATTTTTCCGGATTTATTTTCGCACCCTCGGCATTCATCGTTATTGCGCCTGTCGGGCAAACAGAAATACATTCCATGCAATAACAACATCCGTTGCTCACCTGATATATTGCCATATTTAGCACCTCCTAAACCATTATATTGCAAAGCATAGGTAAAGTAAATGAATTTTACCAACTAAAATTAGCACAATTTTTACTTGACAATGAATTTACCATATGATAAAATCGGCTTATGGGGGGGTGAATTTATGAACAACTCGGAGAAAATTACGGAGTTTATAAACTCCGTTCAGAGAATAACTGATATCGGGATTTGCTTTTATGATCTGGAAAATTATTTTCACTACAACACACTCGGGATAAAGGACAACAGAGGGCATTATTGCGAGTTTTGCAAATGCATTAGGCTACTTGAAAACGGCAGAGCCGAGTGTGATAAAAGCGACAGATTTGAGGCAATAAATTACGCTGCTGAATACAAAAGACCTTTCTTTTTCAAATGTCATATGGGAATGAGCGAAATTTGCATACCGCTATATTCAAAGGAAATGCTTTTGGGAGTAGTTTTTGTGGGGCAATGCCGCACAGCCGATTCAGACACCGAATTTATCAAAAAAAGAATATCTGACATGGGCGGAGATGATAAATTGTTTTCAAGATTTTTAAAACTGCCCCTTATATCGAAGGAAACCATGCTCGATACAGCAAACATAATATCACGCTTTTTTGACGCAATGCTTATAGGCGGCGTGCAGGAAAATGAAGATTTATTTAAAGATGAAAGCTTGCCCTTGCCTGTTAAAATTTCCGAGTACATAAGCTCAAACTACCGTTACACAATAACAACGAGCAGTATTGCAAAAATGCTGTTTATGAACCCGTCATACATTTCCAGGATTTTTAAAGAACACACCGGTATGACGATTACCGAATACACCAACTCCGTACGCATAGAAAATGCCAAAAATTTGCTCGAAATATCAACAATTTCCATAGGAAGCATTGCTCTCAATACAGGGTTTAACGATGCAAACTATTTTTCAAGGACATTTAAAAAAATAACAGGCATGACGCCCGAAGAATATAGGAAAAAATTTTAAGGGTGCAGTAAAACAATTTCAAAAAATCGTTTTACTGCACCCTCCTACAAATACAATTTACTTATAAAATCCAAAACATAGTTTTTCATTAGTTTTGGAAATACACCATTGGCAAATTTGTATTTTTTAATTATATGCACCTCTGAATCAATTCTACTCGGGCTGTGCTTTGATTTTTTTCAGCCTTACATAACGAACAAGTCCGTTTTCCGTAGAGTATTCGGGTTCGCCCTGTATAAGAGGGAGTGCATATTCTAAAAACTTCTCGTTAAGACCGTCACCGCTTTCGTTTATCCAATCAAGGGGAACGGTTTTTTCGGCGTTTGCTACGGAAGACAAATCAAAAAGCTTTGTTTTACATATATATTTGCCGTCCTCGTACGCTCTTTCAAAGCCAACCATTTTATCGGTTGCACCCAAAACAGCCTCGCGCACAGCCGCAGCACCTGCGGAAAATGCCTCTTCGATATCCGTTTTTGAAGAACAATGACCTGCACATCTTTGAAGAAGCGAAAGTTCAATGCCTCTCACCTTTGCACCTGTAGCCTCTTTAAGCATAGCTGTAAGAAATGCCGCAAGTCCGCCAAGCTGAGAGTGACCGAAGCAATCCTTTGTTTTAGCAAGATCGGCGGCATATTGCACAATATATCGACCGTCCTTGTCCTTTATGCCTTCTGAAACGACAATCAGACATTTATTGGTTTCATCGTAAACTTTTTTAACCTTCTGCAAAAAAGCATCAAGGTCAAATTCAACCTCGGGAAGATAGATTAAATCCGGACCGTGCCCGTCGCTACCTGCAAGTGCGGATGCCGCAGTAAGCCAGCCGGCATTTCTTCCCATTGTTTCGATTACGGTTATTGCTCCCTTTTCGTAAACGGCAGTATCCATAGATATTTCTCTTACGGAGGTTGCTATGTATTTTGCCGCAGAGCCGTAGCCGGGGCAATGGTCTGTAAGGCACAGATCATTGTCGATTGTTTTCGGAATCCCGATAACACGGCAATCGTACCCGTTTTTAAGCATGAACTTTGAAACCTTACTGCAGGTGTCCATTGAATCGTTACCACCGTTATAGAAAAAATAACGGATATTGTATTTCTTGAAAATCTCAAGTATGCGCATATACGAAGAATCGTCCGTACCCGGATCGTCAAGCCTTACACGACAAGAGCCGAGAGCCGACGCAGGCGTATTTTTCATAAACGCAAGCTCGTTTGGATCTTCTTTCCCCAAATCAATAAGGTTATCGTTAAGTATTCCGCTGATCCCGTTAATCGCACCGTACACACTCTTAATTTCCGGAGCGTCAAGAGCCGCCCTTATGGCACCGTATGCGCTTGAGTTGATTGCGGCAGTAGGACCGCCGGATTGCCCAATCACAGCATTGCCGATAAGTTTTACCATAATATTCCTCCTAAACCGCATGGCTGATATACGCCATAAACCACGCCACATAATTATACACAAAAACAAATGCTTTGTCAAGCTTTGCGTTTTTAACGAAACCCCATTTGCGATATATTATTTTTTCATACCGAGCAAACGTTATTTTAATTTGACATATTTTTTACTTTGTGATAAAATAGATATGAGGTGAAGTAGCTTGAAAAGCAAAAACATAAAAGCGCTTAAAGCCGCATTTCCGCACACATTGCCAATTCTTGCAGGCTTTTTGTTTCTCGGAATTTCATACGGTATAATAATGAACATCAACGGTTTCTCATTTTTGTATCCGTTTTTTATGGCGATTGTAATTTTCGGCGGTTCTTTGGAATTTGTTGCAGCATCAATGCTACTTGGTAAATTCGCACCCTTGGAAACCCTCATGATAACGCTTATGATTCAGCTTCGCCATATATTCTACGGCGTTTCAATGCTTGAAAAATATCAAGGCTGCGGTAAATTCAAGCCGTATCTGATTTACGGAATGTGCGACGAAACCTTTTCTATAAACTACACTGCGGATATTCCCGAAGGCGTCGAAAAAGGAAGATTTATGTTTTTCGTAACCCTGCTAAACCAAATCTACTGGGTATCAGGTGCGCTTATAGGCGGAATTGCCGGTTCATACATAAGCTTTAACACAAAAGGGCTCGATTTTGTTATGACCGCAATGTTTGTTGTAATCTTCATTGAGCAGTGGCAAAAGGAAGATTGCAAAATCCCCGGAATAATCGGCGTTGCCGCAACCGCTGTTTGCCTGATTATTTTCGGAAGCACTTCATTTATGCTGCCTTCGCTTGCATCAATACTTTTATTGCTGACCGCTTTTAAAAAACCCATAGAGAGGCGGTGCATAAAATGACGCTTTGGCAAAAAATAATCACAATTTCAATCTGCGCGGCAGGGACAATGCTTACAAGATTTCTTCCGTTCATGTTGTTTTCGGAAAAACGCCCGATTCCGAAATTCATAAGGTACTTGGGTTCAACGCTTCCTTTAGCGATATTCGGTTTTTTGGTAGTTTACTGCCTGAAAGAAGTAAGTATTCTCGGCGGTTCGCACGGAATACCCGAGGCTGTCGCCATACTGATTACATCCGCTCTTCATTTTTGGAAGAAAAATATGCTTCTTTCAATTTTCGGCGGTAGCGTTTGTTATATGCTTCTTGTGCAATTTGTGTTTTAAAAAAGATGCTTTCCACCGTATGTGAAAAGCATCTTTTTAATTATTTAGTGCTGAGATATTCATTAATCTGATCAATTAATTCATCGACATCCGCTCCGTGAACAGCACACGCCTGCTCTATGGATTCTCCGCTTGCCGAAGGGCAGCCGAGGCAATGCATTCCGATTGCAAAAAAGAACTCTGCCGTACCCGGGTCAAGCTTAAGAACATCTGCAATAATCATATCTTTTGTGACCTTTGTCATCTTAAATAACCTCCTTTTGCAAAGTTTAAGTAAATTAATATAAGCATCAAGATTATTATAGTATAAATGCTGACAAATGTCAATAGCGAATTACCATAATTCTATAAACCTTTCGGCAATCCTTGCCGCATTGTTTGCGGCTTTGGCGGAAAATGTTACATAATCCGTTTCTGCCCCTTCACCGTCTGAAATCGTCCTTAAAATTCCGCAGGGAACTTTGTTTACAAAGCAAACTTGATTTATGCTTCCGCCCTCCATTTCGCAAGCGGAGGCATTAAAGACATCGGAAATTCTTTTCTTGTCGGCAGCATCGGATACGAACTTATCACCCGTTGCAATTATTCCCGAAACAGCATTTATGCCCATGGATGCCGCGGCACTTTCAAGTACCGCACGCACCCTTTCATCGCAATCGAAATAAACCTTGTTTATACCGGAAATCAATCCGACAGGGTCGCCAAGTGCCGATGTGTCCATATCGTGCTGACAGGTTTTTTCCGCCACAACAACATCAAAAACCTTCAGTTCGCAGCTTACAGCACCTGCAACGCCCGAATTTACGATAACATCCGGATGATAAAAATTAATCATCGTTTGTGCACAGATTGCCGCAAAAACCTTGCCTATTCCGCACATTGCCACAACAACATCCTTGCCGCCGACTTGTCCTTTGCAAAATTCAACGCCGCCGTGCACCTCGGTTTTTCTCTCTTGAAGCAAATTTTTAAGATAATCAACCTCAACAGCCATTGCACCGATAATACCTATCATTTTTGTACCTCACTGTCATTTTTGCGGATATCCACTCTCTTGATTTTACCGCTGATTGTTTTCGGAAGCTCATCGACAAACTCAACAATTCTCGGATATTTATAAGGAGCGGTATGCACCTTGACATAGTTCTGAATTTCTTTTTTAAGCTCGTCCGAACCCGTTGTTCCCTTTGTTAAAACTATCGTTGCCTTTACAACCTGACCGCGAATAGGATCCGGTGCGGCGGTAACGGCACATTCCAAGATATACGGAAGCTCCATGATTACGCTTTCGATTTCAAACGGCCCGATTCTGTAGCCGCTTGACTTAATAAGGTCGTCAACACGGCCCACATACCAAAAATAGCCGTCCTCGTCACGCCAAGCGGTATCGCCCGTATGGAAAAGACCGTCATGCCATGATTTTTCAGTATTTTCGGGATCATTATAATATCCGAGGAAAAGACCGTAGGGTACTTTTTTATCGGTTCTTATTACGATTTCTCCCGTTTCGCCCGGCTGTACGGGGTTACCTTCGGGGTCAACAATATCAACATCGTAAAGAGGACTTGGCTTGCCCATGGACCCCGGTTTTGGCGTATCACCGATTTGGTTACAAATAACAAGGGTTGTTTCCGTCTGACCAAAGCCTTCCATTATGTCAAGGCCAGTAGCCTTTTTCCACTGGTAGAATACCTCGGGGTTCAATGCTTCGCCCGCAGTATTTGAATATACAAGGGATGAAAGGTCATACTTTGAAAGATCCTCTTTTATAAAGAATCTGTACATTGTGGGCGGTGCGCAGAAGGTTGTTATATTGTACTTTTTGAAAAGCGGCAGAATGTCATCTGCATTGAACTTATCAAAATCATAAGTAAATATTGCGCCCTCGCACAGCCACTGACCGTAAAGCTTACCCCAAAGAGCCTTGCCCCAGCCGGTTTCCGAAATTGTAAAATGAATACCGTCCGGAAGGACATTATGCCAATATTTAGCCGTAATAAAATGCCCGAGCGCATAGGTGTGCGAATGTGTTACTATTTTAGGATAGCCCGTTGTGCCGGAGCTGAAAAACATAAGCGCAGGCTCATCGCATAAAAGCTCGGGGCGTTCAAATTCGTCCGAAAATTCTTTAAACTCGGTATCAAAATCGTTCCAGCCCTCACGCTTGCCGCCAACCAATATTTTGTTTTTAAGCCCTTTGTATTCGTTTTCCGCAAGCTCAACCTGATGTGCAACATCGCCGTCTGCGGTACAAACAATAGATGATACGCCGGCTCTTTCAAATCTGTAGGTAAAATCATGCTCAACCAGAAGATTTGTTGCGGGGATTCCGATTGCGCCCATTTTGTGAAGGGCAACAAACGCAAACCAGAACTGATAATGCCTTTTAAGAACAAGCATTACTCTATCGCCTTTTTTTATTCCGAGAGAAGCGAAATAATTTGCAGCCATATTTGTATATTTTTTCATGTCCGAGAAAGTAAATCTTCTTTCCGTTTTATGCTTGTCAAGATGAAGCATTGCAAGCTTGTCCGGTGACTTTTCAGCCAAAGCGTCAACAACATCAAAGCCGAAGTTGAAATCGGGCTTATTGATAAATTCGATATTCGTAATTCCGCCGTCTTCTCTTTCCTCAACCTTGATAAAATTCTGCCAAATAGGATGATTGTCCGATTTAACAGTTGCCTTTTCCGGTTCTGGCTTTTGAGCCTGTGCTCCAGAATACTCAAGTGCATTTCCTTCGGAATCGAGCACAACCGCCAAAAATTCGCAGTCCGCACCGTTTGCGGCAACCATGCCGTGAGGTGTTGAGCTGTTATAATAAATGAAGTCACCCTCATTTAATGTTTCGATGTTTTCGCCTATCTGAACCTTCAGCTGACCTTTTAATATATAGTCAAACTCCTCGCCGGAATGTGTGGCAAGTTGAATGGGATTTGCCTCCGCTTCTGCATTGAAGGGAACAGTTACATAAAAGGGCTCTGCAATTCTGCCCTTGAAATTTGACGCAAGATGATTGTATTTAAACCCGTTTCTTCTTGCAATAGGCATACCCTTTCCGCCGCGAACTATGGAATAGCTTGAAAGCTTTGCGTTGTCGCCCGTCATAAGCTCTGTAATGTCCACTCCGAAAGCCTTGGCACACTTATGCAAAAATGTAAACGGAAAGTCCACCGTACCGGATTCAAGCTCAGCGTATTCCTCTGCCGAAAAGCCCGTAATCTCAGCCATATCCTGAACCGATTTACCGGCAATTTCTCTTAGCTCCGCAATTCTCTGCGCAGTAAGCCTCAACTGATTGTCCATAAAAAATCCTCCATCCATTTTATTAATCATTTGCAGTAATAAAAAAACGTCCCTGTATATATACAGGGACGAGTATAAACAAAACCCGCGGTACCACCCAAATTGATGTAATATCCACTTTAGAAGTCCAACAACTTCATCAGCCTTAACGCGGCACTTCGTAGCTCCCTTAAAAATTCAGCAGCTCCGCTCAGAAGTGATTTGTTTACACCGCCGGATATCCGCTTTCACCAACCGCGGATTCTCTGAAAACCAAGCATTGGCATAAACCGTCTTCATCATTGCGTTTAATATTATAATTATCTTATCATGTTTTTTCGTGTTTGTCAAGCCCTATTTTAAAACTTTTTTAAAAAAGCTTACCGTATCCGCGCCTCCCGGGCGGTTATAGCGTTTTAAAAGATACAGGCATTCCTTGTCTTTTGTGATATAATTCATGCCCTCTGTGCAAGAAAGTGAGGCAATAAAGCCCATCTCACGAATACATCTTTCCGCCTCGCCGCAGTACATCCCGAAAGGATATGTATAGCATTGCTTTTTTATGCCGATACTGTCTAAAATATCCTGACATCTTTTGGTATCGCTCATAAAAATATCCCTGTAATCTTTGACGCTTTCCCATGAATTTTTCATGCTTCCGCTTCTGCGCCTGCTTATTGTATGAAGGTCATACGAATGGTTCTGAACCTCAAACACACCGCTTTCGGAAATCATTTTCACATCATCCCACACAAGGTGAGAATAATTTGCATTTCTCTCACCGGTTTTGGAAAATTCGTCAGAATATGTCCCGATGACCGAAATAACCGCCTTCATATTATACTTTTCAAGAAGCGGCTCGGCGTAAACAAGATTATTGTAATAGCCGTCGTCAAAAGTTATCATAACAGGCTTTTCAGGAAGCTTTTTCCCTTTATATACATACGCTGTCAAATCCGAAAAATTCACCGTTTCAAAGCCGTTATCCTTTAAGAAAATCAAATCCTGCTCAAAGCTTTTCGGGCTTACGACATACTTGCCTATTCTTGCTTCGTCCTTAAGTATACTGTGATACATCACAATCGGAAGCTCAACTCCGTCCTTTTCATCGGCGGACACCGCAACAAAGTATATTCCGAAGCACAAAATAATTAAAACAACACTGATATAATACTTCAATTCACCACCCCGTTTCAGTATATTTACCAAAAGGGATTATATGATTAAAAGTATTTATTCCGATGCATTATTTCTGTCCTGAACAAGATATTTTATAATCTGTCGTCTTGTGACAATGCCCACAAAAATACCCGAATCGTCCGTTACGGGCACAAAATTCTGATTGCAGGCACAATCAAAAAGTTCTTCTATCGAGGCAGTAATCTTAACGGGAAGATTAGCCTTTTTTTCAACAATACTGTCAAGCGGAGCATACTCGGAACTGCCGTTATCAATGACATACCCGAGAAAATCCCCGTCACTTATCGTACGGATATACTTTCCTTCCCTGTCTATCACGGGAATTGCGGAATATCCGTGAAACCGCATTTTCTCAATCCCCTGCCTTACCGTTGAATCGTTATAAAGATAGGCAACATCGTTTTTCGGTATAAGAAAATACGCAATGTTTTTCAATTCTCATCACCTCCAAAATAATTGTACCATATCTCGGAGAAAAAAGCAAGCTATTTTCTAAGCATTCTCATAGAATTAAGTATCGCAAGAACAGCAACGCCCACATCTGCAAAAACAGCTTCCCACATGCTTGCAAGACCTACCGCCACGAGAACCATAATCGCAAGCTTTACGCCGATTGCAAAGAAAATGTTCTGCCAAACAATTTTCAAAGCCTTTCGTGAAATTTTAACCGCTTTTGCAAGAAGCGAGGGATCATCGTTCATAATAACAACATCGCAGGCTTCTATGGCGGCATCGGAACCGAGTGCCCCCATGGCAACTCCGACATCGGCACGGGCAATTACGGGAGCGTCGTTTATGCCGTCCCCCACGAACGCAACCGAATCGTAATTTACTATAAGCTTTTCAAATTCCTCCACCTTACCGTCGGGCAAAAGCTCGGATTTTACAAGGTCAATCCCAACCTCCTCACCGATTTTTTCGGCTGAAGCCTTTGAATCCCCCGTAAGCATTACGGTGAGCTTAATACCGCAATCCTTCAAAAGCCTGATTGCATTTTTTGAGGTTTCCTTAACGGTATCCTTGAGCAAAACCGCACCGAGATAATTATTATCGAGAGCAACATACATTACCGTTCCCTCAAAAGCTTCGGGAACATCAATATTCATTTCATTCATCATCTTTAAATTGCCGCAGGATATGGTTTTGCCGTTAAAGCTGCACTTTACGCCCCTTCCTCCTACCTGGGTAAAATCGGAGCAGGCGGGAATGGTATCGAAAAGCTCAACCACTGCCCTTGAAATGGGATGATTTGAATTTTTCTGCGCAATTGCGGCGGTGAACAGAAGGTCACGGTCGGTTATACCGTTAGGAAAAACCTTGTCAATAGACGGTTTTCCGACAGTAAGCGTACCCGTTTTATCAAAAACCGCACAATCAAGATGCGCAAGCTGCTCGATATAATTTGAACCTTTTATGAGTATTCCGTTCTTTGAGGCACAGCCCAATGCTCCGAAAAATCCGAGAGGAACCGAAATCACCAAAGCACACGGACACGAAACCACAAGGAAAGACAAGCTTCTGTGAAGCCATTCTCCAAAGGATGCCTCAGAGAAAAACGGCGGTATTACCGCAATTATTATGGCTAAAAGCACAACAACCGGAGTATAAACCCTTGCAAAACGGGTGATGAACTTTTCCGTTTCCGCCTTCTTTGACGAAGCATTTTCCACCAAATCAAGTATCTTGGCAACCGTTGAATCCTCAAATGACTTTGTTACCTTAATCTTAAGAATACCGTTGATATTTACAAAACCGCTGATTGCGTCGCTGCCTTCGGAAAGCTCACGATACAAGGATTCGCCTGTTATTGACGAGGTGTCGGCATCTGCCTTTCCCTCGATTACTACGCCGTCAGCCGGAATCCTTTCTCCGGGCTTAACAACCAGAATATCCCCGACATTGACTTCCTCGCAAGCAATATCCTCCGTTTCCTCGCCGACAAGCCTGTGCGCAATATCCGGCTTTATATCCATAAGGTCCTGTATTGATTTTCTCGATTTACCCACGGCAATCGAATTGAACAGCTCTCCCACCTGATAAAAAAGCATAACCGCCATTGCTTCGGTAAATTCAAGCAGGATTAACGCTCCTATTGTGGCAATCGCCATAAGAAAGTTTTCATCAATGACATTCCTTATATTTTTGAAGGCTTTGATTAAAACATCATAGCCTGCAATGATGTACGGAATAAGCATAAACCACTCGAACTTTTCGGATACAAAAAGCTCCAAAACAAGTATGACAGCCGCCAAAACTGCGGAAACAATTATGCGATAAGCAACCTTTTTTTGTTTGGAATTCATTTTACGATCACCCCAGAATTTCACAGTCCGAGTCAACGGACGCAACACAAGCCTTTGCTTCTTTCAGTATTTCTTCAAATCTTTCTTCAACTGCGTCAAGCACCATTTTCTGTGCAAAAAAGTTGATTGAAACAGAATTAACTCCGCTGATTTTGGAAATCTTATCCTCCATTTTTGCCGCACAGTTTGCACAATCAAGATTTTTCATTTTAAATGTCTTTTTCATAATAATCTCCATTCCGCCGCCCTGCTCGGCTAAAGTAATAAATGATTTTCTCTTATCAGCAGGGCAAGGAATGATAAGAGATTATTGCGCCCATGTGCGTTTTCCGAAGGCTTTGCCGAGGAAAAGTTCGCACGGGCATTAAAATCCGCCGGAGGCAATGCGAAAGGAACTTTCGCATTAATCTCCATTCCGCCGCCCTGCTCGGCTTAAGTAATAAATGATTTTCTCTTATCAGCAGGGCAAGGAATGATAAGAGATTATTGCGCCCATGTGCGTTTTCCGAAGGCTTTGCCGAGTAAAAGTTCGCACGGGCATTTCTATTCTTCTATATGCTCAAGTCCTTGGTTCATTATAGATCTAACGTGCCCGTCCGCCAAGGAATAATAAATCGTTTTGCCGTCCCGGCGATATTTAACAAGCTTTGAGTTCTTGAGCACTCTCAGTTGGTGGGACACTGCGCTTTGCGTCATACCGATTATGTTTGAAATATCCTGAACGCACATTTCGCTTTCAAACAAAACATAGAGAATTTTAATTCTCGTACTGTCGCCGAACACCTTATAAAGCTCGGCAAGGTCATACATAATGTCCTCATCGGGCATCGGAATGTCCTTAATATCCTTTTTTACGGTTTCTTCTGTCATAACATCACCTCACAAACAAACATATGAATTATTGTTCATATGTTTTATTATATCACTTCTTTTTTTGTTTGTCAAGGGTTATTTCAAAATAAATTATTGACAAACAAAAGCATAGGTTCTATAATATATTTATAAAATATTATCGAAAATCAGTTTAACATTACAAAGGAAAAACCTATGATTAAAAGCTACGATTTAAACCTGCCGTTATGGGGGCCGTACAACAAAAAATATTTGGGAGCATCGCATATAGCTGACGAAAAGCTCGGTTTGCGGTTTGATGTGTCCTTATTCCCGGGGTTTTACAGGCGAAGTATTATGCTTCCGAAAGACATAATGGATTCGGGCGTAAAAATGCTTGCCTCCTCGCCCGATGTTTCCCATTACATTTACAGATATGAATTGGATTGGAAAGACAAGGTTTACATAGATGCCGACTTTTTGTCTGACAATAATGTTATGACAATCGAGTGCAGCATTGTAAATAATACGGATTTCTGCGAAAGCGTATCGCTTGATGCTTGTATGTCGCTTCACCCGTGTTCCCAAAACCATAGAGAAATTCATGATTACAAGGCAGAAATCTCTGACAATATATGGATTGATGCAACCGATTACTCGGAAATCAACTGTGGATGTGACTTAGCCGTTGACGGACTGTACCTGGGCGAAAAAAGAGAAAGCGGATTTGTACACGGAAATCACTTAAGCAAAGAGTTTTTCGGCTCAAACGGTCATTTTGCAAGGTATAAATTGCCCGAAAAACCATTTAGCGAGGTCGGGATAAGATACCGCGGAGAAGGGAGCTTCAAATTAATACTTGGAGAAAGAGAGCTTTCGGTTACGCTTCCAAAATCCGAAGAGATTAATTACACAGTTATCAAAACCGATAATACAATGTGCGATACAATGGAAATAATTCCGTTGTGTTTATCGGCAGATATTGACGGCTTTGTTTTGGGAAATAACTGCAAGAATGCAAAATTTGTGCCCGCATTTGATAACTTCAGTCCCGATATAACCGAAAACGGCGGCTTAATAACGGTGTCCTTCGGAGATATAAAATATACGGTGGAACCAGTTTGCGATGAATATACGGTTCGTAAAATTGTTGCGGATGACATAGGAATTGTGCTTTCCGAAAAGATTCACGACCATGTAAGCTCAACGCTTTTCGGGAACGGCGAGCACGAAACCGCCGACATTTTTGTAAGACCGATTTTCATTCCTCCGAATTCAAAAAAGTGTGTAAAGTTTAAAATCACCGCTCAAAAGAAGTGTGAATTTGAGGCAAATCACGAAATTTATTCTCCTGAATTTAATGCAGAAGGTGAAAAATATTCGTTTTCGCAAAAAACAATGTCTGCGGTAACGCTTACAAATGTTGTGTGGCCGATATATTCGAGAAAAGGCTTTATTAAGCACAACACTCCCGGAAGAAATTGGGACAGTCTCTACACATGGGATTCGGGGTTTATAGGGCTTGGACTGTCAACTATCGACATAGGAAGGGCGAAGGATTGTCTAAACGCCTACCTTACGCCCGAAAGCGATATTCATTCTCCCTGCATTTTTCACGGCACTCCACTTCCGACACAGATTTTACTGTTTGCGGAAATTTTCGCAAAGACGGGCGATATGAAGTTTTTGAAAAAGTTTTATCCCCTTATTAAGCATCAGTACGATTTCTTTTCAAACATAAAAAACAGCAATGACATCGGTATTTTCAGTTTGTGGCATATATTCTATAATTCGGGAGGATGGGACGATTATCCGCCCCAAAAGTATGTTCACGATAACGGTCTTGAAGAAAATGTAAAGCCTGTTATCAACACCGCATTTACCGTTCTGTGCGCAAAAATTTTGAAAAATCACGCGCGCCTTCTCGGAAAAGACCAAACACAATTTGACAGGGATATTGACCTTTTTTCAAACGCTTTGGAAAAGTATGCCTGGGATGAAGATTCGGGATATTACGGATATGTTGATACAAACAAAAATCACGAAATACTTAAAAACATGGGCGTAAATGCCGATATGGGGCTTGACGGAGCATATCCTTTCATAGCCGATATTCCCGATAAAAGGCGCTCCGAAAGAATTATTTCCAACATAAAAAACGGATTGATGACAAAAATAGGTCTTGGAGCGGTTGATACCCGTGCACCGTACTACTCCGAAAGCGGATACTGGAACGGCTCTGTTTGGATGCCTCATCAATGGATTGTCTGGAAGGCCCTTTTGGATAAAAATGAGCTTTCGCTCGCAAACAAAATTGCATTCACGGCACTGGAACTGTGGAAAAACGAAACCGACCATACATATAACTGCTATGAGCATTTTATGGTTAAAAACGGCAGAGGCGCAGGCTTTCATCAGTTTTCGGGGCTTTCAACACCGGTGCTTTTATGGGGCGAGGCTTATTTTAAACCCTACAGCACAACAAGCGGCTTTTTATCGCTGATAACAGATAAAAAAGTCAGCGAAAACCGCTTATCGTTTTGCTTTAACGGAAAGGGTACGGTAATAGTATGTATGCCGGAGGAAAAAGATTATTCCTTTATAACAACGGGCAAGGTTTCTTCCGTCAACAAAGGAGCATACGCCATACAATTCGATAAAGAAACAGAAGAAAATATCATAATTGAAGCGAAAGGAACAATACAATGAAGAAAAGGTTTATAACATTTGCACTTGCACTTTCGATAATTTTCAGCTTCTCGACAGTTTCGGCAAAGTATTATGTTGAAGATAACAAGGGCGGAGAATCGGCGGAAGAAATTTTTGCATATTCTGTAGATACCGATAAAATGATTGCCGATTTGCAAAACGCGCTTTCCCTTGTAAAAAACGGCGAAGATGCCGAAAAGATTTTTGCGATATTGGATGAAAACGGGGATTTTACAGCTTTTTCCACAATTCAGGCAATAGCAAAGCTGAAATCCTCTATTGACAATTCGGAGG
This sequence comes from uncultured Eubacteriales bacterium, assembly GCA_902492655.1. Lineage (GTDB taxonomy): Bacteria > Bacillota > Clostridia > HGM11514 > HGM11514 > CAKSKB01. The sequence goes on along the minus strand of CABUMF010000008.1, from coordinate 18,118 downwards.
AAAACAACGCATATTTGGCTAAAATCGGCAATGATTGTATTGAAATTCCGGATATCTTCAATCAGATAATTACGGCGATGTCGGAGTCTGATAAATACAGAGCCGATTTACTCGATTGGAGCGAAATGACAGAAGACGAATTGCAGGATTATCTCAATGGAATTCCCTCCGAAAAGATGATTGAGCTTTCAAAAGAGGAAAACGCCCTTTTGGAGAAATACCACAACGCTGTAAGCAATGTTCCTCAATCGGAAGGCGAAACGGATTTTTTGCAGTACACCAAAGATCTGGCAAACAAATATGTCGGTGATATATTCGTTAAGCTTGTTGAGGTTCGCACCGAAATTGCCAAAGAGGAAGGCTACGACAGCTATGCCGATTATGCCTATGACCAAATTTACTATAAGGACTACGGAGAGAGTGAAAGAGAAGCGTTTTACAGCAATACAGAAAAATACATCTTGCCCCTTACCGAAAAGATTGCTGCGGCATACAATGCTTCTCTTCTGACTGACTACCAGCCCGATACAAAAACCGAAGATGAAATATTGGCTCAGACAAGAGAATATCTTGAACAAATAAATCCCGAGCTTACAGAAGCCTTTGATTATATGACGGAGCATAAGCTTTTTGACATTGCCGCATCGGACACAAAGGAGGCAATGTCATATACAATAGGTCTTGAAAAATTCGGTGTGCCGTTTTTGTTCATTAATCCCGATGTTTTTCCTCTGCAATCTACGCTTGTGCATGAATACGGCCATTACAACGCAGGATTTCATGACCAATACTTAAAAGAATACACTGATTCTGATTTTAATGATGAATATAAGCCGCAAAACATTGATGTATGCGAAATTCAATCCCAGGGCCTTGAAATTTTGTTCTATGATTATTACGGAAAAATTTACGGCAATCGAAACAAAAGCGAAAAGCTCCTGTCCGTAATAAATATGCTGTCGTCCGTTGAGCAGGCTTCCCTCATGTCGCTGTGGCAAGAAAGAGTTTATGAGGAAGAAACTCTCACTGTGGAAAAATGCAACAAAATCTTTAAAGAAATAGCGGAAAAATATCGTTACGCAAATCTTTGCGATGAGGACGGAGGATATTATTGGGCTTATGTAAATCACAACTTTGAGATGCCAATGTATTATATAAGCTACGGTGTTTCGGCAATGGCGGCGCTTGATCTTATTTCCATGCCGGGAAAAGACAACTCTGCCTCTGTTGACAAGTACATGAGGCTTTCTGCAATGGGAGAACGCAACGGTTTCAAAGAAACGCTTGAAAGCTGCGGATTTGACGATATATTCAGCGAAAGCACCTTCGAGAAAATATCGGAAATGATTCTTGATGCGGCAGGCATAGGCTACGAGGATGTAACGAGCGAGGATTGGTTCTTCCCTTCCGTAATTATCGCAAACGATTACATTGGCAGTGACGATTACGAATTCTTTTCTCCGGACAATGACGCTACTCGACAGGATTTTGTAATTTCCCTCGGAAAACTGCATGATGATATGGTAGGTATTGAAGAATACAAAACTCCTTTTTCGGATATTGATGATAATTATATTTCATGGGCTGCCGAAAATGGCATAGCCGCAGGATTGGACGAAAGCACTTTCGGAGGCGACCTTCCTCTGACGAGAGAACAGGTGCTGTGCTTCATTTTCAGACTGGCAGGCTCTCCCAAAGCCGACGAATCAATAGAATTTACCGATGCAGACGAAATATCATCATGGGCAAGGGATGCGGTTGCCTGGGCTGAAGATGCCGGTATTGTGTCGGGCTACGAGGATAAAACATTAAAACCAAAAGACAATGTGACAAGAGCAGAAGCCGCAACATTTGTTGCAATGCTTCACACAAGTTATTACAGATAACAAAAAACACAAATATTATGAGAATGCGGCAAAACGATTTTTTAAATCATTCTGCCGCATCTTTTTTGCTTTATGCACTGTTTTTATCGGTAAAAAAGTTTCAATTTCAAATATGAAAGCATTTATGAATATCATCAAGATTTCCGACAACAAGAAGTGTTTCGGAAACTCCCAAAACCGTGTCGGCATAAACATTCATGTCCATTTTTCCGTTTCTTTTTATTGCTATAATATTTATCATGTATTTTTTTCGTATATCAATATCGCCTATTGTTTTTCCGATCCAGTTTCCCGGAGTCTTAACTTCAAACAGGGCGTTGTCCTTATCAAGCTCGACATAATCGAATATATTATCCGATGCATACCTGATAGCCGTCCAATTTGCCACCTGCTCTTCCGGATACACAACCTCGTCGGCTCCGTTCCGTTTAAGAAGCTTTGCCTGCATATCCCTTTCCGCCCTTGAAACAACCTTTTTTGCGCCAAGCTCCTTTAGAAAGGATGTGGTTACAAGGGAGCTTTCAAAATCACCGCCTATGGTAACGATGCAAAGGTCAAAATTGTCAATTCCGAGTGATTCCAAAAACTCGGAGTTTGTACTGTCCCCGATCTGAGCATTTGTAACATAAGGCAAAATTGCGTCTACCCGCTTTTCGCATTTATCTATAGCCATTACCTGATGGTCAAGCTCGGAAAGTTTTTTTGCAACATGCCTTCCGAATCTTCCCAAGCCTATAAGTAATACTGATTTCATAAAGATAATCTCCTAACCTACTGTAATTTTTTCGAGGGGTTTTTTTGAAATGTTCAGCCCCTTATTTGAAATGGCGGCAAAAATAACCGTCAATCCGCCAACCCGACCGAAAAACATAAGAATAATTAGTATCGCTCTTGACAATCCGCAAAGAGTACCCGTAATGCCTAAGGAAAGCCCAACCGTACCGATCGCCGAAGCTGTTTCAAAAAGGCAGGTCATAAGAGGCAAGCCCTCAATATTGCTTATGATTACTCCTCCGGTAATAAAGAGAGTAAGATACATCAAAAGTATGGCTACGGTGTTTCTTATCGTCAAGTCGGCAACCCTGCGGTCAAAGCACTCAACATCGTCTTTTTTGAAAAAAACGGAAATTGTCGTAAACAAAAGCACGGCAACAGTTGTCGTTTTCATGCCGCCTGCGGTTGAACCGGGCGAGCCGCCTATCAGCATAAGAATTATTGTCACCAACAATCCCGTAGGGCTGAGCTTATTTAAATCAGCTGTATTAAACCCGGCGGTTCTCGGCGTTACAGCCTGAAAAAGTGCCGAAAAGAACCTATCCTTGCCCGAAATATGCGAAAACTCGGAAAAGTAAAAGTATATTGCGGGAAGGATTATAAGAACCGCAGAAGTTAACAAAACAACCTTTGTTTGCATTCTGTACCTTTTCCAATGGTATTTATTGTTGCGAATATCATCCCATACCAAAAATCCTATTCCGCCTATGATGATAAGGAGCATTATAACAATATTAATAAGAGTATCGGACGAATAAGCCGTCAGCGATGAAAACGGTTCTCTGATTCCCATTAAATCAAATCCGGCGTTACAGAATGCGGAAATCGAATGAAATGCAGACATCCAAATTCCTCTTAAGCCAAATTCCTTAACAAAAACCGGAGACAACAAAACCGCACCTATTAATTCTATCACAAATGTGGTTTTAATGATAAAGCCCGTAAGTCTTATTATTCCTCCGACATGGTGTGCGGAAATAGCTTCCTGCATTGTGCTTCTTTGCATAAGTCCTATTTTTTTGCCGGAAATCATAATGGCGGAAACTGCAATCGTAACAATACCCAGTCCGCCTATTTGAATCATTCCGAGAATTACCGCCTGACCGAATAACGACCAGTAGGTTGCGGTATCATGCACTGCAAGCCCCGTCACGCAGACAGCGGATGTTGCCGTAAAAACAGCGTCGGAAAACGAAGTCCACCTGCCGCTTGCGGAGGAAATCGGAAGCATAAGAAGCAAAGCTCCGGTCAGAATTGCAACAGAAAAACCCAAAATAATTACATGAGAAGAATTTAAGCGCCTTTTACGAATCGAACCCATTATACAGCCTCTTTTATTATAAATTCACTTTATCAAGATAAGCTCTCAAAGCATCGAAAGCTCGCCTTCTGTGAGAAATACTGTTTTTCTCTTCCTCCGAGATTTCGGCAAAGGTTTTGCCGAAATCCTCATAATAGAAAACAGGGTCATAGCCAAAGCCGTTGCTGCCTCGCTTTTCCCTAAGAATAGTACCCTTACATTCGCCCAAAGCAACAAAGCTCGTTTCGTCAGGGAAGCAAACTGCCGCAGCAGAAACAAATTTTGCGCTTCGGTTTTCTTCGTTTTGAAGGAGCGATAAAAGCTTAACGATGTTTTCCTCGTCGTTATGCCCCTCTCCTGCAAAGCGTGCCGAATAAACCCCGGGTGCACCGCCGAGAGCGTCTACGCAAAGCCCGGAATCATCCGCTATTGTAATCATACCCGTTTGCCTGCATATTTCCCTTGCTTTTTTGAGAGCATTTTCCTCAAAGGTCTTCCCGTCCTCCGTAACCTCGTCAAACGAGCCGACATCATCGGGTGTAATAATTTCATAATTGCATAAAATCTCTCGGACTTCTCTGATTTTGTTCTTATTCCTGCTCGAAATCAATATCTTCATATGCTTTTTGCCTGCACTCCCTGAAGCTTAAGCTTGGAGATAACAGAATCAATAACCTCCATTGCCTCATCCTTGGTAAGAGTTCTTTCCGGATGCGAGAACACAATTCTGACGGTTATTGCCTTATCCTCGCCTTTCCCGTAGGTATCAACAACACGCACACTCTTTATAAGACTGCAATTTTCGCTTTCGATAGCTTTGCCTATCGGAGCAAATACGGGAGATACAAAGGTAACATCAATTTCCATTTCCGGATACTTTGAAGGCTCATCATAAACAATTCCGGCATTGGAAATCTTGGCAAATTCGGTTACATCAATCTCTGCATAAACGATAACCGCTTTTTTATCTATTTTCTTTGCAACCGTCGGGTAAATAATTCCCATTTCACCAAGACACACACCGTCGCAAATTATTTTGTTGAGGTTTTTGAGATGCTGATATGCTTTCTGTGCCGCTGTCTTTTCAAACGCAAGCGGCATATGCTTAATATCGTCCGCAATAACCGAAAGTGCATCACGAAGTCCGAGATAAAGCTCATCGTATGTCTTTGTTTTACTGTAAAGGGTAACGGCAAGCTTTTTGCGTTCGTCACAAAGACCGTCTGCCTTTAAGCCTTCTACAACTCTGCCTATTTCAAAAACAGCGTAATCTGTCGAAAAACTCGTATTGTACTTAACCTGGCAAAGCTGTGTCGGGATAATTGAACGCCTAATTGTTTCGATATTCGGATTTGTGGCGTTTATTAGTTTAATATTGTCTTCAACCTCAATACCAAGCTCCTTATACTCGTCATAGTATGCCCAAATATAAGAATGAAGCTCATGCATCGAAAAGCGCTTAACCAGAATGTCCTTAATCTTGTCCTCCACGGTTTTTTCCTCAGCTTCTCTTACCGGATAAAGCGGAGCCTCGGCGGTATTGACATCAAAATTGTCATATCCGTAAATTCTTGTGATTTCCTCGATTATGTCCGCCTTGATTGTAACATCCTTGGTAGCTCTGTGGGAGGGAACATCTACGGTAAACTTATCACCGCAAAGCTCTACGCCGAAACCGAGGGATTTTAAGGTTTTAACAATGGTTTCGTTGTCAATATCAATGCCCGTATAGCGGTCAACAAAGCTCTTGTCGAACTCAAGCTTAACCTTTTCAAAATGATGGGCGTACTCGTCAGTGAGCCTCGATACAACCTCGGCATCGGGATCGGCATCCTTCATGAGCTTAATAAATCTGCCGATTGCAGGAACCGTCATCTCGGGGTCAAGGGATTTTTCGTATCTCATCGAAGCGTCCGTACGGTGGGAAAGCCTAACCGTTGACTTTCTTATAGAAGCCGCATCAAATGTCGCGGATTCCAAAGTAAGACGGGTAGTATCCTCCACGATTTCGGAATCAAGGCCGCCCATAATGCCTGCAATTCCGACGGGAATGTTGTCATTGCAAATCATAAGGGTGTTTTCATCAATATTCCTCTCGACTCCGTCCAAGGTTTTGAATTTGAATTTCTCATTAAAACGCTTAATTCTTATCTTTTCAATCTTTCTTGAGTCAAAGGCGTGCATGGGCTGTCCCATTTCAAGCATGATGTAGTTTGTAAGGTCAGCCAAGAAATTGATTGCTCTCATTCCGCAATAATACAGCCTTATTCTCATGTTTACGGGGCTGACGCTTCTTTTGATATTATCAACCTGCATACAGGAATAACGGTAGCAAAGCGGATCCTCTATCTTCATATCAACTTCCGGAAGCTTATCATACAAAGAAAGCTCGGCGGTATCAAGAGGCTTAAGAGGTCTTCCCGAAAGTGCCGCAAATTCACGGGCAATACCGTAATGCCCCCATAAATCGGGACGGTTTGTAAGAGATTTATTGTCAACCTCAAAAACTATATCCTCAATCTGATAAACCTCCTTAAGGTCGGTTCCCAAAGGAATATCATCAGTAATATCCATAATTCCGCTGTGGTCATCGCTTATTCCGATTTCATTTTCCGAGCAGCACATACCATATGAAGTATAGCCTGCCAAATCACGGGGCGAAATTGTGATTTCTCCGATTTTCGCACCGACTTTTGCAAAAGCCGTAACCATTCCTACCCTAACATTCGGTGCTCCGCAAACAACATCGGTAAGCTCTGAGCTTCCGGTATCAACCTTCAAAAGATGAAGCTTTTTTGAATCGGGATGATTTTCTACGCTGACAATCTTAGCCGCAACTATACCCGAAACATCGCTTCCTTTGAAGAAAATCTCATTTTCAACCTCTGCGGTCGAAAGAGAAAACTGATTAATAAGCTTTAGTTTATCAAGTCCCGACAAGTCAACAAAGTCGGAAATCCAATTCATAGACAAAAACATATTCTATCCCTCCTATTCATCATCGGTAAACTGGCAAAGGCTTTTTAAGCTGCCGCTGTTCAAATCACGAATATCCTTTATGCCGTACTTCATCATCGCAAGTCTTGTAAGACCAAGTCCGAACGCAAAGCCCGTGTATTTTTCAGGGTCAATTCCCCCCGCCTTAAGAACCTCCGGATGAATCATACCGCACGGACAAAGCTCAAGCCAACCGCTGTGCTTACACGAAGGACAGCCTTCTCCGCCGCAAATAAGGCAGCTTATATCAAGCTCAAATCCCGGCTCGACAAACGGGAAAAATCCCGGACGAAGCCTTACCTTAATGTCCTTTCTGAAAACCTCGGAAAGCATGGTTTTCATAAAGAAGATAAGGTTTGAAATAGAAATATTCTTATCAACCATAACGCCTTCCATCTGGAAAAATGTATTCTCATGGCAAGCGTCCGTAGCCTCGTTTCTGAAGCATCTTCCGGGGAAAATCGCCTTAATCGGCACACCGTCGTTAATCAGCGCATCCTTATACTTTTTATATATCGCATTCTGTGCCGCAGAGGTCTGGCTCTTTAAAAGCTGACCGTTTTCAAGATAATAAGTGTCCTGCATATCACGGGCAGGATGATCTTTGGGGATGTTGAGCGATTCAAAACATTCATAATCGGTAACAACCTCGCTGTAATCCTCTACGGTAAAGCCCATGGACTTGAATATTCTTTCGCAGTCACGCTGAACCAGGGTAATGGGGTGATAGGAGCCTCTTTCAAGATTTGCCGGAGCCGTAACATCAAGCTCCTCCATACGATTGATTTCTTCTTCAATGGCTATAGCCTTAAGCTCCTCAAATTTTGCCGAAATAAAGCTTGAAGCCTCACCCTTCAGCTTGTTTACAACCTGACCGAAAACCTTCTTTTCTTCAGGTGCAAGAGCCCTCATATCCTTCATAAGAGCCGTAATCTTTCCGTTTTTGCCAAGATATTTTACCTTGACATTTTCAAGCGAAGCAATATCGGTAATGCTGCTCAGTTCATTCAGAAATGCCTGCTTGATTTCCTGTGTCCTGTCTGACATATATATCATCCCTTCAATATTATTCAAAAAATAAAGCCCGTCCCTTATCAAGGGACGAGCATAAATTCAGCCCGCGGTACCACCCAAATTCGGATACAGCTCCGCACTCAAAGCGTTTTGGCGTGAACGCAAATCACCTGCAATTTCTTGCAAATGCTCCGGAGCCGAATTTCGTTTGCCGCCGCGATACGGATGCTTACAGCCAAGGCATCCCCTCTCTGAAATCAAAGGCACTGCAAACTACTTTGGGAAAACCCCACTCCCTCAACACATAAACCTAATTTATTCTACCATATTTTTATTTGTTTGTCAACTGTTTTATTTTTTAGGAAAAGTGGCAAAAATTAAATGTAAACACAAACAAATTAAGGTGGAGATTTTGTATGAATATTGCAGTCATAGGCATGGGCTTTGTCGGGCTTTCAAACGCAGTTATGCTTTCTCAAAAGCATAATGTAACAGCAGTTGACATAATGCAAAAAAAGGTTGATTTGATAAACAAAAGATTGCCGACCGTAAAAGATGAATACATCGAAAAATTCCTTAAAACCAAAAAGCTTAATCTGCGTGCAACATTGGATATGAAAAACGCCGTAAAAGATGCTGATTACATCTTAATATGCACCCCGACCGATTTCAGCCCTGAAATAAATTCGTTTGATGTTTCGGGAATAGAAAGAATTGTTGAAGATGTAATCTCTGTAAATCCAAGTGCAATAACGGTTATCAAGTCAACCGTTCCCGTAGGCTTCACGAAGCGGTTAAGCACCTCACTCAAATGCAAAAGAATAATGTTTTCACCGGAATTTTTGCGTGAAGGCAACGCCCTTTACGATAATCTGTACCCCTCCCGTATAATAGTCGGCTCCGAAAAAAGCATGGCGGCAAAAGCCGATGCTTTTGCGGACATTCTTTCTTCGTGCGCTGAAAAAAAGAGTATTCCGCGGATTATTACGGGAACAAACGAAGCCGAGGCTATCAAGCTTTTTTCAAATGCGTATCTTGCGATGAGGGTATCGTTCTTTAACGAGCTTGACACTTTCTCCGAAGCTAAAGGATTAAATTCAAAATTAATAATAGAAGGCGTTTGCCACGACAAACGAATAGGCACGGAGTATAACAATCCGTCATTCGGCTACGGAGGATATTGCCTTCCAAAAGATACAAAGCAGCTTCTGTCGGACTTTGGCGATATTCCCGAAAGCATTATCGGCGCAACAGTTGAATCCAATATTAAAAGAAAGGATTATATAGCAGGAAAAATCACTTCCCTTGCAAAAAGAATAACGGAAAAAAAGCCGATTGTCGGTATTCATCGGCTTGCTATGAAATCGGGAAGCGATAATTTCAGGCAAAGCGCAATTCTTGACATAATCAATATTATAAAGGAAAAAGGGATAAAAACCGTTATTTTTGAGCCGGGCATAAAGAGTGATTCGTTTTTCGGCTCGCCTGTGATTTCAAGCCTTGAAAGCTTTAAAAAATCCTGCGACATAATAATCGCAAACAGATTCTCTCCAGAGCTTTGTGATGTGAAACACAAGGTTTATACAAGAGATTTATTCTCTGAAAATTAGAATGGAAATCAACCCAAAATTTGTGGGTTGATTTTTTTATTCTTGTATTGTATAATCGAAATTGTGGTTGACATAACACGAATTTCTTAAAAGCAAAACACTGCATAATGCACGCTGCTTTTTAATTTTTTTGAAAAATTAAAAAATTATGTAAACCACTTATCATATTGCGGATTTACGGTAACCGCAAAAAACAAACCGTAAAAATTTATTTATGGGAGGACATTTTGTATGTCAAAGAAGTTTTTATCACTGGTACTGGCATTTGCAATGCTGCTCGGATTGTTCCAATCCGTTTCCGCATTCAATATTGCGGAAGATGTCAAGGGAACAGACCTTGAAACAACTGCGGCAGTTCTCGGTTCGCTCAATATTATGACGGGCGATGCAGACACAGGCAATTTCAGACCTAACGACAGCATCAAGCGTTCGGAGGTTGCAAGAGTTGCGATATCCGAGCTGGGACTTGACTCTGTAGCGGAGGGTTCTGAGGGTTCAAGTAAATTTGCCGATGTACCGCTCAATCACTGGGGTGTTGGTTATATAAATGTAGCGGCTTCAAGATCCCTTGTAGTCGGCGACGACGGCGTTCATTTCAGACCCGATGACCCCATCACAATTCCCGAAGCGGCGGTTATATTCACAAAAATGCTTGGATATGAACCGAAGGCAGACGCTGCAGGAGGTTATCCCACAGGATATATGATCACTGCCGAAAACATCGGACTTTTTGCCGGCGTTTCTCAGACGAGCGGAAACGCAACCCGTTCAACCATTGCAAAAATGGCTGAAAATGCACTTGAAATCAAGATGATGGAGCAGACCGGCTTTGGTTCCAACATTCAGTATGAGGTTACTGACAAAACAATTCTTAAAGATACCTTGAATGTTGAAAAGCTTTTCGGTCAGGTTACAGGAAACAAGTTCACAAGACTGAATGGCACAAGCTCATTAAAGGACAATCAGGTTGAGATCGACGATACAATCTACAAGGATGTTACCGGTCAGGCTACTTCCCTTCTCGGTTATCAGGTAATGTATCTTGTAAAGTCTGTAAACAATTCTTCCCGTGAAAAGGAAGTAATTATGGCTGTTGAAGACACAAACGCCATGAACAAGATTGAAATAGACGGTGAAAATGTTGTATCATTAAGCGGCGAAACTGCCAAAAAGCTTGAATACTGGAGAGATAAGCAAGCTGATTCAAAAACAAAGATTGCAAACATCGCAGAAGATGCAAAGCTCATCTATAACAGCAAGGCGGCAGAATTTGACGCAACTCTTATAAAGCCCGAAAGCGGAACAATAACGGGGGTTATTGAGCTTATAGACAGCAATCGTGATGATGTTTTTGATATTGTAAGCGTAATTCACTATGAAAACTTTGTTGTGGATTCTATTTCGGAAGTAAGTCACAAAATTTATGACAAATACGACAACGGAATTCTGGTTCTTGATCCCGATGACACTGACATTAAATTCTCTCTCACAAAAGACGGGGCTGACATGAATTTCTCCGACCTTAAGGAATGGAATGTTCTTTCCGTTGCAAAGAGCCTTGACGGCTTGGCAATTACAGTTAAGGTTTGCGATAAGGCAGTTGAAGGAACGGTAACGGAAAAATCCCAAAACCACGTTTATATAGACGGCGAAAAATATAAGGTTGCGGAAAATTATACAGACACCATTTCAATAGATGACACAGGCAAATTCTATCTTGACAACTACGGCAGAATTGCAGCGGTAGACGCCACAAAGAGATTTGCAAGCAACTATGCATATCTTTACGATGCATATGAAACAGATGCATCCGGAAGAAAGGTTACCTTTGAATTCTTAACAACAGAAGGAAAGCTTGTATCCGCAAACGGCGCAGATAAGATGACGCTTGACGGCGCAAGCGGAAGGACTGCAAACGAGGTTCTTGCAAGCCTTAAAAACGAGAGCGGCAAGGTAGTTCCTCAGGTAATAACCTATGAGCTTAACGACAGCGGTCTTCTCAAAACGGTTGATTTGGCTGAAGACAAGACAGACGGCGGAATTGACGAAAAGCAGTTTACGCTTAATGTTGATGAGAAAGGCGTTGAATACAAGGCATCCGTAAACAAGCTCGGAAAGTACAATGTTTCCGCTTCCACGCTTATTTTTGACATTCCCGAAGGCTCGTCCGAAAGTGATTATTCCGTTAAAAAGCGCGATATGCTTATAGACGGTTCAAAATATGATGTTAAAATGTATGATGTGACCGACAGCATGACCGCAACAATTATGGTTATCACAAACTCCGCAGGAGTTATCTCCGGCGAAACTCAGATCGCAGTTGTTGACAGCCTTTCAAATGTTATGAATTCCGACAAGGAAAGAGTTGAAAGACTTTACGCATATGTCGGCGGAAAGAGAATAGGCATAAACGGAAAGGGCCTTGATTACGAAAAGGTTTCTCTCGAGCAGGGCGATATTATAAGATACAGCGTAAACTCCACAGGAGAGGTTGACCGCTACGAAATCCTTCTTAACATCGCAGAAAAGGAAACCGAATTTGAAAAGGAACTGGACGATGATACCTCAATAGTTTACGGTAAGGTTGACAAGAAGTTCTCCGGTTCAATCAACGTATCCGTAAACGGCGCAAATACAACAAACTACTCCACCGAAGGCGCTATCGTATATTCCTATGATTCATCAAAGGTTGACAACGAAATCACAGTTGTAACACCCGATGACATCCAGAAATACGACGAAGCCGACGCAAAGAGAGTATTCCTCAAAATTTATAAGCACGAGGTTAAAGAAATAGTTATAGTCAGATAATCTGTCGGGGTACCCCCAAAGTTTATGTGAAATATTTATTAAGCCTCCAAGATGATATATAATAAAATATCATTTTGGAGGCTTTTAATATGCCGTGGAACAAATTAAATTCCGAAGAGCCGGTGCAAACAAGGTAAATCCAAATCGGATTTATTCATTTCCTTCAAGAAATATTTTCATATCCTTCGTAATTATTATGTACTTTATGAAATTATAAAAAAATCGCCCGCATTCATATCAGCGGGCGATATTCAAATCGTAAATACCGTACAAGGCACATTTTTTTTGAAATCGCATTATATGCGTTCCCAAAATCTCAGTTTTCGCGGTTTCTTGAGCTTTTCATACATAGGGCATTTTCTTCCTTTGTAACAACCGATATAAGGACACATCGGAGACAATTTATCAAGCTCATATGTATATTTACCCGTTTTGCATTTCGAGCATAATTTTCTTTTGAACATAAAATATTAACTCTCCGTTTCTATCCCTGTTATCTTGCAATTTGTCTACGGTTGCAAACCAAGCCTGTGTACACGGCATCGCCCGAAAACATCGAAATTTTTTCAAAATTACTCGGTATTTCCGGTGCGTGCAGGGAGCAGTTAATCTCCCTGCATATACACATATTTTACTTACAGTCCTCCCACTTGATTTCAACGCCTTCATCGTCAAGATAGTAGTTATGTGTGATTGTTGCTTCAAGAACAATTACATAATACCATTTTTCTGTTTCGAGGTCATAAAAAGGATTATAATTAAGCGATTTAACATATGGTTCTGACGGATTTCGTCCGAGTATCAAATTGACAACCTTCATAACCTCAGCACGACTTATTTCGTTTTCGGGGCGAATTGTACCGTCTTCGTATCCTGTAAGCAATCCCGCAGTGTGCAATACCATTATATCCTCATATGCCCAATGGTCGTTTGTCAAATCGGGGAATATGTTTTGTGCGTCGGATTTATCAAGTCCGGTAAATCGGCGTATCAATGAAGCAAATTCAGCCCTCGTAAGATTTCTTGACGGCTTGAATTCTCCGTCCGGATAGCCTGAAATCACATCATGCTTTGCCATATACTCAATATCCGAAACAGACCAACGACTTAAATCAACATCCGGGAAAACATCTCCCTGCACAGAAAACGGTTCATCATACTGCTTATTTTTAATTCTGTAAAGAATTGATGCCATTTCCTCACGGGTAATCTTCCCGTCCGGCTGAACACTGCCGTCGGGGTATCCGCTGATATAACCGATATGCGTCGGATGCTCGTTTCCGAAAATATCAATCGTATATTTTCTTGTGTTGTCAGTCACTTGGTTGCCGTCACCATTGCCGCTGTTTCCACTGTTTCCGCTGCCGCCACCGCCGCCACCGCCGCCGGAGGTGATTTTAATTTCGGGTACGGTATATGTATATATACCAACTTCCCCGTAAACGCTGTTCGGGCAGTTCTCATAATTACCGTTTTGGCAGGCTTTACAATCGGTATCGCCGCAAGCACTGTAATACACGGCTTTTACGGTCGTTGTTGCAGAAAGGGTTTCCTGTGTCCCCTTGTCGGCAAGCGTAAATTTCTTTCTTGAGGTGCTCTTTGTCGGATCGCTTCCGTCGGTGGTGTAATATACAATAATTGTGTTATCTGTAGGATATATGCTTTCAACATAATATCCTGTTCCCTTGCTGTAGCTTCCGTTACTGTTCGGAGTACCCAAAACCTTAACTTTCGGTACATCAAGGTGCACTATATCTATTGTATGATAGATTTCCGTTGTCTGCTTTTCGCCGTCTATCCAGGGATTTACTGTTACGGTATCCATTTTTTCGGTCGGAACAATTGTATTTTTCGGATCAAACCGAACATTATCCGATTGATAAAAACCGCCACCGGCTTCCGGAGTGAATGTATATTTGTAGCGATAAATAACATTCTCTGTCGGATTGAACATAATACCGCTTGCATAATCACCCTTGCCCAGAAGATGCGCGCTTATACGCTTTTTGTCGAAAGGTGCTTTAATGCTGACAGCTCCGCCCAAAACATTGTCTTCTTCGGCAATATATACAGCATATGTAGTTTTGCTCGTTCTGCCCGTTACCGGATTTTTCACATATGCTTTTACGGTTTTGGACGCATCTATTTTGTAATAAGGGAAGTCACCGGTGGTATTTCCCCATTGTCCGTCCGTACTCTGTGAATAATAGAGCCTGTAGCTTATGTCATCCGGCTTATTTTCGGGCTGTTCAATTAAAATATTCGTATTGTCCGATTTTTTATACACACCGGAAACAGGAGTTATGACAGGCGCGGAAGGAACAAAGTAATATACATATCCCACACTTTCGCTTACCCTTTTCGGATTTGCTTTATCCACAGTGCGGATATAAAGGATTTTGTCCACCGTCTTAAATTCCGGCTTCGAGGAATCGGAATAATCTGTCCACTCCGCATCATTTTCATACTTCCACTGTATTTTTATGTTGTCACTTTCGCTGTACACGGAATATAAATTTACAACAAAGTTGTCTTTGCTCTCGGTATAAGTTCCGCTGGTTTTATCTGCATAAGGCGGAATTAACGGTTGATTTTCGGTGTCAATCAAATACACATAGGCATTTTCCTGACTCAAAACTCCGTCCAGTTCACACGAAAGAATAAGAACAGCCGCATCATTAAAGCTCTTATCGAGCCTGCAAAGCGGCTCACCGCTTAAATCTGCATTTCTGTATGCGTTTCCTGTCTTCGTGTCTATATAAAACCGTGAATAATCCTGCGGATTTTCTCCTTCGGTATAGCTGTTTTCAAATTCACCGCTGAAATATCCGTCGTTTTCATTACCGATAGTATATTTTATTACACACCGTTTGCCGCCTGTCGATTTAACGCTTAATGCTTCGACGGGAACAACAGGCAGCTTTTCGACATTGGCAGAAGGTGCGGCTATGGGCGCTTCGGGTGTTATCAGATAATAGAAAGTTGCCACATCGCTTTGTACAAGCTCGCCGTTAATGTTCTTTACGGCAATAGCGTTTATCGTCATGCTGTCGATAACCTCAATATCATCATTCGGAGTGTACTTATACGTTCCGTTTCCGACATTATGTATATCCGGCGTCATTCCGGGATCGTCACCTATGCCGATAGTGTAATAAATATCAATATTTTCTCCGGCTTGTTTGAACTTTGTTGTAATTTCGTCGGTTCCGGTTTCTCTCATGTAAAAACCGGGCAAAAGTGTGGTAAGAGGCTTTGACGGTTTGCCGTAGACTACGCCGTAAGTGTTTGTAACTACATCGGACTTGTATTTTCCGTCCTTTACAATAACAGCTTTTACGGTAGTATATTTTGTAATGTCAATCTTTACAGAATCACCGTCTGCTTTGTTGTTTTCGGTCGGCTCGCTGCCGTCGGTAGTGTACCAAAGCTCACATCCGTCACCGTTTTCGGGCGGATTAAATACAGTTACCGTGTCAGAGCTTGTAAACTGTGCGCTTTCGGGCGTAAATACCGGCGCATACGGCTTTACTATATAAACAAATTCGTCACCCATACCGACATCATCGGAAATCTTTGCACGGAATTTGGTGTAACCGTCGATATGCATTGTTTCGCCGTTGTAATCTATCCAATCAATACCGTCATCATATGATATTTTAATAGCCTTTCCCGGCTCATCGGGATAGAGAACAACATCAACGCTTCCTGTGTATGTTCCCGACGGATAAAATGCAGTTACACCGCTTGTATTTGTAAACAAGTACCAGAAGGATGTAACATCGCTCCAATTTCCGTTATTAAACGCAGCAGCCTTGATAACCGTATCAGAGCTCAATGATATGGGCTGAGTGTATAACTCGCCGCCGCTTCTCGGGTCGCCGCCGTTTAGCGTATAGTATATCTTAGAGCCCGGTGTTTCACAGGAAAGGGTAATAGGCTGTTCTCGGTCGAGCCCAGAACTCGGAGTAGCTGTTACCTTATCCGGCTTGATGCCGAGATAATATACCGAAACTTCACTTGTGCCCCACTTATTTACCGTAACAAGACGCATAACGCACGAACTCTTAATCTTATCGGCAATAAGGCCCGTCAATGTACCAACCCAGCCATTTTGCGCATCTGTTCCGTTTGGATTATCCAAAATATAATCAGGAGAAATTTCGGAATTAAAAGTATAGTAAACCTTAGTTCCGGGAGTCATTCCGGCGGAGAAGTCGGAAGTATCAAATGTGATAACCGAATAACCGTCCTCTGACCAAACCTCGTTGTATATATTCGGTATCATCTTACCGGAGCTGTTAAACAAATACGGTGCCTTTGGACGGAAATTAAATGCGTAGCTTTTGATATCGCTCCATTTACCGTCCGACAATCTTTTTGTCGCAGTTTTAATGACTGTGGTGCCTGTCAGCAATATTTCGTCACCGCTGACAAATTCTTTTACATTTGTATTTCCCTCAATACGCGGGTCGGTAACCCCGTCGGTTGTATAGAATATCTGACAAGGCTCTGCGTTATCATGAACCAGTCCTACACTTATTTCTTCGTTGTATGTACCTGCCGGATGATCGTTGTCCGGTCGAGGCGGTGAAGGCTTGTTTTTATCATCTATATTGATATAAAAGATGCCGTCATTTTTGACATCGGCGTTAAAGTTCAGCTTTTCGTCATTTACATTTTTTGCAAAAAGCTCCAAAGTATCTTCGTCGCTTGTGTCATAATCAAGTCGAACGCTTGTATGTCCCGTTTGCTTCGGAATGAGTGCCAATTTACAAAGATTATACCACAGGCTGTCGTTTTTGTTCGGATAAAATCCGTTGTTCATCAAAAACACCGTTGTACTAACCCAGCCGACACGACTGTCATCGTCACCTTGTACAGGCTCCTGATAATGCACCTGAGGTTTATAGGTCATATATCCCGGTAAAACAGAAACTTCTTCATTTTCTGCCTGTCCTTCATCTATGATGCCAAAATCCTTGTCGTCGTTTGGAATTTTATAATCTATGGCATCCTTGGTATCAAGGCTTGCAGGCTTAAAGTATTTTGTATCGAAATATATTTTAATGGTATATCCCTGCAGATCATATTGCGGCTCACAGTGCCGTGCAAGCTCAATCGCCTTTGCAACTTCGTATTCGATATATTCCTGTTTTTCGTCACCCGAAAGACCGAGATTATCCGCTCTTTGTTCAGCGGTAATTCGTTCTTTTTCGGCAGCCTCCTGCACAATTAGGTTATCTTTTGAAAGAGTATCGCCTTTGTTCGGCTTATCAACGGCAAAATAAATATTTGTCGTATCACCCATATATACCGTGGTATTGTTTACGCTTTCCGTAGACTTCGGCGTGCTTTCAAAGGCATGAATATATACCTGTCTTTCTCCTTTGCCGTCTATGCTGTCGCTTGATGCAAACGAAAGCTGCGTACAACAAGAAACAAGCATACATATACTTAGCAGGAATGACAAAACTTTTCTTTTATTCATATGTAGAATACTCCTTTGCAATAATAATTAAGAATATAATCTCTCTTTCAAACGGCACAAGATTTAATGCCTTATGCCGTTTGAAAGAGGGGAAAGCATTAGCTTTCCACCTCTGTAAAGGGGGATTACGGAGGTATGTGCCGTCCGCATTAATTCTTATTATCAGAAACCGAAGTTATGGAGAACATAAGCAACATCGGTGATGTCGATATTTCCGTCACGGTTCAAGTCATAC